>JALZAL010000304.1 GCA_030948325.1 Candidatus Dormiibacterota bacterium
CCTCCACGGCGTTCTGCGCGCGTTCCGTAATCGTCACGGGGCGTTCTTTGTTTCCCTTGCCGATAACCGACATCCGTTGCGGGTGCCAGTCGGAGCGATCGAGCTGCAGGGTTTCCGAGATTCGGCAACCGGTTGAGAGCAGAAATAGGATGAACGCTCGGTCGCGCTTCTGTGCCAGCGTCTGGCCGGGCAAGCCTTCAAGCAGGCGGTCCCGTCCCTGGGCCTCGAGAGGTTTGGGGAGCCGCTCGGGAATCTTGGGGACGTCGACGGTCGCCCCGAGGTCACCCGGTAGCCATTCTTCGCGAGCTGCAAACCGTAGGAGGCTGCGCAGCGACACGAGCCGGCGAGCCCGGGTACTGATCGACAAAGGGTGCTTTGCGCCCTTAGGTCCGGTTTGTAATCGTGCGAGATGTCGTTGGTACGCCCGCAGCAGATCGCGGTCTAGTTCGGAGACACCTGGCGCCTGGTCCCCGCCGGCAAATTCGGCGAAGCGCCGGAGGTCGGCTCCATATTCGGATACGGTGCCGGGGCTGCAGTGGCGGTCTAGTTCCAGCCATGTGAGATATTCATCGATCGCTTCGGAGAGGGGGAGAGGGACAGGAGTTGCGGCCACAGGTGGAGTGTACTAACAAAAATCTACGTTTGTTCCAGTACCAGCAGCAGCGAGCGCTCTTCTGAGCACAGAGCATCTTAACTCTTGTATATCCGGGAGCTATACGCATATAATCGGGTCATGAAGTGGCTGAGCCGACGTACGACGGCTTTGCGGCAGTCCCGGTGAGCTGGCGCAATAGGTGGCATCGCGTCGAGGAGGTGGGGGACCAGGGCGGCTGTTGCCACAGTTTGAATGGGACGAAGCCAACGAGGACAAGCTGCTCCTCAACCACAACGTTTCCGCGCTGGAAGTCGAGCAGTGTTTCGCCAATCCACACACCAAGCGACGGCATGAGGAGGACTTGCTGATGCTAGGAGTCACAGACGGCGGACGGATGCTCTTCCTTGTATATGAGCAGAAAGCCAATGGGGTGGTCCGGGTATACAGCGGACGGGAGATGACTGAGAAGGAGCGGCGGACGTATCGCCAGCACGCCCGATGAGCCGCGATCAGCGGGACGCCCTGCTCGATAAGGATTGGTCTGATGCCTGGGACACGTTGCCCGAGGCCCCAGACCTTGTTGCTCGGCCAAAGACGGCACAGATCACACTGCGAGTCCCTGCCAGTGTTCTATCGCGCGTCAAGCGAGTCGCCAATGCACGTGCACTGCCATACCATGCGTTAGCTCGATCCTGGATTCTCGAAGGCTTGAGAAAGCCTGGCCCAGCGCCGGCGCTGACCGGGATTGACGAGCCGCAGACTGAGCAGCTCAATGTGAAGTTGGATCAGGATGTCCTGGATCAGCTCAAGGCTCAAGCTGATGAGCTGCGGCGCCCTTACCATCGCATGGCTCGAGAGTGGATCGAAGTAGCACTCGGCCAGGAGGAACATAATCTTGGACTCGATCCCGCGCCGGCGGGGCAGCCAGCAATTAAGGACCTCATAGTCCTGCTACTGCACGCGACCAACAAGCGGGGCGACGACACCGTTCGCGGTATCACTCGTCTGCAGAAGCTACTCTTCGTGATCGAGCAGAAACTCGCGACACAGACTCGCTTCTACGCATTCAACTACGGACCATTCAATGAGGAAGTCAACGACGCCGCTCATGCACTTCGTCTGGCGGGCTTTCTGCGCGGCAGCACTCCCGCGACGGCAAGTGCCCCTTCATTTGCAGAAATGATGGCGACGGTGACGGAGCGTTCTGGGCCGCGAAACGGCGATACCGATATCGAAGAGTTCGCTCTTAACCATCAGGGGCATGAAGCGGCGGAACGGTTGCGGCGGTCGAGTCGCGCTTACGACCAACTCTATGCGTACGTGCGCGCAGTGCGAGAAGAATGGGATACACCAGACCTTGTCGCGCGCGTCTACAAGACGTATCCGAAGTTCGCGGAGAAGTCGCTGATCCGAGACAAGGTCGAACGACGTGGATCGAAGCGGCGCTTGAGCTGACATGGATCGCCAACCACTTAGACACATAGTTCGCGTGCGACGCTCTGACGATCTCGCGTTCATTAGCGGCGGTCTGATGGACGAGGTGCTCATAAACGCTAATCAGCTCGAGAACAGCGCGCAAAGCACTGCAGCGTGCCTTCAGAAAACGACACTTCCATTCACAGTCGATCCTGTGCTGTGGCGTTTCCAACTCCCTAAATGGTGGCGCAACGAAAAAGGGGAGACCAAGAAAAACTACAGGCGACTCGGTGACGCATATGTGAGGGGCACGAGTATCAAGATCGCTGCCGGACCACTTCTTGAAACAGTGCCCAGCGATGGCGAATGGCGCACGCTCGCCGGGAATGTCATGAGGTACCAGCGCCGGCGCCTGGTTGAGGTACCGACCCAGCTCGACTTACTCGATCAGTCCGTTCCGCGCGAACTGCATCCGACACGATTGATGGCGCCAGCACTGGTCGCTTATTCATCTGTTGAAGATCGGATTAATCGCTTGCTCGTCGATGCAAGCGCGTCGAGTGGCGATGATGCGATCGCCGCGCAGGTCATCGTACCGCCGGAACGCCTGGCGGATGTGCATGAGCTGGATCGTCTTGTCGCTTCGATACCAATTGACGGAATCAGCGCGTACTTCGTGTGGACTCCAGAGGTAAGTGAGGAGCTGCTGCTGGCTGACCAAGAAGTGCTCGCAGCGCTGCTGCATCTAATCTCGGCGCTTGCTAATCGAGGGATTGCTGTAGCCCATCAATCTGGGAACTACAGCATCGCGGCACTACACGACGTCGGCGTTGGTGCAGTTGCACATCATCTCGGCTGGGTAGATAAGGGCGAACCAGCCGCGGAACAGCGATTCATGTTGCGGTCCTGTCAGACGTACGTGCCCGGAGTGCGCCATTGCCAGCGGTTTCCGCAGGCATCACAGAGCGGGCGCGGTCTCGACGCACAGCAGTATGCCGAGCGTTATTGCGAATGCAGCTTCTGTGCCGGATCGTTTGCTGCTGGCCAGCATCCGTTGGACCTGCTTCTCGAGGACGAACTCGTGAACTTTTCAAATGGACAGAGCCGGCGCACGCCTACGAGCCGCGCAGTAGCCGCGAATACGTGGCATTACCTTCTGAGCCGACGCCTCGAGATTCAGGCGTTCTCAGAGCGGCCGGCCGCGGAGGTGATCGAGCAAGACATCGCGCGGGCAACTGCCCTTGCGGGCGATCGCGACAAAGAGCGGTTGCGTCGCCTGGCCAACGAAATCAAGTCTGCCTAGGTAAGGCAAATGAAAGTGACCGACGCTGAAATCAACGCCAGGCAGCACGATGATTACTTGAAAGTGATCTCGACGCACGCCTCGCCGCTTGGGGAGCGGATGGCCTCAATGGGAGAGACGGCGGGGCGTGCCGCGCGTTCGCAGACGCTGGCAGACTTCGCGGCTGCGGTAAATGCAATGAACGCCGTGAGCGAAGAAGCCGCGTTGTTTCTTAATGCGCTTGCATCGAGCGATTGTCCGGGATACCTGCGCGGCGCCGACAGTCAGATCCAGGACGCGCTCAAGCTGCTCGTGGACGGCGGCCGGCGAGGCGCCGAGGCCGCTGAAGCCGCTGATGGCGTCCGAGTGGCGGCTGCAGCAAGAGGAATGGAGGTGGCCAACGGCGACATCGTTGCCGCTGCGCACTTGCTCACGGCTTGGCGAAGTGGGGCGGCTCGGCCCTAGGGCAGCATTTGTTCTAGGAAGTCAGGCAGTTCGGGGGTCTATCAAACTACTAGTAATCTAGTACAATCGCCGGGTGATCAGATTCTCACTAAGCGACCGCTCGGGAATGGCGCCATACCGTCAGATCATTCAACAGGTCAGACAGGCCGTCCTAACGGGGCGGTTGAGGGCCGGCGACCAATTACCGACTGTCCGCGAGGTGGTCACGACCATTGCGATCAATCCCAACACTGTCTTCAAGGCGTACCGCGAGCTGGAGCATGAAGGCCTGGTTGAACTACGCCAGGGTCACGGCACGTTCGTTCGCGGAGGGTCACGCACGGTCGATTCGTCCGAGCTGGCCGCGCTTCGCCGGAGTCTGTTGCGATGGATGAAAGGGGCGATGCGCGCGGGATTAGAGCCGGACACGCTCTTTGCGCTCTATGCAACGGCGCTCCAAGAGGCCCAGCGTCTTGGTGAGGAAACGGCGTGAAGGCTGTTGTCGAGACGGACCGATTGGGTAAACGGTACGGCGATCTCTGGGCTCTGCGTAACTGCACTCTGGCCTTGCCCGCCGGTTCAGCGGTTGCGTTGGTCGGTCCAAACGGTGCGGGGAAAACAACCTTGCTTCAACTGCTGGTTGGCCTGCTCCGACCCTCTGAGGGCCGGGCAGATGTCTGCGGACATTCGCCCTTTGACGAGGCCGCACAAGTCCTTCCCAGGGTCGCCTTTGTAGCCCAGGATCAGCCTCTGTACAACAACCTCACAGGGGTTGAACACTTCACTCTTGGCAGGAAACTCAATCCCAGATGGCACGATCTCCAGGTTCGCGAGCGCCTTCGCCAGTTGAGGATTCCCCTTGATCGTCGAGTAGGGCGGCTTTCTGGTGGCCAGCGCTCGCAGATTGCACTCGCCCTCAGCCTGGCCAAGCAAGCTGACCTTGTTGTTCTGGATGAGCCACTTGCCTCACTAGATCCACTGGCGCGGCAAGAGTTTCTTCAGACGCTGATGGAGGCGCAGGTTGATTCCAAGTCGACCGTGCTTCTGTCTTCACACATCGTTGGTGGTCTTGAGCGAGTGTGTGACTTCCTGGTAATTCTCGCCACCGCGAACGTGCAGATTGCTGTTGGGATTGACGAGGCGTTGGCGACGCATCGACGGCTTATCGGACCGTCCGGCGCGCTGCCCTCGCTCTCAAGCCTGTACCCCCTCATCTTTTCCACGCTGACAGCGCGCGAAGCGACGGCAGTGATACGCACCAACGCTGAGATTGTTGATCCCGCTTGGGAGTCGCAGCCCCTAAGTCTTGAGGAGATTGTTCTTGCATACCTGAGTCGCTCTCGTTCAGACGAAATTGGCCTGAGTGAGGAGGTTTTGACACGAGCTGGCTAATTTGGCGGCAGCATCGGGCCGAACTGTTTCTCATCGGCAGCACCACTCTGCTGTGCGCGGGATTTCTAGCCTTCGAGCATGTTGCGCTCACGAGTTCGTACGCACAACTGGGATTGGCTGCATGCAATTCCGCCACTACTGTCACTTGCATGGCAAACCTCAACACGTTTGCCAACAACTTCGGCTGGCTGGACTTGGGGATCTACTGGATGATGCTGCTTCCGGCCTTAGTCGGCGTATTCGTCGGAGCACCTCTGGTGGCTCGCGAACTTGAGACCGGCACTTTCCGGTTCATATGGCTGCAGAGCATTACTCGTACTCATTGGTTTATAGCGAAGGTCGTCGTCTTGGTGGCTGCCTGTGTGCTGGTGGCCACTGCATTGAGTGCGATCACCGCGTGGGCTATGGAGCCGCTCGTTCGGGTCGACGGCATTCAGCTGTCTGGAAGCATGAACCAGTTGGTCCCACCGTTGTACGACCTGACCGGCATCGCGCTTCCTGCGGCTACTCTGCTCGCTCTGTCACTCGGGATTCTGGCCGGGACGATGACTCGTCACATCGTAGTTGCGATGTTTATCACCGTTTTGCTTTTCGCCTTGGTGCGGGTGCCGGTCACCCTTGCCCGCCCGCACTTTGCTGCACCGTTGACATTAAGCAGTGAAGTAGGCGCCGGCGGCAATCGCCCCAGCATACCGCCGGGTTCTCTGGTACTAAAGGAAGGTTTTGTCGATGCGCGTGGCAGGACGTACGACCTCATCGGAGAGGCGGGCGCTTCTTGCGCTTCGCAACCTCAGAGCGCAGCTGAAATG
>JALZAL010000327.1 GCA_030948325.1 Candidatus Dormiibacterota bacterium
CGATAGGTCACGTCTAGCGTGTGGGTGCCGTCTCCAGTCCCTGGCGCAGCTTGTTGATGGCGACTTAGCTCTACCAGCGTAGGCGCAAGGCTCCCGCTTGGAGGTAAGCCGTAATCGCCGCAGCCATTTGAGCCGACATAGAGTTCGTCCCCGACGTGAAGCGTTGCTGAGGCTTCTGGCTTAGGAAGGTCGCCGAGGTCTATGGATACTTGCGCCGTCGGGCTGCCTACTCCCGTGCCAGCACATGCGACTGGGTAGGGAACACACCCAGGACTGAACGCCAGGGGAGCAAGAAACAACGCGATCGCGCACACGGTCCTCATTTGAGCCTCAGAAGTAACGTACGCCGAGTTTGTGATCGGGTCCTAGAGTTGGTATCCGATCGGCCGGGATTGCTCGACCCAATTACACGGCGGTCGGACCTACTCGGGCCTAAATGGACGCCTACAGGCGGCTTGGGACGTTTGGGACGTTTGAAAACGTCCCGAAACGCCGTTGAAACGTCCCACCCGTACTGGTTTGCTTCGCCTGGATGGAACAGAGAGCGCGGATGCAGCAACTGAGCCGAGGGGACGAGTGGGACGCTTTTAAGTCGTCCCAAGACGTGGTTGAGACGTCACTGGTCGTCGTGATGACATGGCCAGTGTGAGTTTCAGAACCGGGCCTGAGAGCGGGATCGGATACAGCGCGCGGGCTGCGACGCTGACGGGCAGGAAAGCCGCGACGCGGCCGCGAGCAATGCGCTGGACCGTAGGCAGGCCGCAGCGCGCGCGCGCATTCATGCGCGTAACGCGACGCGCGACCGGGTCGACGTGTGGCCGAAGGGTATGGACTAGAGGCGCGGTGTGGCTGACCCTGCACGCCAGCAGGCGCGAGCCAGTGACGCTGGTGTTCGGCGCCGGCGGTCCGGGTCTCCTAACAGAGGACCGCCAAAAAACAGAGACGAGGCTCTGACGAGCTCAGTCACCGTGCTCGCCGCGGGCATCGACTCGCTCTATGTCTCCTTCAAGGGCGAGGTGGACGCCGCACGGCTTGACGGCATGGAGTTCCTGAAGATCAGAGCGCAGGAGGCTGGCCAGGCGCAGCTGATCGACTTGGCGCAGGAACGCAAGGCGCTAATCCAGCCATCAGGTTGGGGCAGCTACCGATACTGGCTCCGCTGCGGCGATTTCGACGTCTTCGTCGGACGAGGCCGGAGTCTGCCGGCCGTCTATGCGCGGATCGCAAGCGAGTTCATTCACGAAGTCGGTTCCCTCCGCGCACTTGCCAAGCTGGAGACGTTCGTGGGGACGCTCTTAGATAGCCAAATCTATGAGCCGACCTGCTCGCGAGTAGACGTCTATACGGACTTCCAAGGCTGGGTGCCGCGAACCGAGGACTACGACCGCTTCATTACCAGGAGCCGTCGAAACACTTGCCACATCGCCGTCCACCACGAGGGCAGGCGTTTCACAGGGTTCACTTTCGGGCGCGATGCGATGGTGGCCAGGCTGTATGACAAGAGTCTCGAGATTGGGCACTCCGGGAAAGTCTGGATGCAGGAGGTTTGGGGCGACCGTCTTGACCCGTCCGCACCCGTATGGCGACTGGAGTTCCAGCTGCGGCGGGCGGTACTGGCAGAGTGCTCGGTGAGCACACCTGAAGACGTCCTCGCCCAGCGCCAGAACCTCTGGGCCTATGCGATGCAGTGGCTGTCCCTGCGGGAGCCGACACCTGGCGCGGCAAGGACGCGATGGCCGGTCGCCGACGTGTGGTCAGACCTGACGCGATCTCAGGGTGGCGACGCACATAGCCCGATGGTGCGTAAGCGCATTAGGGAACACGACGAGTCTGTGCTGGTGCGTGGACTTACCGGGTATGCAAGCTCCCTCGCGGCCCTCACGGGCGTCAGCGATCTAGACCTGGCGATGCTCGTTTCGCGGCGCCGCGTAGGCGAGTACATGGACGCCACAGGGCGAGACTTCCGCGAGCTGGTCCTCGCGAAGCGAGAGCGGAGGTTGTGACGTTGCAGCCGGCGCTGGAATGGTCGGTGGACGCCGGCTCCATCGATCGAGCGAGAATCCTCCGAGGCTGGACGCGCCGGGATCTTGCGCAACAGGCGCAAATCGACGAGGGCACTCTGTGCGACCTGTTTGCCGGTCGCCGCCGGCCGACGTTCGGGACGCTACGGGCGATCTGCCAAGCGCTTGGCCTATCGCTCGGGGATGTGATCGCGTTTGGCCGAATGGCTTGACGTTTTGACGGGTACTGACAGCCTGACGACGTGCGGAAAATGAACCATCTTCCTCTCGCGGGTGTATTAGTTACACAAGCGACCGTGAAGCTTCTGGCATTCCTCATGCTGTTGATCGGGTTCCCGCTGCTTATCGGCTGTAACGAGCCGGTTGCGGGTTCGGCGACCAGCCCATCATCGACAATCCGCTTATGTCCAACTGCGGCGCGGGTCTTGAACGACTTCATAGCCGCATTTAATTCAGGCGGTGGCACTCGATTGGCTGGTTTGGTAGGAGCGTCAATTCACGTCGTGGACGATCTGCCCGCAGGCAAACTTGACTCGCAGCAGCGTGAAGAAGTCTTGAGCTACCTGAATAGCCGAATCTCGCTAGGCGAGCGCTTCCAAGATGTCGTGATCACACCGGGCATCCAAGCAAATGTGGCGGGCATGACATTTGCCCGAATGACTTCCGACGGGCGAAAGCTAATTGGGACGGGAAAAGGGGTGACATCGGCTACTGACGGAGCCTCCGACTGCCACGTTCTGTCCCAGCTCATCATGCAGAGCCGACCCATCCCTCAACCGTAGTTACACGTCGGCGAGACTGCTACTTCCGACCTTCTGCAGGCTCCGCGCCGTCTGCCAAGCGTTTGACCTTTCACTGGCGGACCTAATCGCCTTTGCGGAAGCATGCCTTCTCGATTGCCGCCGAACCACCTCAGTAACGTGGAGCGGCGCGTCATATCGACGAGAAGGATCGAGATGAGGGGGAACGCGGGCGTGGGGGTCGGTGTATGTAAGGGGGGATGAGATTTGCCATAGGGATCGCGGTTGTATTGATGGTCGCTTGCTCCGGCGGAGGCTCTTCGCCCCAGGCAAGCTCCACGCAGCTCCCTACCCATGCCCCAACAGCTAGCCCAGCCGCAGCGGCCGCGGCCATCCACATCCCTCCTTCTGGGTCTCAGCGGATGGCGGGCGGTTGTGGCGCGACCGAGATCTACAAGGGTGGGGTACTGCCTGACTGGGCAAACGTCAACGCGCCGAAGTTCCTTCCCTACGTAGTTGCGACGCCAGGGATCGCGGTCGGATACATCTTCAGCTACCCGATGCCCGCAGGCTCGGACGCCAACACCAAGATCCTGTGGTACGTCGGCACGCCGCGCCTCGGTTCCTCGCTGATGGCCGCTGGCCATCCTCTGGGGGCAGTCGAGCCCATCGCCACATTCAGCAAGATTGCCGATTCTTCACCAGGTGAGATTTATCCGACCGGACCGACCGTACCTGCCGCCGGATGCTGGCATTTCACACTCACCTGGCAGGGCGGCGAGCAGCGCGCTGAGATCGACCTACTGTTCAAGTAACCGTCAATTCGGCAACTGCCAGCGCCTGGGTCAGGGAGTGGGGCGTAGTAGGCGTGCCGTTCACAAAGGGCCGCCATCTGAGGTTCGCGGCACTCAACTGGCGATTGGTCAAGTCCTGGAGGAGGTAATTTCCTTTCGAGCTGGAGTTCACCGTTCCCCATCGGGTTAGGTGAGCGTTGTAATTGTAGGGATGCCAGCAGGGCTAGTCAGCGGCGTTTCGAATCCAACCGCGCCCACCAAATTTGGAGTTCATTTCGAGCCTCCTTGGTGGTGTTGGCCGCTGTCGGCGGGCGGTCCGACAACAATTCCGACAACAGTTTTGGACCGCGGACCCTTCGAAACGTGACGTAGGACGAACCATTAAGCACGACATGCGGATGACGATTCGCCGCCAGTGCGCCTGCGCCGTGATGGCCGCGCTTCTAGGTGTCGCCTGCGGTCAGACATCGCCGGCTCAGGCAGCCTCGCCGACTCCTACTGTCGACCAGAGTCCTACGGCCCTGACGTCAGCCGGACCCACATCCACTCCTAACGCGTTCAGCGCCAACGATTGTGTGAATCCACCATCGGGAACGGCCACACCGCCTCTGGCCGACACCTTCCACGTAGTGGTTCAAGTACCTGATGGCTGGACACGAGAGCCTCCTGGGTTCAGCCAAACCCAGATGCTTGTCCTCGATTCGCCTTGGGATTACTCCAACCCGCCGACCCGAATCGGCCTCTTGGCTCTGATGGCGGTTCGTAATTCCGACACTCCGGACCAGGTTGCCGCGCAGTGGTACGGCCCGGGCGCGCCTGGATCAAAACCTGACTTCGAAGCCCATCCTCGTCGGTCAAGTCACGGACTGCACAGTCGCAGGTGATCCAGCCGCGTTCTTCCAGTACACGGCAAAACGCTCGCAGCTCGTCGATTCCAAGCCGGGCGACTGGACCGGCTACATGGTCGTCTTTGTCCACCACCATGTTCCCAACAACCTTCCTTACGCCCTCCGCATTGAGGGGACCGGCGGGATCGACCCCAGGGCAATCCACGACGCCAAAGCGATATTGGCGTCCTGGACCTGGGGTGCTGGTTAACCTGGCGCCGCGATGTCGACGACGCCGCTCTGCACGTCGAACGAGGCTCAACTTACTTCCGGCATTTCCGGATGGCATGTGGTGCCCATTGGATGATGGCTCGTACTTTGCGTCGGTTTTACCTGCGCCGATTTAACCAGTGCAACCGTGTAGCGTTTCGTGGCGAGGCTCCGGGCCAACACCGACTAGTTCAGTTGTCTTGTCCTGGCTACCTTGGTTCAAGTTGATGCCCCCAGTCTTACTAGCGTTCTAGAGTCTCAATGCGCTCGACAGAGCTAAACGCCCAGCGCAACCATACGGTCGACTCCATCTCCCAGCCGCGGAGCTCGGTCGTCACTCCATTTGATTCATATGGCACGTCTTCGGCGGTCAGCCATCCACCAATGGAAAGGTGGACTCCGTCCCAGTAGCGCGACAGCTCGGACCAGTCTGGATCCAGGCGAGCGGCGCTCTGTGGTCGACGACGTGTGGTGGTATATGTGAACCCGGCCTCCGCCCTTGGATAGGAGCGCGCAAACGCCGACCACGCGTCGCGTGAATGGATCTCGAGTACGCGTGCGGAATCGGTTACGGTGACCTCCCACGTGTAGTGCGGTCCAGAAAACTGACCCTCATGCGAAAGGAGCCAGGGCGAGGTCGCAGCCGGTATGAACGTGCTCGTCCAGAAGGCCCGTTTCGGTTTAGGTGTCTCGGAGCCGAATGGAGAGAGGTCAACGACCAGCCGATCCTCGGCGGGGGCATCGGGTGAGCGTCCAACCCAGATCTGGTGCTTGCGATCGAGGTCATCCCACCAGTGAGCCAATCGCCGTGGAAGCCACTCCGCCACGCCGCCGAGCTGGGGCGCCCTGGATTTCAGCGCGTCGACGTATGGCTCGTAGTCGCCTCGGTAACGCGACACGTGGAAGTCGAGTTGAGGCAGCAGGCCGACCAACTCGTCGTCGGTGAGGTCGGCGGCCCGCCGCTGCGAGATGAGGTCGAGCAGCTGCAATCCCTTCGGTGCGGTCAGGAGGTCGCCCGCGCGGCTGCCGACCATAACAGCAGGTTAAGGCGAGCGTCGGTGGCTCATGAGCATCAAGACCGAGTTAAGAGACTTGCGGCGGAATACGGTGGCAGCGCTAAGATCGAGCGAATACGGTAGGCCATAGCCTCCCGGTTTGGGACGGGAGACCGCGAGTTCGAATCTCGCCCGCCCGACCAGGTTTAAGCTCCACACCTATGAGCAGAACCGCGACGGACCCCGTCGGCGACGTTGGCAGGCTCCTTCCCGGGATGTCTTCGGCTCTCCGGCCGCATCCTCACGACGAGCTCAGGGAGTGGGGCGGCCCGCCACTGGTGCGCCGGAAGCGCGTCCTGGACCTCGGGTGCGGCGACGGCCGCTTGGCGCTCGGCGTCGCGCCGTACGCCAAAAGGGTTGATGGGATTGATCCCGACTCGGAGGCTATTGCCGCCGCGAAAAGGAACGCGCGCAAGGCCGGTGTTCGAAACGTGCGCTTCGCCGCCGGCGCGGCGCAGCGTCTGCCGTATCCAGATGCGACTTTCGACGTGGTGAT
>JALZAL010000363.1 GCA_030948325.1 Candidatus Dormiibacterota bacterium
AAGCGAGCTTCGACAACGGCATCCTGACGATTGAGATTCCGAAGGTGCCGGCGGCCAAGCCGGTCAGGATCCAGGTCACCGGCAAGTCGCAGAAGCAGTTCGCGGGAGCCGGAGCGCAAAAGTAGGACGGCGGGCAGAGGGGCCGCCGCTTGAGGTGGCCCCTCGGCATCCTAGCCGTGGGTGCAGTTGGGAGGAGCTCGGCATCGCGCTTGGCACCACGAAGCAGGGCGCATGGGCGCGATTCCGCGTGCCACTTGGAGACAAAGGAGGACTAGGGGTGATTGACTCAGCCAAGCGAAAGCAGTCCCATCAACGTGCTCGCGAACTATGGGAGGCCGGCCAGGCGCGACTCCGCGAGATTGAGGGCAAATGGCGCGATGAGCACGCGCGCTTGCGGGAACAGGTTCGGGAAAGCAAGGATCGACTGTCCGAGGCAAAGCGCCGACATGCACGCGAGCGGCGGGATGCTCGTGAGGAGCTTCGCCGTGAAATGGACACAGCGCGAGCGTCCTGATCGGCGGTTGTCGGGGGCCCGGGATTTGAACCCGGGGCCTCACGGTCCCGAAACCTAAGCTGTCTCGTCCACCGAGACTGTTTTGGAGAGTTTTGAGATCATTCCGAAGTTGCACCCGGGGATTGAGGCCTGTATCAGCCGCCAGGATCGATTGGATTACTACATGAACTACTACACACAATGTCTACCTAAGTAGACGGGTAGATGCTGCCTGCGAACCTCATGGGCACGGCTCGCGTCTTTCCGGTGGCGCAGCTTGCCTAGGGCTTACGTTTCAAATCCGGCTCTTCAAAGACACACCCAGGCTCGAGTCACAGGCCAAACGCGGGCTCGTCTACCCCAGGGGGCTGCCGAAGCGCTCCGCTGACACGACCTGACCGAATGGGTTGCGCTTTTTCTTGCCGATTATCTTTCGTTTCGGATAACCGAACGGGATGACGGCCAGAACGTCGTATGTGTCGGGCAGCCCGAACTCCTGTCGTACGTTCTCCAGGCCCGTGAAACCCGTCCAGTTTGAGCCGACGCCGTCGCCCCAGGCCACGAGCATCATCGACTGGATGGCGCGGCTCGCGTCGGAGACTCCCGACTTGCTGCCTTTCTCATAAGCGACGATGACCGCTGCGGCGGCGTTCGCTGTGTACGGACCCGTCCGGACCAGCGACCCGAGCTTGCGAAGGGCCTCGCGCTCGCGGACCAACACGAAGTGCCAGGGCTGGCGGTTGGCTGCGCTCGCCGTAAGGTAAGCAGCCTCGACGATCCGTCTAATGGCATCCTCCGGCACCTCTTTGTCCTGATACTCACGTACCCCCATGATTGTGCGCGCCGCTTCGAAAACCTGGTTCGGCATACGCTCATTGTCTTAGGTTTACGCCCCGAAATGGAGCACCTGCTCGAGCCACGAGTGAGCTAGCGATCGCTTCTTGGATCGTACTTGAGGCGCCTAATCAGTGGAGCGGTGCGTGGAGCGATCCGCGGGCCGATACTGTCGGTAGCTTGCCTCTTATCGATACCAACCGCCGGTGATCAACGGCGCAGATATCTAGGGACGCGCGCGCAGGGGTGCCGACCACAAGCTTGTCGAAAAGGGCGTCACGGTCCCGAATCGTGCTGCGAACAGTCCTAACGCGTCGCACGCTCCACGATCTCGTAGCGCACGGCCCGGCGAATGACGAACGGTTCGTTCGCATAGCGCGTTCGCGTCGCCTCATCGACCACCCACCTCGCGCGCCGCACGAAACGGAGGTGCTCCCAGAGATACCTGCGGAGCTCCGCCAGGCTACCGAATGGGACGCTGTGCCAGAAACGGCCTCGACGCCGGCGTTTGAACATTCCCTCATGGACGGCGCGAGCGATAGCCCGGTCCGACGCTCGATCATTCGGCAGTTCTCGCCGGGACGTGTTCACGACGCCGAATCGCTGGAATCCTCGCCGCTTCCGGCGCTCCGCGTACGCCGCGACGCGTGAATCAGGCCGGGCGTCGATCAGGATCCCGCCGGGTGCGAGGACCCTGTACACCTCGCGTAGGGCATGAACCATGCCCTTGCGTGCGATTCATCAAAGAGTCCAGGAAAGGATCACCACGTCAAAGGCTCCGTCTGGATGCGGAAGCCGTTGCGCCGCCCCGACGCGGAAGCGCACGTTTCGAGCACCGGCTTTCCTGGCCGCCTTCTTCGCAGCTGCGATTCCCTTTTCGTCCGGATCAAGGCCCTCCACGCTCGCCGCGAACGATGCGACGCCAAGGGCGAAGCGACCGTCGCCACACCCGAGGTCCAGCACGCGCTTCCCGAGCACGAGCGTAGGGCCGCCCCATTCAGCGAGCTCATCGCTTGGGCGCGGTCGGAAAGCCGAGGAAAATGCGGGGACGTGCCTGCCAACGTCGCCGAATGGGCCGGACGCATCGATGCTCATGCTCAGCGCTCAGCTTAACCCCGGCCCGCGCCGGGCAACCGGCATCGTGCGCTTAGGGCATCGAGCTGGTCGGGCACCTCGAGAGCGGCGATGTGATGCCTGTCGGACTTGATCTCGGCAGCCACCGCTGGTTTCCTGAGCTCACGCTACCAGAGCCTTATTGCCAGCAAACTGCGGTAGCTCGCCGCGAGGACAGAAGGCGTCAGCCCCATTGGGTTGGATCAAGCGCTTCGGTGGCTCGATTTGGTGCGCTATCTAAATTCTTGGAGCGAATCAAGAAATGCTTTAAGCCCGGCTCGAAAGTTGTCCGCCAAGCCCTCAGCCAGACGATGGACCAACTCATCGTATGCCGGAGAGCCAAGCAAAGCCACGTCTGTATCGCTCCAAACGATTTCGCTCTCCGGCCGCGAGGCGCGATCCAGGAGTCGATCGTCACTTCGTGACCGCCGGTGCGAGCCGTACACCGGTCAACTGTTCGCAAGTGGCCAGAAACGCATTCTGGACGGTGACGTCGGATGCTGCCCGATGAGCGGCTTCAGTCCGCATGTGGTAGAAGTACCGGCCGGTCACCTTCGCGCCACGCTCATCGCTGACCGCCAGCCACACTTGGGTCGCGACGCCTTGCTCCAGGTCGTCGGGCGCGGAGGGGCCACCCATCTTCGTTGGCACCCATCCAGGATCGACCGCGTTCGATAGGACGTGAGGCAAGAGCCGGGCGACGGCGAAGGCCAGCACGACATCGAACAGCTTTGAGTTCGCGTAGGCCTGCGATCTGCTCCAGCGCCGCCGTCGCCACTGAAAGTCACGCAGGTCCGGATCGCCGCCCTGGTGCAGGCCCGACGTTAGATAGATCAACCGCTGAGGCCCGTCGATGAGCGCGGTCAATAGGTATGGCGCGAGGGCGTTGATGGCGAAAACGTCATCGAGCCCATCAGCCGTCTCGTGACGCGCACCCGGACTGTAGACGCCGGCGTTGTGGATGACAGCCTGGAATGGTCCGGCCTCGTTGGCCTGTCGAGCAAGGGCGCGCGTCGCTTCGATGCTGGCCAGATCGCCCTCGAGCGCCGTTCGGGCGCCGGGGACGGCACGCATGGCGTGTTGGGCTCGATCCTGATTGCGCCCATGAAGGACGACCTCGTGGCCGATCGCTACCAAGTTGCGGGCCGCCAGCTGGCCGAGTCCATCAGCCGAACCGGGGATTAAGATGCGGGCCAAGCCAGTGCCTCTTCTCGCGGCGCGCTAGCTGGTCCGCTCAAGAATCATGACCGGAATCCGCCGCGAGGTATTCCGCTGGTACTCCCCGAACCCTGGCGCGATCGCGACGCGCTCGGCATACATGCGTTCGCGTTCCTCGCCCTCCGCCTCGCGCGCCCTCACCCCGTGAGATCGCAGATCGCTTGTTCCTGTCACACCGCACCGTAGGCGCCCACCTGTATCGCGTTTTCCCGAAACTCTCGATCGTTTCTCGATCGGAGCTCGCTGGGGCTCTTGCAACGATCGGGCCGGCTCTGACGCGGTGAACAGCGGGGTCCCACTACATCATTTGCGGCGCTACCGCTGCTTCGCGAGCCAGGGAGGGGTGTACGCGCCAACCCCGTAAACGAAGGCAAGCAGGTCGTCCGCAGCCCACTCCTCCGCGATTTTTCCGTCTGTCACGCGGTACACATCGACCGCATCCCACCGAACGTGTCTGCCCGACGCGGGGAGCCCGAGGAGGTCCCCCTTTGTGTGTTCCCTCGACCACCGCGCGCACGGACACAATGTCTCGTTCCGCAATGATGTCCTGCTCTACATTCTGCAGGTCGGGGAGGGCGGAGACGATCGCGCTGATAAGCCCGGCGAAATTCTCGCGACCCTCGACTGTTCCCAGGGTGCCACCATGCCACTTGATGTCGGACGTCATGTAGTCCGCTGCTCGATCGGCCCGGTGCTCATTAAACGCCGTTTCAATGAATGCGCGAACGATCCGCTTGTTTTCCTCCAGGTTGTTCTGAGTCGTCATCTCGCCCTCCTTCGCTTGAGTCGTTTTGGTGTTCACGAGGGCAAGTTAGGATGGCCAATCGATTCTTGGCTTCTGACAGATGACTACATCTTTGCGGCAGCTCTAAGCGGATGACTTACGCGCCCGACCGCGATGACTTAGCGGGATTTCCTCGAAACCTGTGATTCGGCGACTCGACTGAATGCCCGCAGGCCTCCATCAAACCCAGGCCAGTTCAGCCTTGGAATTTTGAACCGGTGCCTCACGGTCCTGTGTTTTGCATTCCCAGCGTGAAGCCTCCGGGAAGTCATCCATTGGTGATAAACGAGTAGAGATCAGGTGACGACAGTCAATAATCCGCAACCCAGTTGCGAGGTTCCCGCGGAAATTGTGACCCGGCTGTGATCCGCCGACTCCAGACAACCTCGGAAATCGCCGATTTTGAGTACGAGAATGTTCGGGGGCCCGGGATTTGAACCCGCGGCCTCACGGTCCCGAAATCTAAGCGGTTTCGGCGTCGAACCCGGCCACTTAAGCCGATCGTTCGAGCGGCGCACCGCTATGCGGATCCCTATCTTGGCGGCGTGGCTGTTGGCTTCGCCGGCGACGGGAAAGATCGTCTCGATCGGCCAACCAGCCAAGCGGCTGCCAACCCGATGCCGCCACCCAGCAACCAACCCGCAAGGACGTCGGTCGGCCAGTGCGCACCCAGGTATACGACGCAGAAGCCGGTCCAGATGAGGCCTGCGATGAGGGCCGCAGCGACCGCTCCGCGAAGTATGGGCGTTGGCCAATCCACGGCGAGAAAAATCGCAATCGCAACCGCCGCCGCTATGGCGGCGGCAACGGAGGGCATCGAGGATCCGGCCGCGCTTACGATGGCCAGGCTCGGGTCTGGCCGGCGACGGCCGATGAGGCCCTTCAACAACTCGGCGACCAACGTCGACGCGATCAGAGCTAATCCGACGGCAATTGCCGATCGCCATTTTCGAAGCAAGATGACGATCACAAAGCCAACCAGCCCGATGACTGCCATCGCCGCGAGGTTGGTACCCATGAACATCGTTGCGAGGGCGGCTCGATCGAGAAGCCACGTTCGGTGCTCGGCAATGTAGGTAACGACCTGGCTATCTATGGGCACGCGGTCGGCCACCAGCGGCGCAATGAAAGCCGCGAGCGACTGGGCGACAACAATGAGGTCGGTGCGCCGATCCGCGATCGCTCCGACGTTGCAGCCACATATTCCTCAAACCTGCGGTGGGAATCGACTGCGACCACGTCGTATCCGCGTTCTCTGAGCAAGGGAGCGAGTCGATTCCAGTACCAGGCGCGGCCATCGGAACCTGGAATCAGCACATACCTCGCCATTGCTTTCTAGCACCCTGCAAATTCCGCGGTCCGGTGTAGTCGTAACGGCTGCTCCATCGGATCGCTAGCCGGGTCGCGATCGCCAAAACTGATCCAGATGGAATCCGGCCGGCCGGGCGAATGGCTCGTTGGTCAGTCTCGTGGCCCGAAGCTGATCGATGCACAGCACGTCGGTCCTACGTTTGCCCATTACGACAAGGCTCCACGAACCTGCTTTGAGCACAAGGCCGAGAGGTCGAACACTGACAGCCGGTTCTTGACCGATGAAGAGCTCGACCCTGTGGGAGCGTTTGATGCTTCGGCTCAGACGCCGGAGCTCGCCGTGCGGGATCTGAAGCCCCTGAGGTGGGTCGGGATCGTGAAGAAACCAGGAGGCCAGCTGCTCGGCCTCCGTGGCGAGCATCGGCGAAATGGCATTGAGCAGCTTGTTTCGAGTCGCTCGAGCCGGCACGCCAAGGCCGAGGCGGTGAGCGACCTCAGGCTGGCCGATCAGGAGCAGCGACCCCGCCTCGTCAGCGGTGAGGCCCGTCAGGCGCGTCTGGAAGCCGTCCATCACCTCGATGCCGCCGTGCCCGCCGCGCGTCGTGAAGATCGGGACACCGGCCTCGCTGAAGGCATCGACGTCGCGAAGGATGGTCCGCTCGGATACATCGAGCTGCCTCGCCAGCTCACGCGCGGTCAGCCTCCCTCGACGCTGCAGGATCTGCAGCATCTCGAGCACCCGCGCTGCACGCACCTGGGCAGTCTAAAAGGAACATGACAGAAGATGTCAGGTTCGGGCTGCTACGGTCCGGCTATGGCAAGAGATGACGTTGACGGAACCGGCACCCCTGAGGATCCCTGGCACCTGACCACTCCGCCTGGCAACAGCGAATTCGATGCGTACCGCGATCCCGACGGCGAGCCGCCTGCGCTCGTGGTGCAGGTCGGAAAGACCCAGCTGCGCTACCACCTGTCGTGCATCGAGGACCTGCACAGGATGTTGACCGATCACGGCGACTGGATGGCACTGGGCAACACCGACGAACAGAAGGAGGCCCCACCCGGGACCGTGGAGGCCTGGGGCCGTTCCCCCAAGAACCCTGTTCGAGGCTGGTACGGATTCAAGAAGGGCCTACGAGGGCGCTTTGGTAACTACATCCCGCCCGTTCTCGAAGCCCTCGGTCTCGCAGAAGTCGAACACAACGCACGTAACAACCGCATGAGGGCGATCTGAGATCGCAAACGAGTACGGCGTGGCGCTACTCCCAGCGGAAGTAGCGAATCGATACGAATGCGAAGACCACCGTGTACACCGCCATCGTCAGCAGCGCCGCGTAGGAGGGGGTCGCATTGAACGCCGATCGAGCACAGCCTTTACAGCGGCGCCGCTCGGCGAGTAATACATGATCGTCCGCAAGGGGTCACCCACCTGGGCCGGATTAACCCACAGACCCGAAAGGAACATCAAAGCGAAGATGACCACCCCGGCGACAGGTTGTGCGACCGCCTGTGTCGGCACCCAAGGTCACGAGCCGGTTAGAACAGGCAGTTCGACACGTTGCTCTATTAGGGAGTAGTTGGCGCGGGACGCCGTGCCTCTCTCCCCTCAATTTTCTTGCAATATTCGGCTGCTAGCCTGAAAGCGCAGGGATGGGTCCCCTAGGCCGTTGAGGGAGGGGAAATGGGCGAGACGGAAGAGGGCGCAGACATCCTCGAGCACGGCAGCCTCAAAGAGCACTTAGCCCATTGGGCCGAAGTCCTTGACCGCTGGGTCAAGAGCGAACTCGGGAACGTGAACGGCGAAGCTGCTTCTGCGGATGCCACCACAGTCACCGGGGACACAGCAAAGCGATAGCGCCTACCTCGGTCCGCGAGCGCTCTGCTCATCGGCCTGCTATCCAGGAAGCCGCTGCTGCGAAGAGGAAGATAGCCGCCACCGTCCGACGCGCGAGCTGTATAGATCCCGGCACCCGCTGCTCTCCCGTCGACCCATCCCTCGAACGCGATTCGTGTGCCGTCCGGCGACCATGCTTGCGGGACGAGGTTCAGCTTCGGGTTCGTCAGCCGCAGTCGCTCGAAGTCGGACGCGTCGATATTGATCGTCCCTCCAGTTACGGCGTGGGCTGAGGGTCCGCTCCGGTCATAACCAGAATCCGTTGGTGATTAGGTCAGAGCCTCAATATGCAGCAGTACTGGCCCGGGTCCGTAAATCGCCGCTCGTGCTGCCCATTGGCATCGCGGAATCCAGTAGATAAAGTCGCGTCGCGATTCCCGGTTCTATCCCGTGGTCGAGACCTGAAGTGCCGATGCCGACGATGAGCGGCACCACCGGCTGCGTGCCGCCTGGGTAGTGGCACGCCTTGGTCCAGCCGTTCGTCATCCTGACGTCGAGTACTTCGCCGTGCAACCCGCCAATTACTACTTGTTGTGGCTGGGTAGTGCTGAGGCCTGGCTGCCGAGTCACCCAACTAGCGATGTCCGAGAATGACAGACCGACGCCCGACGCGGGTCGACCGCTACAGTCCTGAGCGTCTGCAGCGATGCTTGCGTAGATGCCGATAAAGTCGCTGGTGGTGTTGACGCCGGGCAGATTGCCTCCGGGCGGGACCAACAGGAAGTTGCCAGCCAGATCTTCGTAGTTCGCCCAGCCGGTCGGGACGCGGTAGGTGAGCTTCGGACGGAATTCGACCGTCGTGTAGGTTCCCGCCCCCAGTGGCCCAAGGCACTTGCCTCCCTCGCCATTTGGACAACTCGAACTCGGACTAGACGACGGAGTTCCAGTCGCCGTTGGCGAGGTTCCAGCGCTACATCCAGCTCTGTCGATAGATACGCGTCCGTGCATTAGGTACGGCATTGCGAGATCCGCCACCACATGTCCACCGTTACGAGCTCTGCGGAGACTTCATCAATCTCATCGTTGGCGCTGCCGGCTGGAAAGGGTTCGTCCATCCATTTGGAGGACGCTG
>JALZAL010000364.1 GCA_030948325.1 Candidatus Dormiibacterota bacterium
GTGCCCCCGGAGGGAATCGAACCCCCGACCTTGACGTTAGGACCGTCCTGCTCTATCCCCTGAGCTACGGGGGCGGGGACTCGAAAGAGTGTACTGGCAGCCGCGCCACGTTCGATTCCGCGACCAGGCGCCGCAGCCCCGCAGCGTCACTTCTCAGCAAACTCTCACGTTGGTCACAGGAAGCAACAAGAGGCGGACGCCAATGTGGGGACCATGGAAACCTACAACTCGGATGACACAAGAATCCGCGCTCGCGACCGCGCGAGCCGCATGCTCAACCGGATCACCGCCGGCGCGGCCTTCAGCGCGATCGCGGGCGAGGGCCTCCTGGGAGGGGTCAGCGCTCATTTGATCCCAGGCACTGCAGCCATCACGCCGGCTGCGGCCACTGCAACCTCCCCATCCGCGTCAACCTCCGGTTCCACGTCAACCTCGACCTCAAGCGGAATCTCAGCCTCCAGCGGGGGTGAGCTCTTCGAAAAGCTCCGGCGTCGCAGTGTCCGGCGGGTCATAGTCATGGCGGTCGATGAATAACTCAGTCCTCTGGTACACGACCAGGGGAGCAGGAGCGGTCTCGCTCATGCTCCTCAGCGCCGTTGTCGTGCTCGGCGTGCTGTCCACGCTGCGCTTCGAAAGCCGTGGCTGGCCACGCTTTTTGACGACGGGCCTGCACCGGAACATCTCGTTGATGGCGCTCGTTTTTCTGGCCCTGCACATCGTCACCGCTGTCGTGGATCCGTTCACGCACCTGGGCTGGCTTGCGGCCGTCATCCCGTTCTCGTCCTACTACCGAACATTCTGGCTGGGCCTCGGCACTGTCGCCTTCGAGCTCCTCGTCGCCATCTCCGTCACGAGCCTCGTGCGCGGGCTCATCGGACATTCCGCCTGGCGCGCGATCCACTGGTTGGCATACGCCTCGTGGCCCGTCGCTGTGGTTCACAGCTTCGGGACGGGCACCGACGCGTGGTCGGCGTGGATGTTGGTGATCGATGTTGTCTGCATCGTTGCGGTTCTCGCCGCGGTGGTCGCCCGCCTGTCGACGCAATCGGCGGATCCTCTTGCGGCGGATCGCCTTCGATTCCGTGAGAGGGTTTCGCGGAAGGTTCCGCGGTGACGACGCTGAGTCTTTTTGCCGGGCCCCCCCCATCTGCCGGAGCGGAGACCTTCTCCCAGCACGTCAGGCGGGTGGGAGCTCGCCCCAGAGGCGAACGGGCACTGATTGACACGCTCGATCGCAGCGCCCTCGTGGGCAGGGGCGGAGCGTCCTTCCCCGTCGGCACCAAGTGGCGGTCGGTCGAGAGCCGTTCCCGCGGAGCCGCCGTGGTCATTGCGAACGGTGCTGAAGGCGAGCCCCTCAGCCGGAAAGACCAGACCTTGATGGCTCTGCGGCCGCACCTGGTGATCGACGGTGCCTTGCTCGCCGCCGAGAGCGTAGCAGCGAACAGGGTCCTTTTGTATGTGGGCGAAGCACACGGCGCGGCGATGGCGGCGATCGGGCGGGCTCTGGCCGAACGCCCGGCGGCTGAGATCGCCCGGGCGAGCCTCGTCCCGGCGCCGCCGAGCTACGTCGCAGGCGAGGAGACCGCTGCGGTCCATTTCGTGAACTCCGGCGTAGCCACCCCAACGGCAATTCCACCGCGGCCCTTCGAACGTGGCGTGGAGGGCCGGCCCACCCTCATCCAGAACGTCGAAACCCTCGCCCACGTTGCGCTCATCGCCCGCTATGGCGACGCCTGGTTCCATTCACTGGGGCGCCATCAGGCCACCGGGACAATCCTGCTCACGGTGGGTGGGGCGGTGGCCAGGCCAGGCGTCATCGAAGTCGCATCGGGGTGCAGTGTCGATGAAGCGCTGGCGCTTGCGGGCGGAGTCCAGGGCACTGCGAGGGCTGTGCTGCTGGGCGGCTATTTCGGCGGCTGGATCGATGCGAGCCAGGCCGGCACGATGGTCCTCGATCCGAAGGGACTCCGCGCAGCGGGCGGGTCGCTCGGCTGCGGAGTGGTGAGCGTCCTCGATGCCGCTGCCGATCCGTTGGAAGTGTCCGCCCGGATCATGCAGCACCTCGCCAATGAAAGCTCCGCGCAGTGCGGCCCCTGCTTCTTCGGCCTTCGCAGCCTGTCGGCCGAGACCACACGGCTCGCCAACAGGCGACCGGAGCACGGCGATCTGCCTCAGCTGCACCGTTGGGCCGAAATGGTCCAGGGCCGGGGTGCCTGCCGTCATCCCGACGGCGCAGTGGCGTTCCTGCAGTCGGCCTTGAACGTTTTCGGGTCAGAGTTCACAGCCGCTGCAGGCGTGCGTGGTCGCAGGGCTTCCTGACATGCGCAACGTCGAGGTGTGGATCGACCGCACCAAATGCGACGGCCATCGATTGTGCGCGGAGCTTTTCCCCGAGATGATCCGGCTGGACGATTGGGGTTACCCGATCATCCAGCCGGGCGCGGTTCCGGACGCGCTCATCCCGCATGCCCAACGGGCGGTTGACGGCTGCCCGGTGCTCGCGCTGGCACTGAGGCGTCAGGAGCGCAAGCAACCAGAGGGACCATCTTCGACAGCGCGTTCGCGGAAGTCCTCCCGGGCGTGAGCCCGACCGTCGCCACTGTTGACGATCGGGCGCTTGGCGGCCTCCTCAGGGTGGTCGTAACCCGGCCTTCGGACATGATGGCGGCCAAAGCCTCGGTGGATGAGCTCGTACGCGCAGTCGACCTTGCCGCCAGCCGTTTTCGCGATGACAGCGAGTTGAGCCGCCTCAACGCAACACCGGAGCGAGAGGTCATCGTGAGCCCCCTCTTGGCCCGGTTGATCGCCGCCGCCCTTCGAGGCGCGCGTCTCACAGGCGGTGCCGTCGATCCGACCATCGGGTCTGCAATCAAGCTGGCAGGCTACAACGCAGAC
>JALZAL010000366.1 GCA_030948325.1 Candidatus Dormiibacterota bacterium
AGGGGATCCCGGTGGCCATTGGCTTCCTGGCGAGCCTCCTGGGGCTCGGCGGCATCAGCGACAAGATCAAGTCGGTCATCCACGCGATCCAGGAGCCGATCCACAACGTCATCAGCAAGGTGCTGGGGGTCGTCCTCAAACCCTTCAAGTGGATCGGCAACAAGATCAAGGCTGGCGCCAAATGGGCGAAAAAGAAGCTGCAGCAAGGCGTCGCCTTCGTCAAGGACAAGGCGAAGCAGGGCATGGCCTTCGTGAAAGGAAAGGCCGCCAAACTTTTTGGCAAGGGGGACGGCGAGACCGACAGGAGCGCAGCCGTCAAGGCTAAGGCTCACGAACGACTGGCGGCACGGATCAATGGGCCACTCGAAAGCGAGGGCCAGCTAAAGGCGATCGCGGGTGGAGTGCTGGCGGAGCTTCGTCCCGAGGGCCTGAAAGAGCTAACTGTTCGGCCGAAAGCGGAAGAGCCAGGGCGCTACGACGTACTCGCCGCGGCCAGTGCCAAGACGACTGTCTTCTCAGCCGCGGTCGTCACAGCGGTTAAGGACCACAAGATCGCGGCAATCCGCGCCGAAATCGAGACACTGCTGAGCGATCCGATTCTGTATCGCGGGCGGCGTGGCCGCAACGACGGCCGGGAACCTGCCAAGGGGCCCATCCCGCCGGACGAGGAGGACAGAGACGGGATTCAGGCGCACGGCATCGACTACGGCTGTCATCACCAGGGACTGCACGGAATCAACTGCGGGGAAACCGGGGAGATCAAGGGCGGCAAGAAGGAAGCCGATCTGAGCCCCAAGGAGCTACGAGACCTGCACAAACGGCAGGAGGCTGTCTACAACATATGGGTCACCAATAAGTACAGCGAGAAGCGTGAACCGAGGGCACAACCGAACTACATCCCAGACCATCAGCCGCCCTCCAAGCTGATCGTCTCAGTGCCCGGCAATCCGGCGTTGCAAGTCATCGACTGGGCCGGCGGCCAGTGGCTCTATCCGCAATGCCCCGCCCATAGCGGCGAACAGGGCCGGCTCATGGCGCAGATACTGCGCAAATGGAATGAGCTGCGTGCGCTCGAACACCCGAACCCGCCCAAGCCGTTCCCGTCTGATCGGTGGCAGCGGACACAATAGTTCGCGATCGTCAAAATGAATGCCGGTGAAGTCCTCGAGCAGCTCGACCGCTGCGACCGCGACCTGAATTTTCCCGGTCTGGCCAACGTCAACTACCCCATGGCTGCGACGCGACTGACAGCCTTCCGTAGTAGCGAGGAGTGGCTGCTGGCCTTCGAGGTGGTCGCCTTTGGCGTGAAGGAGGGTGCCTTTGTAGACATCATTTACGCCTATGGAAACCGAGTCAGCAAACCCGGGTGGCAGGCGCAGGTCCCGGTGCTCGAACCGACCCCGGGGTCTCCGATCTGGGACCGAAACGGGAACTTCTTGCTCGACCTGTCCGCGTTCGAAGTATCGATTCGCGGCAAGAAACGGACGTTTGGCGCCACGAGCAGGGACCGGTCACGGGCTGGGATCGCGCCTGGCGCCGAGATGCCGCCAGCGCTTCAATTGATACGGTTCCTCGCGTTCCTTATCCCGAGCGAGCTCCTCCTCTCGGATGAGGAGATCCTCGATACTTCAGGGCGACAAGCCACCAGCCTGACGCGCTTCATACAGCTCGAGAGCTGGGGCCATCCGGATAGTTCCAACGGCCAAAGCCCGAGCTCCAGCACCTGCTTGCGCGCCCTTGCCGAGGCGCTTGCAAGTAACAACGTTGGTCACTACGAGTGTCCTAAGACGGAGCACAACACAACTTGGCGCCATTGGGACGCATAGCCCGAGCGGGGACTCAAGAGCTGGCTACTTGAATTGCCATTCAGGGTCAAGACTTCGCGGGTCGTGAACTTTCCCTCATATTGGTACTCGTGGCCATTCTGGACAAAAGGATGATGCGCTTTGCGGATCCCGTTTTTCTGATTCCGTCGACCTTCTTTCATCGAGCGGCCTTTATGAGACGTCCGGTGATTATTAGGGATTCCGGATGCGGGCCAATGTGGAACCCCAGGGCCTCGACCGGTGGGCGCCTATCGGGCAGGGGTTGCCCGAAGCTCTCCCTCCACCGCCTGTCCGGTCCATCTCGCGGCCCTCGTCCTCGCTGGACGAGGTCGGAATCGAAATGGGTCGCTCACGGAACGCAGGGTTGATACGTCCGGTGGCCGGGTCAGGGGAGGTGCGGCGTCGGCAGGGGCGTTGGCAGGGCGGGATGTGGCGAAGGAATCGGTAGCTTAGGGACGATTGTGGAGATGCCTGACGAATTGGTGCTCGGCGTGTCGTCCTCAATGTCCTGGTAAGCGCCCGTCTGCGGGTTGCGGGCTCCGCGGACTGCGGTGGAACCGTCCGGGTAGGCCGGCGGGACATAGATACCTGGCGAGGGACTGGTCGAAGGCGTTGCCGCCGACGTCGGCACAGACTGGGAGGGGGCGGGGTACACTTGCGGTGGAAAAGCCTGCTGGTGGACGCGACCTTGAACCACGATAAACAGCACTAGCGCCGCACCGAACAGGCAGAGGCTAAGTCCAAACACGACCCACGAGGTAGCCACCCAACCCACCCCGCCGGTTTGCTTCGGCCTCACGTCACGAAACAGCATTCTCGACTCGCCTCGCCCGGGCGCGCTCGGTTAACTAATACAGGCCGGGATAACGAGGCGCTATTTACGTTAGCACGATATGTGGTAGCGAGGCCACAGCTAAAGGCTCAAGCCGCGGATTAGCAGCCCCGAGGAGGGCCTCCTGGGCAGCCAGATAGTGGCGAAGCCGAGCGGTGAGTTGCGGCAGGCGTCGCGGCTGGAGGTCGCGTTGCGGACCGAGTCCAAGGAGGAGCGTCCCGCGGCTGAGATGATGCCGAAGGTCAGCGCAATTCGCAACGAGGCTTTCATCTAGTTCTCCCTAGCTCGAGCTCTTCCGCTGTCTTTAGCTCGTCTCTATACGGACGGGGCCGATTGAGCAAGGGATCGTACTGGCGGAGTGGTAGCCGAGTCCCAACCGGCCCGGCACGCAACGTTTGTCATACTTCAGGCGACAAAGGCAGGGAAATCGGTGTCAGAATCCAGCGTCTACGCACAGCCGAGAGTAGTTACCAGTCTGGGTGACTGCCACTTTTATCACAGCATGGATCTTCCTGGCTATGGGACCGTGCTAGGTGAATGGGACCTCAGGGACGGGATCCGGGAATACCTTGGAAATGTCAATTTCAATGGGAAGCGCGTCCTCGAAATGGGAACGGCCAGCGGTTACGTGGGTTTCCATATGGAGAAGGCGGGCGCCCAGGTCATTGGTTATGACCTGTCTGATATGCAAGAGTGGGACGTGGTCCCCTTCGCGCGAGACGACCGAAAGGACTTCCTACAGAAGCGGAGGGAGCACATCAGGAGAATTAACAACGCGTACTGGCTTTCGCATCGGGCGGTCGGATCTAAAAACAAGATCGTCTACGGAGACGTCTATTCGGTTCCACGCGAAATCGGGAACGTGGACATTTGCACGTTTGGCTCCATCCTCTTACATGTACGTGATCCGTTTCTCGCTCTGGAGAAAGCGCTAGCCCTGACCCGGGAAATGGTCATCGTCACGGATTTGGTTCGGCTGCGCAGCCTGTCCACGTGGCACCGGGTGTCCGGCAGAATCCTTCGCCAAAGACGGGCCGCCCCCTCCCTGAGATTCCTCCCAGATTGGCGTACTTCTGAGCCCAAAGACACATGGTGGCGACTATCTCCGCAGACCATTCAGGAGTTCGTCGGGGTCCTCGGCTTCGAGCAGACAAGTGTGACCTACCACTATCAAGCCTTCGTGCACAAGGAACCCGATGGCCACACGCGTAACGCGCGGCTGAGGCACTTCACCCTGGTTGGCAAGCGGACTGCGGGCGCCTTTAACTGATGCGACGGTGCCAATAGCGATTTGGCCGCGGCTGCCCCTGCAATTGGTTACGCATCCTTTCATGAAGAGTCGACCCTCGGTTCGTCGCCGGGTCTCCATTTCGGCATGCTCGAGAGCCGGCGGAGAGCGCGGATCTGGAGCAACGGGGGGCCATCCTGGGCATAAAGAATCGCCAGTAGGGTGTTGGTTTCTCTGGAAAACCTCGGTGGCGCGCATTGAGAGCACGCTCCGGGCCGATGGCGAATAAGGGTTGAGACGGCCTCGAACAGGCCCAATTGATAGGAGTGCCGGGCGATCGTCAGTGGGGCACCCTCTCGCCGCGCGCGGACTCGAAGGTCGGCCTCGGCGTTGCCAGGTGCAATCGCTCGCGCCGCCATTTGAAAGGGTGGCAAGTCCCACAGCGTATCGCCGACTGCCAACGCGAGAGGCTGATCACCGCAACCTAGCTGATTCGCCAGGGCCGCCATCCCACTGCCCTTGTCGACGCCAACCGCCACGAAGTCCGTCTGGGCTTTGCCTGGCACTACATAGACGCGCCCTGCGCAGGTGGCCAAGCAACTCGCGACCACCTCGGGTGGTATGGCCTGTCGCCGGCCGCCGGCGAGGCAATAGGCCCGGACAATGTATTGAAAGGCCGGATCGACGTGGACTGATGGAATTCCGGCCAGCGTCCGACGCAGGCCATCTAGGTCAAATTGCGCCGAAGCCGGGAGCAGGCCGCGACCTCCCTTGGCATCGCTGACCCAGAGCGCCGAGCCATATTCGGCAGAGCCGCCGGTCAGACGATAGGCCTCGCAGCGCTCGTGGACTTCGGCAAGAGATCGGCCGCTGCTCAGTACCGGCCGGTAGCCGTGCGCGATGAGCGCGCGCAAGGCCAGGGCGCCACAAGGCGTTGTCGCTGGAAACGACAGATACGTCGTGTCAAGCACCCCATCAATGTCTATAGCGCACAGCGGGCCCGAAGTGGAATCAGGCACATCACTCAGGAAGAGACTCCCGAGATAACCCTCCATGAGCCGCGACATCTGGCGCTCGCGTGGACCAAGCGCGGCGATCAGGTCATGTTGCTGCGGGTCGGCTAACGCGCGAGCGCGCAGCTGCTGAAGGTGCAGAAGCTGATATAACAACCAGCGTTCGTTCGAGATCGCATCCTGCGTTAGATGCTCATACTCCCGGCGAAGTTCACGACTGAGCGCGTCGTTTGGATGAGGGCCCTGACTGACGGCCGCGGCTGCCAGGTCGTAGACCGCGTCCGAACAGTACGTAATGCCGCTCCAGAACGTTCCCTCGTCCGCGTGGACCTTCATAAGTCGCTGCCCGTCATAAAACCAATCTTCCGGACGCATGCTTCCGTCTATCAGCGAAGGTCGAGGGCTTGCAACGAGGTGCCGAAAGACATTTCTAAGAGTGAGTCGCGCCACCGGTGCCCAGCTACGAAACGCTGGGGTTAGTAGATCACTGCAGCGCTCCCACATGGCATCTCTTCCAGTGATAAGCGCGCCTGCATCGTCGGGAAGAGGTAAGTCTCGGCGACGACGCGCGGCATATGCTGCGAGTGTAGACGCCGTCACGGCCGTGGGAAGGCGCAAGTCCTCCGGAAGCCATTCGCGGAAGAGCAGGCCATCGGTCACGCCGTGGGTTTGAGGAAGGAAGTCACGTAGCCCTTCGGCGACAGCAGCACCGTGCCTTCCGAAATAACCGAGGCCGACACCCTTGACATAAAGCAAGTAATCGAAGCTGCGACCGGTAATCTGTTCATGGATTTCCACCCGGTACCGCGCCCGGCGGTGGCCTCGCACGGATTCGGGGCTTGTGTCGTCAATAGGCAGCGCGACGACTCGGCCGATAGCACCCACCGAAACCCATTGCGCAAAATCACGGTCCCGTCTAAGTCGGATGTACCGGCCTTCCAGAAGAGGCGTAAGAGCGCCCCGAATTGAGCCCGCCTCCAACTGCTGGTTGATAGCCCAGTCCGCCGATGGCAGCTGAACGATGTCATAGTCCCTAAGCCGTTCGGGCCAATTCCATGAGGCGGGCGAGTTGAAGGTAGGGACAAGGGGCACGATCGATCTGGTCCGGAACCCCAGCGCGCGGAGTGCGCCGGCCGCGCGCGCGAGAGTATCGCCAGAGGTCGGTGGATCGTCGATAAGTAATGCCACGCCACCCTTGCGATGCAGCCCCAGCAGTGTGCGACGCTCGGACCGGGCCCAGCCAGCCCTATGGCGCCAGGTCATAACGGTGGTATTCGCATATCCATCGCGTCGAAGGAACGCGCCCGTTAGCGGCGCGAGGTAGCTTCCAGAGCTTCTGACACCGACGATGACAAGGGGGGCGTGCTTATCAGGATGTCGGTCACCGAATGATTGGACTAGACGGCGACAATCGTCAGGACGCTGGTCGAATCCGAAAAAACACTGGGGCAAACGGAGTACTTCTCGCAGGATTGCGGGATCGCGGCCCAGATTGCATGAAAAGAGCGCGTGGCATTTAACGCCAAGGTGGCTGATGGATTGCCGGAGGCTGGAGTCGATCGGTCCCGAGAGAAGACTGCCGACAACGGCATCAGAGAGGCCGTCTACCAAACCGGCGAGGTCACACTGCCAGCGGCGAAGTCTGCCAGAGTCAATGGCCGTCCGGAATGCCTGCCATGTGCGGCTCGTGGCTGCGATGCCGTCAGCAGCAACACGACGCGGTGCGCCTGGGCGGCGCAAGAGCCGGTTCACTATCTTGCTTGCGACGAGACCCTGACGATGGAGATAGTCCTCGGCGATCTGGTTCATCCCAGCTGCCCCAAGGAAGGCGTCCATGAGGTGCGATCGGATCTTGGAGTCGGTCGCGCCGAGGGATGAGGCTGCGTCTAGTTCACGTTCAACCATATCGCGTAGCTCTGGGAGCGTCCGCATCAGATGATGCCGGACCGTCAGGTCGGTCATTGCACCATCGACCGCCAATCTCCGGGTCTGCGCGGCAGCCGGATCGTGCCCATCCGCAGCAGGTGGGCTAGGTAGACAGCACCCCCCGCAAGAATCTCCAGAACCATCGCAGCGAAGCCCTGCGCTGGCCAAAGGAGTGTCAACGCCAGCAAAATCACAATAACCAGTCCGCCCCCACTTACTGCAGGCAAGACAGCGCGAACCTGCTCTTCCCAGGTAAGGCCGAAATGTCGACGGACCGCGGTGGCCAGCAAGGCAAAGCGAAGTCCCTCAAGGAGTGTGAACTCGACGGCCACGCCGTTGATCCCGAAGCGAGTCGCCACGGGCCATGCAGCCAGGAGAGCGATTGCGAGGCTCAGGCAGTTGATCTTCAAGTTCGTGTGATTACGATCGCCAGCCTGCAGTAGTGCCCAATAAATCGGGCCGAGGGAGTGAAAGCAGCCGTACACGAGCAGGATCTGGAGCGCAAGAGTTGCGGGGGACCACCTCGGCCCGAGGACTAAGGGAACCAGCCTCGGTGTGGCGAAAGCGCCGACGACGGTGAATGGGACGACGAGGAGACTGACGGAACGCAGGAGGCGGAACGTTGCAGCTCGAACGCGAGCCAGGTCGGGCATCATCCGAACGTATGCGGGAAAGAGAACCGCCCCTAATGCTCCGGCGACTTGGATCGCGAGCAGGTTGCCGAGGTTGTAAGCCATCGCATAGTAGCCGAGAGCGGTCACCCCGCTGACCCGACCGACGAATGCGTTATCAGCATTCGTATAGGCGAGGCGAACTGTTGAAGCGGCACTAAGCACGCCAGCGCTACGGAACAGATCTCGCGCTGCCCAGCGAAAGATGCGCATCGAAGGCGGTGCCTGTGTCACCGCGAAGAGGCCACCGCTGAGAACCGCCGACCGGATGACCGTCGCGCCTACGATGCTCCAATACCCCAACTGGAGGAAAGCCAGGCCGACGGCCGAGCCCGCATAGACGAAGGACGCCACCACTTCGGGGATGGCTTTGCGGGCATACCGCATTTCCCGCTCGAGGACTGCCGAAGGCACGCGACTCATCGAGTATAGAAGGATGGAGACGCCGATCACACGGAGCACCGATGCCGCTTCCGGGAGATGATAGAAGCGCGCAACAGCTCCCGCGCTGAGGTAGATGATTGCATAAAACAACAGGCCAAGAGTCAGTACCATCCAGAAGGCCGTCCCAGCGCGGGCGACGAGCGTCTCGGGGGTAGCGCGTACCACTGCCC
>JALZAL010000007.1 GCA_030948325.1 Candidatus Dormiibacterota bacterium
GCCCGCCATAGGCCAGCGCCAGGATCTCGAAGTCGACGTCACCGAATCGCTTGGCGATGTCCATCGCCTCGGCAGCGGCGCGCTCCACCTCGCGCCAATCGCTGCCGGCAATAGCGCTGATCAACATGATGCGACCCGCCTCAGCGCAAGGTCCTGCCTTCGCGATCAGCCGATGACTCTGAGCCGCCCAACCGCGAGCCGCGGCGTAGTTGCCCAACTCTCGAGCGTACTGGGCGGACAGCATGAGCGCGATCCATGCCGCTGCACCGAGGTCGCCACGCGCCTTGAACGCGCTGAAGACACGCTCTCTCAAGGGGCGCGCCTCCTCGAGTCGACCCTGCCACCAAAGTGCTGTGGCAAGCCCGTCCAGCGTTTCTGGGCTCTCCTCTAGGGTCGCCGCCTCCCGGAAAAGTCCCTCAGCGACCTTCCAATCGGCGCGATTGATTGCGTGCAGACCAGCGGTCAACAGCTCCGCCCGCGAGGTCACCCCCACATGATGGCGGCCAAGCGTTCACAGGGCGGCGGGAAGGCGCCTTTGCTTAACCGTGCCGGACAATATGCGTCTTGTCCATCAAAGGCCCGGCCAATGGCTATCGAATAGCTTTCGAGTAGGTCTAGGTGGTTCGAATAGCGTCCCGCTTGGGCTACTTCTACAACACCTGATGGCTGATGTAGTAGTATAGATGCCATGCCTCGTTCAGCAGCCGACGAACTCGATGTTGCTGCCGCCGCCGCGGTGGCTGGACGCTCCGCCGAAACGGTGCGGCGATGGGTATGGTCGGGGCGTTTGCGCGCCCACAGGCGTGGAAACAAGCTCCTCATCGTGCGCTCCGATCTCGATCGACTACTCGGCTCTAGTGGCATCGCGGGCGCCATGTCGCTGGCTGACTGGGTCGCTGCTGTCGAGATCTCAGGCCTCAAGAAGGGACCTCGCGCTGCGACGGCCGCTGACCTTGTCCTCGAGGAGCGGCGGCTCCGATCCCTCGGTCGCGGCGTCGATGCCCGTTCTTGACGCGAGCGTCGTCGTGGACTGCGTGGCTCCCGGCATCGATTCGTCATCGTCTGCGATGCGCACAATGCGTCGCCTGGCGTCTGAAAGAGCCGAGCTCATCGCGCCGCGCTTGCTTCTGACTGAATGCGCGAATGCGCTCTTGACGGGTGTGAAGAGAGGCAGGTGGAGCGGCGCCGCCGCGGATCTTGCCTACGGCTTCTTGGTCAAGCTTCCGTTCCGACTCGCGGACGATGCGCGCCATATGGACCGTGCCTGGGAACTGTCAAGACGCTACGACAACCACCCCATCTATGACATGGTCTATGTGGCGGTGGCTGAGGCGGCGCGCACGACATTTATCACCGCGGACTCAACTCTGCGTTCACGACTGATCCAGTTCGCCTGGATTAGCGGCCCCGACGTTTGAATCCGGGGTGGTGTTTGTGCGACGTCCTGTCGGAGTCTAGGTTCAGCTGAGAAACCGTTCTGGCGATCTCGTTGTGTCAATTCGGTCTTAGCGTCCGGCGGGTGTCAATGGCGGTCCGACGATCTCCATCCCATATTTCGCGCTCACTCGCTTGAGGAGTTCGATGTCCGGCGGCGTCTTCGGAGGCAGGCCCTCCGCCTCCGCCGGCCTGCCTGCATCCACAAAGAACTGCTCGCCCCCGCCCGGCGTCAGCATCCCCAGGAAGCGGGCGTTGTTCGAGCCCTCGACCACGAACGTGTGGGGAACTCCACGCGGCAAGAAGACGAACGAGCCCGTTTGCGCTCTGGGAAGCCCTGGCACCGCCGGGCGATTCACCTGCGCTCCACGTCCACCGCACTGACGACGAGTCCTTCTTCGTGATCGAAGGCCACAGGGGCCGCCGCGATATCCCGATCGCCACACCGAAACCGCAAGAGTCCGCCCGTCATGGCGGCGGTGGCTTTCAAGGTGAGGCGGTTGTTTCCTAACCAGATCGCCCGGCCGTCTAGCCTTTGTAATGATGATCCTGGCGCGACGAATTCAGGAGGGACGACCCCGGTGGATATAGAGAAGACCCCCAGTGCTCCCGCGAGCGGCACGGTTCTGGGTATTTCCGCAACCACTCGTCCCACCCCATCCATACGAAGTCCGGGCGATCTTCCACCGGATTGCCGACTCGCACACCTACGCCTCCACCGGGCACTGCGGCCTGGCTGCCATTTGGATTGACGATCCCACCGACAATTTCACACATCCTGGTCGCGTTGAGCCAGGGACCCACGAGCCCCGACGGCAGGGCGACGACCACGTTTTTGGTTCCCTCCACGAGCTCGCACATTCGGTTTCCCGGCAAGTCGCCGACATCCTGTCGATACCCTGCGTAACAGCCCAGTTGGAGACCCTCAATCTCTGACAGCCGTGGGTAAAGCGCCAGTAGGCTGGCGCAGCCTCGAGCAACCATCGATGGATCGAGGTCGCTGGCCGCGTCGCCCGGAATGTCGTCGAACGACGGTCCGCCCATTTCCGTAGGCGTTACGTACCAAGTGACGTTGTTCGGCATGTTATGAGCTGCAAGCATCAAACCGAGGGGCATCGCGACGATGCTTGTGGTCGGTAGGGAGCCACGCGGCGCGCGCACGCAGATCATGTGGACCCGTCGATGCTTGATCTTCTCGGTCTGCGGGGTTTGTCCGACGAGATCTTTTATGAGCCGTTTACTGCCGCACCCTGCAGCGACAACGACGACCTTGGTCGAGAGAATGATCTCCTCGCCGCCGGCCGAGAGACGCACAACGACGGCATTTACTTGCTCGCCGCTCCGGTGTGGCGCGGCCTGCCCGCGAAGAATCCGCTCGTGGTGGCCCTGGCTCAGCACCTCGACAAGACCGCGTTTTGGAAGGCTGCCGTCAGGCAATCCAACTGCCCTAAGGCCGGGTGGAATTGCGAATCCGCCAGGCAAGGTGGCAGCGGGCAGGCCGTCAAAGAGCGGCATGTTCGGGGGCGGGATCAAGACCCAGTTATGACTCAACTCGAGGCCGCGCTCCTCCAGATAGGGCTGCACGACATCGACCGAAGCGCGGGGGAGCTCCGGACCGAACATGCCGAAACCGGTATTGAGATAGCCGTGTGAATGGAGTGTCTGGCCGGATCCCAAATCACCGTCGTTGACCAACGCGCACGAGTAGCCCTTCTCGACCAATGCGTTGAGGGCGACCAGCCCCTGCACGCCGCCACCGATGATGACCACATCCAACTGAGCCTGAGAGGCGCTGCTCACGGGCGGGCGCGGAGGATGACGGCCGTGCGGCTGTGCGATTCCGAAACCAGGGCACGCCGCCGCGCTCTCGTCGATTCGAAATCCAGCACTTCGTGCTCAAGGCCGGCGTTGTAGTAGGCCAGCGCCCCCATCGGGCATAGACAGATCAGCCCAGGCAGAAACCAACTCCAATACCGGCGCAATTTGCTCATCCCAACCACCTTTCAAAAGGACGCCCTCAATTTGACTAGAGGCAATCTCTGATTGATAGTGGTAGGCTATTCGCAATGATCAAGGCTGTCAAGGGGCGGCGCCCATACAACGGTGCTCTGCGCAAGGAGCAGGCGCAGATGACCCGGAGCCGCGTCCTCGACGCAGCTCGGCGGCTACTGACGAACGGGACCTACAGCAGCGTCACCATGGAAGACATCGCCGGGCAAGCCGGCGTGGCCTACCAGACGGTGTATGGGATCTTCGGTACCAAGCAGCGGCTGGCACAGGGCGTCATCGAAGTCGGGTTCCCTCATGTCGCGGACGCACTGAAGCTGTTCGAGCCTCTGCGCGAGACTGCCGATCCCGAAGTCTGGCTTCGCTCTGGCGCCCGCGTGAACCGCCTTATTTATGAGCTGTGCGCCGATCTACTCCGCTTCATGCGAGAGTCGGGCGATCCAGGCTTGCTGAGTCGCTATCGGGAGAGAGAGGAACAACGATTGGTTGGCATGACCCAGGGCGGCCTGGTGACTGTGTTGGAGAACAGCGGCCGCCTTCGCCCGGGAATATCGGCGACGGAAGCAGTGGCCGTGATCTGGTCATGGAGCGGCCCCGACCATTACACCGACCTTGTCTTCGAGAGAGGCTGGGCTACATCCCGTTACGAGCAGTGGCTGGGTGATTCAATGATCAACACACTTCTTCAACCAGAGGTCGGCTGAATGGCGATCGCAGCCCGGTACCGAGAGCCACTTCACGGGAAGAAGCAAGAGTGCGGGGCGACCGCAAGGAGCGTCCGCCCCGCAGATAGCTGCGCTCTACGCGGGGGCTCCGCTCGGTGCCGGTAGCGCGCCGAGCTGAATGAGCATCGAGTAGACGTCGACCACGTCCCAGTGCTCGGCCATCCGGCCGTCGCGCAGCTGGTGCACGTCGACGCCCTGGATGGTGTAGCTCTTGCCAGTTGGCGGGAGCCCCATGAACTCGCCCACGTGCGTACCCCGTGTTGTCCACAAGACAGCCACCTTGTCACCCTCGGCGATCAGAAGCTCGAGCGTGAACTGTTGCTGGAAGGCGGTGCGCAGGGTGTTCACCCGCTGGCGCAGACCCTCCAAACCCTGGCCGTGTCCTGGGAACGGGTTGTGTTCGACATAGTCGGCGCGTGCGATGGCCTCGAGGACGTCCAACCGGCCCTGCATCAGGACCTCCTCGTAGTAGCGCCGCAGCAGTTGCTTGTTCTCGTTTTCCGACATCTCTAACTCTTTCTCCTAAGTATTGATGGGCCCACCGACCTGGCGGTAAAAGGCCCAAAGGTTGACGACATTCCAGTGCGCTGCCATGCGACCTTCACGCATGAAGTACATATCGACGCCGTCGAACTCGACGGCCTTTCCGGTGGGCGACAGCCCCAGGAACTCAGCCGAATGGACGCCCGACAGGGTCCACCGCACGGCAACCAGGTCGGAATCGACGATGACGTCGTGCAGCTGATGCCGCGGCTGAAAAGCGGCCCGGATCCTGGCCACTCTGCACTTCAGGCCTGCGCGACCGTAGCCCTGCCCGGGCAGGGCGACGTGGTCCTGATAGTCCTCGACGGCGAGCTCATCGAGCAGGTCCAGGTCGCCTGCGCCCAGGACCTCTCGAAAGAACTTCAGGATGATGGTTCGATTGCGCTCCGTCGTCATCACTGCCATCCTCCGCGCAACAGCTCGCGCAGACCATGAAACCTATCCACCGACTGCTCACCGTCTGCGATGCTGCGATCGTGGATAAGGCCAGCGACCGGCTCGGCCAGTCCCTCAAACAGTTCCGAACGGCGGCTGGACTGACCCAAGAGGAGCTCGCCGAGCGCGCGGGCATCAGCGCGCGAACGGTGAGCGATGTCGAGCGTGGCCTCCGCACTGCCATGTACCCGGATACGGCGCGGAAGCTTGCCGCTGCCCTCGGGCTCGAGGAGGAGGTAAGAGATCGTTTCGAGGCGGCCGCCCGCGGGCATGCTTCGGCGCCTCCCCAACCTGAGGGCAACTCGCTTCCAATCCCTCCAACTCCCCTTGTGGGTCGAGCCGACGAGCTGGACGCAGTGATCGCCGCACTGAAGAATCCGGCCGTGCGCCTGCTCACGCTGACCGGACCGGGCGGGATCGGGAAAACTCGGTTGGCGCTTGAGGTGGCGGCGCGGGAACTGACGTCTTTTGGGGACGGGGTTTTCTTCGTCTCCCTTGGCGAGGTCCACGACCCGGAACTGGTGGCGCCGGCCATCGCCAAAGCGATCGGCGTGGTGGAGGTAGGGGAAGTTATCCCGCTCCTGATCGAGCGCCGGCTGGCGGGCCGCCGGGCGCTGATCCTGCTGGATACCTTCGAGCACCTGCTGCCTGCAGCCCTGCTGGTCTCTTCGCTATTGGTTCGCGCGCCGGAGAGCAAGTTTCTGGTCACAAGCCGCAGGCGCTTGCATCTGCGCGGCGAGTACGAGCTCCCAATCCCGCCGCTCGACCTGAGCTCGGCGGCCGCCCTCTTCGCGGACCGCGCCGGGGCGGTGGGGGACGATCCTGAGTTGGTGCTGGACATCTGCCGTCAGCTCGACGGCCTGCCGCTTGCGATCGAGCTTGCAGCGGCGCGCGTCAAGCATCTTCCGCTTCCAGCACTGGCCAGTCAGCTGAACCACCGTTTGCGTTTGCTGACCGATGGCCCGCTCGACCTGCCCGTCCGCCAGCGTGCCATCAGAGAGACGGTGGCCTGGAGTGACGATTTGCTGACGGCGTCGGAACGCGCGCTGTTTCGGCGGCTGGCCGTCTTCTCAGGCGGATGGAGCCTGGCGTCCGCGGGGCCTGTGTGCGATGTCCGGGAGCCGCTGTCCGTCATCAGCACTCTTATCGACCACAGCCTGGTCGTGCTGGTGGACAACCACGCCGAGGCCCGCTACGACATGCTCGACGTCATCCGCGAGTACGCGGCGGAACGCCTGCTCGAGGCGGGGGAGCAGGAATCGACGGCGCGCCGGCACGCCCTTTACCACCTGGAACTGGCGCAAGAGGGTGAGGCGAACCTGGTGGGCTCCCGCCAGGACGACTGGTCGCGGCGGCTCGACGCAGAGCGTGGCAACCTCCGCCGTGCCATCGCATGGGCGATCGAGCAGCGCGACAACACGCTCGCACTGCAGTTCACGGTCGCGCTTTGGCGGTACTGGCGCCATACGGGTGAGTTCGCTGAGGGCCGCCGCTGGTCGGAGGCCGCGCTTGCGATGCCGGGCCCCAGTCCCGACTCGTTGCGGGCAAAGGCGCTTTGGGCCACAGCCTTTCTGTGCTACCCACAAGGCGACTACGCGCGGATGGCCGAGCTGGCAGCCGAGGATCTGGAAGTCGCTCGCCGCGGTGGCGACCCGATGGACCTACGGAATGCTCTGACGGTCGCCGGCCAGGTCGCCATGTGCGAGGGCCGCTACGCCGACGCGCTGGAGCCCCTTCGCCAATCACTCGACATCTGCCGAGGCCTCGGGTTGACGTGGCAGCTTGGCACATCGCACCTCAATCTCGGCAACGCGCTGCTTCACTCGGGAAAGCCGGCAGAGGCGCAACGCCTCTACGCAGAGGGGCTGAAGGTGTATCGAGAGCTCGGCGATGAGACGTTCGCATCCCGGGCGAAAAACACAATTGCGCATGCCGCGCTCGCGCAGGACGACCTGGACCAAGCAGACAGTTGGGCGCGCGAAGCGTTGATTGGTTTCGCAAAACAGCGCGACAGGATGGGCGTGGCCGAAGCGCTGGACACCCTTGCCGCAGTCGGTGCGGCGAGTGGCGATCCTGCGCGCGCGGCGCGGCTGGATGGTGCGGCGGCCGCAATTCACGCCAGGATCGCATCCAAGCCGGCCCCTTTCGAGCAAGCCATCACCCGGCGCTTCATCCTTGCCTCCGAGGCCGGTGCCGGCCGCGATCAGTGGCAGGCTGCGTGGACCGCGGGTCATACGATGAGCCTGGAGGCGGCTATCGACTACGCGGTGGGGCGATCCGACGCCAGCAAACGCACCTAACGGGCTTAAGGTCGCCTGTTCTGCAGAAACGCGCGACGACTCTGCGCGCGTTCATGACACGAATATTTCCGACTATGATCGGCCGATCTGTATGTCCTTGCCTCCCCGCACCGAGCCATGAAACTACAGCCGTCGGCCGACTATGTGCTGGGCGGCACTGAGACCGAGCTGAATCGACTCCGGGCGCAAGCCGAGGAGTACGAAACATCGGCTCGATGGCTGCTCGACTCGATCGGCGTCGAGTCAGGGACGAAAGTTCTCGACGTCGGCTGCGGTCCGGTGGGTGTTCTTAGATTGCTGTCTGAGAAGGTGGGCCCGAACGGTGAGGTTGTCGGACTGGAGCGTGAGCCACGGTTTGTGGAGCTGGCCAGGCGCGAGGTCGAACGCCTGGGCCTCCAGAACGTGACGCTGGTGGAGGCGGACGCGCTCGCTAGCGGCCTCGACGACGATTCGTTCGACTTGGTCCATGAACGATTGGTCATGGTCAACGTTCCCGAGCGGCGGAAGCTGCTGTCGGAGATGCTGAGGGTCACAAATCCTGGTGGCACGATCGCGCTCGAAGACATCGACAACGTTTCCTGGGTTTGCGAACCACCGCACGACTCCTGGGCCGCCCTGATATCAGCGTTCCACGATGCTTTTCGCGCCGCCGGCGGGGATCCATTCATCGGGCGAAAGCTGCCGTCAATGCTGCGCGGGGCGGGTGCGCTCGAAGTTCAATTCCGGGTGATAGCCGAGATGCCGGCGCTCGGACAGTATCGACGCACACACCTGGTCTCGTTGCTGGATTCCACTCGCGATAAGGTGATCACGCAAGGCTTGATGGGGGGGCAGACCTTCGACGCCCATCGGAGCGCACTGCTAGAGCACCTCGCTGATCCGAACACGATTGTCGTCGACAAGCTCCTGGTGCAATGTTGGGGACGGAAGCCGCGCTAACGACCTAGGTCGCCAGTCCTTACCTCCAACTGGAAGGCTCGGAACGTTCTGTTGGATAGCCGGCGATAGATGCTCGGGGCTGCGGATGCTCACGCCTCGAGGAGCTTTGCCAGCTTGCCGAGCTCGCTCTCCCAACCCATCACGGCCATGCTCGTCCAGTGCTCGTCGTGCATCGCTGCGAAGGTCAAAACCATCCGCACGCCCTGCGGGCTCTGATCGAGCTCGACAGTCGTGGGCACCTCGTATGGCTCGATGCCGGGGATGAAGTCGGCCAGCTGTGAGTACGCGAGTCGCCGCGGCGGGACGACCTCCGTGTAGATCACCCGGCTCTCGGTCGTCAGCGGCATCCCCGCTTTTTTCATGAACTCGATCTGGTCGGGAGCGGTGGCGGTCATCGCGTACAAGAGCTCGCCTCCGGGACGAAGGTCAAGCTTGCGAACCTTGACTGCAAACCCTTCTGGGCCCCACCAGGACTCGATCCCGTCCTTTGTCGTCCAGAGGTCCCAGACATCCTCGATGGGCGCATTTAAGGTTCGCTCGAGCGTGACTATCCGGCGGGCGCCCTGCTTCTGTGGAGCCAAGCTAGGATCCGCTCCGATAGGCCTGCCTGAGGGTGTCGATGTCGAGCTTCTTCATCTTGAGCATCGCTTCCACGGCTTTCGCTGAGTTGCCGTGTTCGGAATCGCCCAACATCTCCCCGAGAGCGACGGGGACGACCTGCCACGAAACGCCGAACCGGTCTTTTAGCCAGCCGCACGGGCCTTCCTCTCCGCCGTCTGTGAGCTGCGTCCACAACCTGTCGATCTCCTCCTGCGTTTCGCAGGTCACCATGAGCGAGATCCCGTCGGAGAACGAGAACGAGGGGCCGCCGTCAAAGGCTGTGAACACTCGGCCGTCCAGCTGGAAGCTGGCATGCATCAGCTTGCCCTCAGGTATCAGGCCGTTGCCATCACCGCGCGTGACACTCAGGACCTTGGAGTTGTTGAACAGAGACACGTAGAAGTTGACTGCTTCTTCAGCTCGATCGGCGAACACCAGACATGGTGTGGGCCCTTGCGCCTGTGTCTTCTCTTTGCTCGTTGCAGCCGCCTGAATACCTGCTTCTGTCATTTTTGTGGCTCCTTCTTGTACTTGTTCTTTGACCGCGTGCTGCGCCGTCGATCAAGTTCGGCGACAAACCTGTCCAGCCGGGCCTCCCAGACACCGCGGTATGTGGTCATCCAGTCGTTCAGCTCCCAGAACGGCTCCGGACGCAGGGCGTACAGCCTTCGCCGGCCCTCGGGCCGGACGACCACGAAATCGGCATCATGCAGGATGGCCAGCTGCCGCGAGACAGCGGGCTGGCCCATGTCCACCAGGTCAACCAGCTCGTTAACCGAACGTTCGCCGGTTCGCAGCGCCTCGACAAGGCGGCGGCGCGTGGGGTCGGCGAGGATCTGGAAGACGTCGGGCATTTGCCGCCATATTACTTCAGCAACATATGTTGTGTCAACAATATATCGGGATGGTTGTCGTCTGGACAAACGCCCTCGCCCGGCCCAAGCGTGTCCGTAGCTTGACTTTTGAGGGATTGTGAAGTCTAATTTCACGAAATGGTATTTCAGAGGCGTCAGTACCGAATGGTGCTGCGAGCGGAACCGAAGGCAGAGACGGAGCGGCGCCTGCTCAGGGCCGCAAAGCGGCTTTTCCTGGAACATCCCTACCCGGACGTGCGGCTCGAGGACATCGCCGCGGCAGCCGGGGTGAGTGCGCCGACCGTGATCCACCGCTTCGGCTCCAAGGAAGCTTTGCTGGCTGCTTCCGTCAGTACGATGCAAGCGCAGATCGTCCAGCAGCGAGGGCAGACGCCGGCGGGCGACCTGAAGGCGGCAATAGCCAACCTGGTTGATCACTACGAGGAGTGGGGCGACCGGGTCGTCCATCTCCTCTCACAGGAGGCGGCGGTACCGGCGATCCGCGAGATCACGGACGCCGGCAGGGCTTTTCACGGCGAGTGGGTTGAGCGAACTTTTGCGCGATGGCTGCCGAAAGGCTCCGCCAACCGCCGGCGCCGGCTGGCGCAGCTGGTTGCCGTGATGGACGTCTACATATGGAAGGTGCTCAGGCGAGACCGTGGTCTGAGCCGGGACGACACCATGGCCGCCATGCTCGAGACGGTGACTGCTCTTTTGCAACTCACTGGCGAGGCTCAAGCCGCGGGTGACGCAATCGAAAGAGGTATGGGATGACACGATTTGCCTTCACCACGTGGGATGGGGGAGGCAACGTGCCGCCTGCGATCGGCATTGCGCAGGAGCTTGCCTCGCGCGGTCACAGCATTGAGTTCATCGGCTACGAAGTACAGCGCAAGCGCTTCGAGGAGAGAGGATTCCGCTTCAGTGCACTGCAACGCAGCGGTCGCTTTGACATCTATGGCACGACTGACCCAGCCGAGCGATTGACAGGACTGATCCGTAATGTGTGGGCGTCTCCCGAGCACCTTGAGGATGTCCGCGATGGCGTGAGTGAAAGCGGCGCCGATGTCCTGATCGTCGACTTTTTGATGCAGGGCGCGCTTGCAGCAGCGGCCCACCTCACGATCCCGGTCGCCGTCCTGGCCCACTCGACCATAGCGGGCCTTGTCCCGCCGCCCGAGTCGCCGATGGGAATGGCGCGTCTGACGGCGACGAACCAGTTACGAGAAGGTGCCGGCTTGGCTCGTCTGACGCTCTTGAACGACGCCTGGTTGGGGTTCCCGACGTTGGTTACGACCATCCCGGAGCTGGATCCGGCCGCCGCCCGGGCCAGTGACGACGTCTACTATGTCGGGCCGATTTTCGAGCGCGATCCAGGTCAGCGCTGGCACTCCCCGTGGGATCTCAACGACGAGAGACCGCTGGTGGTCGTCGGCTTCACGACGACCGGCCTTTGGGATCAGGGCAGCCGCATCCGGAATACACTCGACGCCCTCGCCGGCGAATTTGTCCGAGTCATCGCCACTGCACCTCAGGGCGTGGACATCGCAACAGTGCCCGTCAATGCTGTGATTCGGCGGTTCGTGCCCCACGCTTTGGTGCTGCCGCAGGCCGCCGTTACCATCACTCATGCGGGCCATGGAACCGTGTCGGCCTCGCTCGCGCATGGCGTGCCTCTGGTCGCCCTTCCGAACCCAGCCGCCGACCAGCCGTTCCTGGCGGCGACCATCCAGCGCCTGGGGGCCGGGCTTGCACTCGATGGCGCTGCCGGACCAGACAGTATTCGAGCCGCGGTCAAAGAGATTCTTGGACAGCCGTCGTATGCAAATGCCGCCAGCGCACTGGCGCTCAAGATCGAGAGCATGCCGGGAGCCGCTGGCGCCGCGGACAAATTGGAGAGACTCGCGATGGCGACGGTGATCCCCCCGGCCTGATCGCCTGCCCAGCGGTCACGGCCAGCCTCAGGTCAGATAGCGCTTCGCCAAGGCCGGTCGCATCCCTGCTGCCAAAACTTCGCTTTGAGCCCGGTCGCGGTGTTGAAGAGGGTCTATCTCTTCGAGGGTCGGGATGCATACGACCTCACCCAGATCGAGGCCGATCATGCTCGCCGTGACGATCTCTTCGGGCTCGAGTCTGGGCCTTCCCGACATGTCCATGTTCTGGCGGGTGTGGAACTCAGTCTTCACGATGCCCGGGCAAACGATCTGGACTTTGACACCGGTGCCGC
>JALZAL010000019.1 GCA_030948325.1 Candidatus Dormiibacterota bacterium
CGCCGCGCATAAGGCTGTCCCACTTGGCCGCGTTCTTTGCTTGACGTGCCAGGTCGAGGATCTCGTAGGCCGTCAGGCTCGTGGTAGGTGACGTCCTGCTCGCGGTGCCGGATGGCTTCTCCGGCCATAGCTCGTCATAGAACTGGTCGTACTTGCCTTGCCGGTCCTCGATCGTCTCGGGAGTGCCGTCGAGGTGCGCCCCGGTCACGGTGAAGAACCTGAGGTGGTCGTAGATCTCGAGCTTGCGGCCACCCTCCCCCATGGCCTTTTCGCAGCTCGAGCCCAACTTCCGGGCCTTGATCCAGATCCGAAGCCCGGTCTCGCTCGGTGTGATCTCGGTGTAAGAGTTGAAGCGTTCGATGATCTCTTTCGCCCATTCATCGATTGCTCCGGTTTCAGGATTCCGGCAATGATCGAGGTCGATTCCACAGAAGGGGTCGTCGAGTGCGACCACGAAACCAAGGCCGTTGTGGCCGGCCCCTTTGTAGGCCGGTGCGGCACTCGCGAAGCGGGTCCATGTCGCGGGATTGTTCGTTTTTGCCTTCCTGCCGTTGTTGGCGACATACGGGACCTTGGTCGGCTTTCCGTCCTTGCCGGGCTCGATCTTCCACCCCACCCAGTGACGGAAACCTTTCAGCTCTTCGAGGGCTTGGAGGCTCATGCCGCATCCTTCAGCTGGTTCCAAGCCAGATTCAGCTCGACCATGGCGCGGTGATCGCCATCGACATCGGGATGCAAAATCAAAGCCAGCGAGCGGAACACAATCGGCTGCAGGCGCGCAGGTAGGCTGCGCAGGTACGCCTCGGCTGGGTTCGCGAACAATGCACGCGGTGCCGGCTCGGGTTCTCGTCGACGGCGCACGTCGCCGATGACTTCGTAGCCCAGTGACCTGAAGACCGCGGCCACGGCGTCACGCCGGGCAGCTGATGTCCACCAGCACCGCTGGTCCGGGTCCCACCAGCAGCCGCCTAGAGCCTTCAGCCGTCGAATGGCCTCAGAGTTGAAGCCGAAGACGATTCGGACATCGCCGCTGTCAGGGTCGTCCGTCAGGGTGACGATCACGGCGTGCTAACCTTCGCTTGAGCGTCGGTGGAGGCCGCCTGGGAAGGGCGGCTTCTGCTTTTCATGGAACCGCCCCGACGATCCGTAACTCCGCATGGTCGTGTTGCCTCAGCTGAGCGACGAAAGCCTCGAGATCGACAACTGCGACGCGTCTACTCCTGCCGACTCTCACGGACGCGAGGTGACCTTCGTAGATGAGGGATTGCACAGAACGTCGAGACAGGCTTAGACGACGTCCAGCCTCGTCCAGGGTCACCAGAAGCTCGCCGGTCATGCTCAGGCTCAGCTCGCAACCTTGAGTTGTTGGAGCAGTCGCCAGTAGCGGACAGCTGCCTCACCGCGCGGGGTTCGATCCGAAGTCTCCCACCGATACACCGCGGCCACCGAAACGCCGACGGACTGAGCAACCTCACTCAGGCTAAGACCAGCACGCAGTCGCGTCTGGCGCGCACGTCCAGTCCGCACGAAAGCTCGCACGTCCCGCAGTTCGACCAGTTCTTCGGATGTCATCGTTTCCATCGTCGCGGGTTAGGCAACAACCGGTCAAGCTATTCCTATACCCAAGTTACAGGCACCCCTGTCCGCTATTAGGGAATAGGATGTTGACAGGCTATTGACGAATCCTTAGCATTGGGCGGGATGACAGCCGCGACTAACGGGCGCAGGTGGCCAGACGAGAAAAAGGGACCGTGGGAGATCGTCTTTTCCTACACCCTGCTGGAGGACGGCTCCGAGCTATGTACTGGGATCAGTATCCAGTGGATCGGTCCCAACCGAGCACACATACGGCCTGACGAACTGTCGAGTTCGAAAATCCGTTCCATGCGGATCGGCTCGAAGATCGCCGAATATCGGCGCTCGGCGGCACAGTCAATTGCTCGCAAGCAACACATCGAACGCTGGGCGCGCACCCGACGGCGCGGCGAACATCTCGCGTCGCTGGCACCGCCCGCGGAGGCGGTTGACGCGGTACGGCGGCAGCTTGAGGGCCGGCGCGGGAAGGCAGGCCGTCCAGCAGTGCGCTCCGCCGACTTCTACGCGAAGGTCGCGCAGATCTACAGCGAGGCCTACCTTCGCGGACAGAACCCGACTCAGGCCGTCGCTGTGAAGATCCCACTATCGCGTTCCGGTGCCGGCAAAGCCGTGTACCGGGCACGCAAACTCGGCCTGCTCGGGCCAGCGCCTGGCAAGCGCACACCGGGCGGGATCGAGCCGCATTCGTCCGCAAGCCGTTCCATAGACCGCAAAGGCACCAAGGAGAGGAAATGAACAAACACGCCAATGGGGAAGGTTCGCTGCGGCCGAAGCCGCGCACCGATGGCCGCTGGGAAGGCCGCTATCACGTCGAGGTCGACGGTCTCTGGAGGCGCCGCTCGGTGTTCGGCCGTACGAAGGCGGAGGCTTCTCAGAGGCTACGGGCCGCTCTTACTGCTCGAGACGCAGGTGCCGCCACTGTTGGCGGAAAGGCCACCGTTGGCCGCTTTCTCGAGGATTGGGTCGCAGGCGTAGAGCCGACGCTGAAGCCACGCACGGCAGCCGGCTACCGGCAGCTCATCCGCGACCACCTACAGCCTGCGCTAGGCAGCATCGCCCTCACCAAGCTGCGTCCTGAGCAGCTCCAGCGCCTGTACGCAGCAATGCTGGAGAACGGCGCCAGCCCGAAGACCATCAGCAACGCCGCAGGCGTTCTCCACGCCGCCCTTCAGCAGGCGATGCGCTGGCGCCTCATTGGCGGCAATGTCGCCTCGTTAGTGCGTCCACCGCGACGCCAGCGGCCAGAGTTCTCCGTTCTGAACAGCGACCAGGTGCGCCAACTGCTCGATGCGGCTGAGGTCGCCGCAGACCCACTCCAGCCGATGTGGGCCCTCGCCCTCGGAACCGGGATGCGGCAGGGCGAGGTCCTCGGACTTCGCTGGCCGGATGTCGACGTCGATCGCGGCCTGCTCGGAGTCCAACATTCGTTGACGCACATCAAAGGCGCGTTCGTGCTTACCGATCCCAAGACCGCGACGAGTCGCCGCGTGATTCACCTCTCACCAGCGCTCGTCGGCCGCCTGGTGCGCCACCGTATGGGCGAGGCCGAGGCGGCGCTACATGCCGGCCGATCCTACGAGCTCGACGGCTTCGTCTTCCGCCGCCTTGACGGGCGCCCGCTGAGCGCTTCAATCGTCCTGAAGGCGTGGCATCGAGCGCTCGATCGTGCGGGCCTGCCGCGTATGCGCTTCCACGATGCACGCCACTCCGTGGCCACCATCCTCATGGACCGGACGCGCAACGCACGAACGGTCGCCGATGTGCTTGGGCACGCGAACGTCAGCACAACGCTCTCGATGTACGCCCACACGACTGCCACGCAGCACGAGCAGGCCGCTGCCATCCTTGGCGAGGCGCTCTAAACCCGGTAGGGGTCAGCGTAGGGGTCAAAGTAACTCTCCCGGTCGATTTCTGAATTCAGCGCCTGGAGCCGGCGACAGGAATCGAACCCGTAACCTGCTGTTTACAAAACAGCTGCTCTGCCGTTGAGCTACGCCGGCTTTGACAGCACCAACCGCCTTCGCAAGTTCGACCTGACCAGCAAACGCGCACCGCAAAACCCCGCGCCCCATGCGCCAGGCCCGCAAGGACGGCCCACATGGTACCCGAGCGACGCCAGGCCCAGCCTACCTAATATCGCCTTACCCCCTTTATCTGTAAGCAGGGCAAGGGCACTTATGCATAGGGCTTGTGTTGGGAACATGCGTTTGGTAGAGTGACGGTAGCGGCTGCCATACCGGGCAGCCTACCCGCGAGCGAACCTCGACCGTAGCGGTCGACTCCGAAGCCAGGCCAGGGGCCAGAGGCCCCCGCCGAGATAGGCAGACGGCGCCGAGAGGAAACGCGTGAGTGACCTGGAGGTTTCCGTCATGCCAGCTTCGAAGCAACGCCGGACGAGGGCTGAGATAGGGGTCCGTGGCCTCGACATCGGCAAGCTGTCGCAGATCTCGGGGGCGAGCCGTTGGGCTACGGGTCGAGCCGTGAACGGGCACCCGGTTTCGGTCAAGACCATTCAGCGAATCGCTGAGGCTGGCGAAGGTTCCGCCGCTGGGCGGGATCGAACTCGAGGAGAGCTAGGTGGCCCGCCCGCACAGGGGCAAGCCACCTGACATCCAGCTCGAGTAACCCCGCGCGGTGTGGTCATGGGTGTTCGTGACGACAAAGACTCAAGGCAGGTCGGCGCAGGGCGACGCAAGCGACGCAACCTCCAACGGCTTGTGCGCGCGGTGGGCCATCCGCAGCTTCGCAACGAGAGCCCGACGATGGCCTGGCGACTTCGTCAGTTATGGACGGCAGAAATGCAAGGCTGGGCGAGGCGCGGCCTCAGACGGATCTCGATGCACGACGGGACGACGCGCGACGTGATGCGGATCGTCGCCGCGATGCTCGGGCTGCTCGACCACATGAACGTCGACGGTGCGTTGGGCGGGAGGACGACGTTCTGGTCATTGGATCAGCTCCAGGATTTCATGCACATGAGCCGGCCGGTCGCTATGCACACGCTCACGTGGCTCCTTCGCCGCGGTGCGTTGGCGGTCAGACCGCACCACTCCAGCGATGGCCGCGAGGTCTATGAACCATGGCTGGTTCTGCCCGAAGCCCAAGTAAACATTTCAGGTTCAGAAGTTGACTTGGGCCCAAGTCAGGAAACCTTGGGAGCCCAAGTAAAGGTTCCGAGTTCACGGGTTTACCAATTCGTAGAACCTAGGGGCCGACGCGACGCTGAGGAAGCAATCCGACGCCACGCTGAGGACAGCCGAAGCCAAGGGCAAGGAGTCGCTGTTGTGAAACCCTCGGGTTGATTGGCCCAACGCAGGAACCCGACGGCGGCGCGGGGGCCCTGGTCGCCAGGCGCACCGGTGAGCGGCCGGTGCTCTTGCTCGATGACGTTCTTTCCGGGCTCGACGGCGAGCGCCGGGCGGCGCTCCTGCGCCAGGTGGCAAGGGAGGGCCAGGTCATCATCACGTCGGTCGAGGCGGGGCCGTTTCCGCCCGAGCTCATGGCCAGCGCGCGCGTCTGGAGGTGCCCCGGCAGGTCGAACGCCCGCCGCCGAACGCCGTCGGTCACGGCAGCAGGGAGATCCGGCCATCAAACGGTCCGGTACTTGTGCCGGAACTCGCCCATTCGCGCGGTCAACCGACGGTCACCGGCTTGCCGTACGCAAGCTGTCCGAGGCCGTGAACATTCACGTGGTCCCGTAGTACATCCACGACGGCCAGTTCGTCCCCGGCCGACCGGTACCCTTAACGAAGCGGCACAGAGTGCTTTCTTTCAAACCGCGGCCTGCTCGCCGACACATGACTTCGCTGAAGCTGCCGAAGCAGACGCATTTCCCGATCATCGATTGCAGCCTTCAGGTTCCGGTTGTCTTACTGGCAGCCGCTCTGCGCCTTCTGGAGCCGGGCCTTTACATCAACACCCGTCGGGTTGGGAATAGAGCCGTCAAGGATCCCCTTCGCGGTTGCTTGGTCGAGCGGGATTGAAGTCACGTTGGCCGCCGCGACCGTCTGACCCGCGTGGAGCTTCAGTGCAGCGTCGACGGTGTTGATACCAAATGGCTCGCCGGCGAAGAGCATCGTGAAGCCAAGGTCCCCCTTCAAAATGCTGGCCAACGCTTCGCAGGTGCCGTTGTGGCCTGCAACCTTGATTTTCCCCGCCCTGCCAAGCTGCTGAATCGCGCGCAGAATTCCCATCGCGACGTCGTCGTTAAGGCCGTACATGCCCTTGATATTGGGATGCGCAGTGAGAGCCTCGAGAGAAATGGTGTAGCCGGTGTCGCGATCGTGCCCTCCACCAACGTCCACGACCAAATTGCATCCAGGGCAACTCTCGGCCAGGCCGGCTTTGAATCCCCTGCCGAAGCCCTGAGCTCCTTCATCTCCGGGTGGGGCGTCGAGGAATCCGACCTCGCCGCTCCCAACTGCTTTGCCCATCCACGTCCCGATCTGCTTGCCATCCGCGAGAACGTCGATTGTGACGGTAAGGTCGCTCTTGCCCTGAGACGTGCAGGCAAAGATGCATATGACTTTGATGCCTTTGTCGTTAGCCTGCTTGATGCATGTGGAAGTTCCCGCTGCGTCGAGCGGGACATAGGGCAAGCACGTCGATCCCTGAATTGACGATGCGCTCACATGTGGTGAGCCAGGGGGCCCGTTGCTGACGTTCCTCCCTCCAGGAGGTCGACAGTGCCCAGTGCGGCAGCCTGGGCCTTGGCCCCGAGATAGATGTTCATTCATGGTCTGGTTCGCCAGATCAGGCAAGACCAGGCCGAGGCGAAGTTTCTTCGGGCCAGTGCTTTGGCTGCCACCGCACGCCACTACGACCATGACCGTTAGAAGGCAAACGCATAGCGCCCTTCTCCAGTACCGGAAGTCTTTGTTACACACGGTAGGTAGTCCCCTCCTTGTCACTTAACACACGGCGCGGGATGGACTAAATCAGTTAATCGTCGATTGCTTTCTGCGAAAGAGCAGCGCCGCGGCGATAAGGGTCCAGATGCCGAACAAGGTCAGTACGGGAGCCGTGACCCTCGGTGCGGGCATCCCTCAGTACATGGTTGCGATCGAGAGCACCACACCACCGACACTGAGTGTCATTGCAACCATCCAAGCCACGCAGGCAGAACACCGCTGATGGGGTCGCCGCGGCCGGCGGACCACATCCCGCCAGAGCCACGACAACCACGGCGGTGCTTGAAATAAAGGTGTGGATGACTCTGCTGCTCATGTCCAACGCTCCCTATGTCCCACAACCGAAACTCACGCCCGGGACCGTCTGCGCTGTTCACGCTTCCGCGCCGGTGGCGACCTGTTCCGCCGGGGCCAAGCCGAGCTGCTGCAACACCGCAATCTGGTCGAAGTACTCACGCTGCGCTTGGATTCTTCCGGCTCCATCTACCTGGCCGATGCTCACGGCCTGGACTGTAAGCTCCCGGTTCGTAGCCGGCAGCCGCTGACCGCCGGGGAGAGGAAGCGGGCCACCATTGGTACCCTTCGACTCGTATCAACCGCGACCGTATCTCCCTGCTCGACGATGCGCTTGATGGTCACCTTGACGTCCGGGAAAGCTCCCAGCAGTTCGGCGTAGAAGGCCACCACCGCCTGACGGCCATGCACAGCAGGCAGCCCTGGCCAGATGAATTCCGCATCGTCGGCGTAGTAATCCCCGATTGGATTCAGGTCATGCGCGTTGACCGCCGCGTTGAGTCGCCGCACCCGGTCCGAAATCGCTCCCATTCCATTGCCTCCAACGCTTTGTTGGCGACAGTGTCGAGGCTCGGCGCCAGGCGTCGAATCGGGGAAACCCCTACTTCTTGTTTCTGTCCAAAGCAGGCATAGGATTGGCCAAATGTTCCTCGGAAGGGATGCCGATCGAGCCCGAATCGACGCCCTCTTGGAGCACGCCCGCTCGGGGGTCACCGGAATGGTCATCGTCTCTGGTGAGCCGGGAGTCGGCAAGAGCGCGCTCTTGAGCTATGGGGTCGACACAGCCATCGACATGACGATCTTGTCGACCACAGGGATCAAGGCTGAATCCGAACTGCCGTTCTCCGGCCTTGCCGAGCTGTTGCATCCAATTCTTGACCAAATCGGCGAGATTCCTCCGCCGCAGGCGGCGGCTCTCGCCGGCGCCATTGCAATCGGTCCGCCGGTGATGTCCGATCCGTTCGCCGTCTCGGCGGCGACGCTAAGTCTTATCGCAATAGCCGCCGAGTCGCGACCGGTATTCGTAGCGGTCGATGATGCGCACTGGCTCGATGCTGCCTCTCGGGACGCATTGGTGTTCGCGGTCCGTCGCCTCCATGCCGATCGGGTCGCCGTCATCTTCGTGATCCGCGAAGGGGAGAAGACCGATCTCCAGCTCGCGGACTTCCCACGAATGACGATGCACGGCCTCGGTTTCGAGGCATCCAGTGAACTGCTCGCACAGGGCGCTGGGTCCCCCGTGCCCACTAGAGTCGCAGAACGCATATGGCAGGTGACCCAGGGCAATCCGCTCGCCATCCTCGAAACCCCACATCTGCTGACCGCAGCTCAACTGTTGGGAACCGAGCCCCTGCCTGAGCTACTTCCGGCGGGACCTGGAATTCAGACCTCGTTCGAACGCCGAGTGGCCACCCTTCCCAAAAGGACTCAGGCTGCTCTCTTGGTCGCGGCGGCGTCCCAATCCGGCTCCATCAATGAGATTGCGCGAGCATGTGTGAGCTGTGAGGTAGCGCTTGCCGACCTGGACCCCGCCGAAGTAGCTGGATTGATCTCGAACGACGGTCTCAAGATCCAATTCGGACATCCCTTGATGCGCGCGGTTGTCTACCAGGGCGCCACGCCCGCGGACCGGCGTGGAGCTCATAGGGCGCTCGCAAGCTCAGTTGACGCCCATGGGTCACCGAGTGAGCGCGCCTGGCATCTTGCTGCTGCTGCGCAGGGGGAGGACGAGGAGGTTGCCGCAGCCCTCGAGGCAGCCGCCAATGATGCTCGCCGGCGTAGCGGCCCCGCTGCCGCCTGGCGCGCCTTTGAGAGAGCGGCGCGGCTGACACCAGACCCAGAGAAGCGTGCGCACCGCTTACACGAGGCCGGCAACGACGCCTATGTCGCCGGAGAGTCGGTGCTTTCGGGGAAATTGCTGTTGGAGGCGCTCCAACTCGCGCAGGAACCCGGGCTTCGCGCGGACATCGAATTGAGCCGGGGCCGCATTGAGATGTGGACGCGGTCACCGGCGGCGGCCCGCAAGATCCTCATCGCGGCCGCCGACCTGATCGAAAGACACGATCCGGCGAAAGCAACCCTCATGCTCATCGATGCCGGGACGACAACCATGCAGGAGGGCGATGCCGAAGCTGGACCGGCCGGATTGATCCCACTCTCGCTATCGGTTACGAAACGCGCATATGAAGTCGGGCGCCGAGTTGGCGGCGCACCCGAGGCGGCGGCAGGCGGAGCGTACGCGAAGGCTCTTCTGGCCGTTGGAGGCCAGGCTGAGGCACGTCCGTTGTTGCTCCGCTCGCTCGAGGTCATCGACGAGAAGGAATCGCCCTGGCAGGCGGCGCAGCTGATCCAGTGCGCAGCGATGTTTCTCTACTACGAAGAATTCGACCGCATGCGAGTACCGCTAGAACGGCTCATTGCTGCGGCGCGTTCGGCTAGCGCCCCAGGCCTTCTGCCCTACGCGCTCGGTCACCTCGCCGAGCTCGACTTCAGGACCGGCCGCTGGGCGTCCGCCCAAACGGGGGCAGACGAAGCGGTTCAACTGGCGGCCGAGCTCGGCCACACGTTCTCCTTGCTGTATGCGCTTGCCATTCTTTCCTGGGTCGAAGCTGCGCGCGGCCTGGAGTCGGAGTGTCGGTCTCATGTGAGGCGGCTATGGAACGTATCGGAATTCGCTCGAACCGCTGCCGGCGCATATGTGGGACGAATCCTGGGCCTGCTCGAGCTCGGGATGGGCCGTAACGAAGAGGCGATCAAGCATCTCCAGCCGGTGCACCAAACATTGGCGCAGGCAGGGCTTCTGGCGCCTAGCTTGTTCCAGGAGACTCCCGACCTCGTCGAAGCATACGTCCACGCCGGACGCCGGGCCGAGGCGGAATCGGCACTCCTCGTGTTGCGAAAACAGGCCGATGCGGGTCTCGGGACGTGGGCCGACGCCGCCACTGCACGCTGTCGCGGGCTCCTGGATGAGGACTTCCAACCCGCTTTCGAAGAAGCGATGAAAATGCATGCCCGCACTGAAATGCCTTTTGAGCGCGCCCGCACAGAGCTTTGTTACGGAGAGCGACTCCGAAGAGCGCGCCGCCGCGCCGAGGCTCGCGATCAGCTGCACGCGGCGCTGGCGACTTTCGAACGCCTGGGTGCTGAGCCTTGGGCTGACCGAGCCCGCAATGAGCTGAGGGCTACGGGAGAAACCGTGCGCCGCGACCGATCGGCCTCACATGAGCTAACCCTTCAGGAGCTTCAGGTCGCTTTGAAAGTGGCCGAGGGCGCCACAAACCGTGAGGCTGCCGCGGCTATGTTCCTCAGCCCGAAGACGATCGAAGCGCATCTAAGCCGCATCTACAGCAAACTCGGGGTTCGCTCGCGGACCGAACTGGCTCATAGGTTCGCTCAAGAGAGTTCGGCGACGCCAGCTGCCGTTACGCCGACCTCCAGGCGGTAGCGCCGCAGATCTTGCACTGGTACTCCGACTGATTCTCGGAGTTCCGCCGGCCGGTCGCCTTCCAGATCAGAGACCCTCGTTTGATCAGTTGGCAGACGCACGGTTTCGACGCCGTATGGGCAGAATCGGGCTTGTCAGACATGTCTATACCTCCAGTGATTTAGCTTGCGGTCGGGCCGCCGCGATCCGCGTGACGACATAATCGGCGTCTCTGGTCACTCCGTCGATGAGTGCCGAGTTGTGTCCGAACTGGAATGGCAGACCAATGAAGTAAAGGCCTGGTTCCGACACCACGACGCCTCGCTCGTGGGCGGGAACGTGGCCGCCCGCCGCGGCCGGCAATTTGATCCAGCTGTAGTCGTGCTTGAATCCTGTGCACCAAACCACGTTCCTGACGTCAAGTCGCCGACCATCCTCCAGGCGTGGCTTGCCTTCCTCGACACCCTCGACTCGCGTCACTCGAGTGATGCCGGCGGTGGCGAAATCCCGCTCTCGCAGGCGCACCAGAGGGGTTCCCTTGCTGCGGGCCTGCGCCACAAACTTGCGGCCCATCGATGTGTTCACTGTCATTAGCTTGGTGGCCAACCACCACGAAGGACGCGAATACAAGACCGGTGAGACGATGCCGGTCGGTCGACCCGCCAACCAGACTCTGTGGTTCTGAGCAGCGTCCATGGCTATCTCACCGCCTGAGTTCCCGGCGCCGACGACGAGGACATCGCCCTCTTGCAGCTGGGATGGGTCGCGATATTCGGCGGAATGCAGCTGCAAGATGCCTGCACTCAGCTCGCCGGCGAAGTCAGGCACTTTCGGTACGGGATGTCCACCTGTTGCAACCACGACTTGATCCGCCTCAAACTTTCGGTCGCCGACCGTTAAGACATAGCGGTCGCCCTCGCGGCTGAGGGTTTCAACACGGATGCCGAGGCGGATGGGGAGCCTGTTGTGTTCGGTGTACCTCTCCAGGTAATCGGCCATCTCATCTTTTGTGGGCAGCGCGCCGGAGCGGTCCGGGAACGGCATGCCAGGGAGGCCATCTAGACGGGCAGGTGTGAATAGACGCAGGGATTTCCAACGCTTGCGCCACGCTTCGCCGACACAGGGATGGGCGTCGAGAATGACGAAATTGACGCTCCGCCTCGCCAGGTGGAAGCCTGCCGCGAGACCCGCCTGGCCGCCACCGACGACGACAACCTCGAAATGCTCCGACATCACCTGACCTGTCCGTTCATCGGGTAGTCAAGTTAAGGCGTTGGCTCGGCCTGTGAATCGGGGAAACCCCCCAATTCGCACCGTTGCGCGTTCCGTGTGTTCGCGCCCTTCGCCCCGGACCACGCGTATCCTCATCGACGCAGCACAAAGGGCTGTTCAGTTGTTTTTGACCAGCTGGTCACAAGGCCCTTTTTGGCCGATTTCGATCTTAGAGACAGGCAACCTGTTTACAAAACAGTTGCTCTGCCAATTGAGCTACGCCGGCGTCCTCCGAAGGGTAAAGGAACTTTTCTAAAGGGGTCGTCGGGCAGGAGAGAGCCTCGGTATAAGCGGAAGCGTTAGGGTCCTCATCCGCGACGCAGTCGTCGAGGGATGTGATCCCGGAATGGTTCAGCTCGGCCGAGTGAGCCTCCCCTCAAGCAAAGAATTCCGCCAGGACCGGTGCAAGCACATCTGCATGAACGTCGTGGGCCTGGCCGTCCAGGACGCTCAGCTTCGCGCCAGGGATCACCTCGGTAAGAGTCTTCGCTGTTTCCAGCATGAACGGAGCACCACTGGTGCCGCTCATCACCAGAGTCGGTATATGGACGCGGGCAGCGCGTTCCATCGGAATCGTCCCGTCCGCCATGACGCCCGCGTGGTCATAGGCAAGGGTCGGGGCGATGGCCTCCATCCCGGCCCAGAACGGTGCGTGGCGCATCCCTTCAATCTGGGCCACTGGTGTGCCGACCAGGGCCATGAACAATGCAACCGCGTCACCTCGGCGATCGGAGGCGAGGGCTTCGTTCAGTTCTTGAGGTACTCCCCCCACGCTTTCTGAACCGCCGGATCGTCGTTGTAGGGCGCTTCATACATGGCGAGCTTCTTGACTTTGCCGCCGAGCTTGACGGTCGCGTCCAGAGCCAGACACCCCCCGGACGAGTGGCCGTATAAACAGGCGGATCCCCCCGCTTTTTCGATCATCGCTTCGATGTCTTCGATCTCGCGCTCGACCGCGTACGGCTTCGTGTCCCCGCTATCCCCTCGGCCTCGGCGGTCGTAGCGGTAGACGGTGAAATGCACCGAGAGAAGGCTGGCGAGATCCGCCTTGCCCGAACGTGTGCTCATGGCTCCGTCCACGAAAATCACGGCCGGACCTACGCCTTCTTTGTCGAACGCGATCGTGGTGCCGTCCTTTGCGCTGACTGTGTCCATAATCGCCTCCCTCTGTTTTCGCTCTCTTTGGCCGTCGAGACCTTGCAGTAAGCTTCGGTTCGCATCGTCCAAAACCGATGTTCAGTTGTTTTTATACAGCTGGTCATAAGGCCCGTCGCCGAAACGGCTGAAAGCTGGAACGCGGACATGTTGTGATCGGCACGAGTCGAATCAGCGACATCGGAAGCCTGGTGCTCGGCTCGGTTTCGCACCACCTGCTCCGAACCACCGGACGTCCGGTCCTGATCGCCCAGGGGTTGCGGTTGGTTACGGAGGCCGGGGTCGCGGTTGAGAGTCTCGTCGCACATCGGCGGCCGGTGGCGCAAGCCGGGTGTGACCGTGCTGCGTCACCAGCCATGTGCGACGCAATGAGTTGCTTTAGGTAGGAGCCGCCAACACCCGGCGTACGTTGCGCGCCACCTCGACGTCCTCGTGCGCATAAACCACTAGCGTTCGGACGTTCGCGTTGCGGCTGCTGATGTCGCGATCTCCGCCAGAATGCGCATTCAGCTCCGGATCGATCTCCAAGCCAAGAAAGCCCAGGTCGTCTGCGGCTGCCGCGCGTACGGCGGGAGAGTTTTCGCCCACGCCACCCGTGAAGACGAGCGCATCGAGACCGCCCATCGCTGCGGCCATTGATGCGATGCAGCCACGCAGCCGGTGCATGTACACGTCGAAGGCCAGAGTCGCCTTCACGTCCCCCGCGG
>JALZAL010000024.1 GCA_030948325.1 Candidatus Dormiibacterota bacterium
GAAGCCTGCTTCGTGGGGTGGGATGGCCGGGGTGGCGCAACGACGACCCCATCTGAAGATGGGTGAGGAGGCGCGCCGGGCCCCCGAACGCGCGCATCAGAGCCCGCAGGGCTCCCGGCGGTCTGGGACGTCGGATGGTCCTCATTCGGCTGTTACGGTCCACTAGACCCCGGCGACTGCAGCCCCGGCACGTGGCTCTGAAGGAAGACGCGATCCACGAGCCGACGGCTCAGGATGGTGTTATCCCGCCGCAGGGTCGCATCGTTGGCCATGGTGAACCTCGTCGTCTCAGCAACTCGGAGGCTAAACCCCGACGGGCATCGGTGGATGCCCCTTGCTTCGACTCACCTGACCGTCCTCGGATGTATGACGTCGCTCGCAACACCTAGCACAGACGTCTGGGTGCTCCTCAGACCTCACGATGTATTTGACATGTCCATGCGCCCAGTGCAACATTTCCGAAAAGCGACAAAGGCGTCTCGTTTTGGGTGGAGACGGACGATGATCGTCATGTGGGAGGCCAGGTCATGACACATCCACCGGAGACCGTCGCGATCGACCACGAGCGGCTCAAAGCGCTGGACCACACGCAGCGCCTCTACAACGAGGATCTCGCGCCCGCCAAGGAGCGGAACTGGAAGGGCTTCAGCATCTTCGCGCTGTGGACCGCAGACGTGCACAGCATCGGCGGATACACCTTCGCCGCCGGATTGTTCTTCCTTGGCCTGATCGGCTGGCAGGTCCTGCTCGCGCTGGTCCTAGGCATCGTGATCGTCCTGGTGGGGATGAACCTGATCGGCTGGGCCGGCCAGCGGACCGGTGTGCCCTACCCGGTGTTCAGCCGGCTCAGCTTCGGGGTGTTCGGAGCGAACCTCCCGGCGTTGATCCGGGCGATCATCGCGATCGCGTTCTACGGCATCCAGACCTACCTGGCCTCGGTCGCCCTGCTCGTGCTGGGCCTGCGGATCTTTCCATCGCTGCAGACCTATACCGAGCACGGCTTCCTGGGACTGTCCTGGGCCGGCTGGGTGTGCTTCATGGCGTTGTGGGTGCTGCAGCTGCTGCTGTTCCAGCGCGGCATGGAAATGGTCCGCCGGTTCGTCGACTTCGCCGGCCCGGCGATCTGGATCGTGATGATCGTACTGGCCGTCTCAATTGTGGTCGCGACCCATGGCCATCTCAACTTCAGTATCGGCTCGACCCGGTTGTCCGGCCCTGAAGCGTGGCGGTCGTTCCTCGCCGCCATCAGCCTGACCGTCGCCTACTTCTCGACCCTGCTACTCAACTACTGCGACTTCTCTCGCTTCGCCCCCACCCGACGGTCGATCACGATCGGCAACTTCTGGGGCCTGCCAGTCAACTACACCGCGTTCGCGATCCTTTCCGTCGTCGTTACCGCCGGCAGCATCACCTTGTACGGCCAAGCAATCACCGACCCGGTGCTACTCGTCGCCAAGGTGCAAAACACCGCGGTCCTCGTCGTTGGGGCATTGGTCTTTACAGTGGCCACGATCGGCATCAACGTCGTCGCGAACTTCGTCTCACCTGCCTACGACCTGGCCAACGTGTGGCCCAAACACATCACCTTCCGGCGCGGTGGCGCCATCAGTGCGGTCGTCGCGATCATCGTCCTGCCCTGGAAGCTGTACTCGACCCCCGTCATCATTAACTACTTCCTCGGCGGACTGGCGGCATTCCTGGGTCCGCTATTTGGCATTCTCATGGTCGACTACTATCTCCTCCGCCGGCAACGGGTCGTCATCGAGGACCTCTACCGGGCCACACCAGACTCCACTTACTACTACCGGGCCGGGTGGAACCCCAAGGCCCTGATTGCGTTCATCCCCGCCGCCGCGGTGTCGGCGGTCTGTGCTCTCGTTCCGGGACTCGGCAACGTCGCGGCCTTCTCCTGGTTCATCGGCGCGGCACTCGGCGCCCTCCTCTATTACGTCGTCGCCGTTCGAGGTTCGTCGTCGAGCACCATCGTCCGAGCGCCGCGACCGGATGTGGCCCCGCCGAACCGTTGAGCCATTACGCAGCGGCCGGTGAGCGAGGCCTCCCTCATAGGCGGCAACCACCGCGGCCGCAACCTACGCGAATAAAGCCAAGCCGGGGAGCACCGAATGGACGGCCAGACCGATGAGCGTGGCCACCATCGCAGCCGCGACGAAGCTATGCGTTGCCCCCGGTGCGGAATGTGCAGCCGCAGATCCCAGTCGGGTGTGGGCGACCACAGACCCGGCGATGGCCAGCGGCAGCACCGGCTCGTGCGTCACCGCCGCCACCGGGAAGGCGACAACCGCACCGAGGAAGACGTGCGTGGGCTTCGTCATCACGCCTCCGACTCCCGGCGTCGGGCGCCGTCAGGTCGGGGTCGCCCAACGGGAGGTGATGACCCAGAAGCCGTCCGCGAACTCGACGCGGACGCTGTTCAATGCACCTCGCGCCGTGATGCGGCAGGCCTAGCCGAAGCGCTCGGGCAACGCGGCTGCCAGCGCCAGACGTACGGTGGGCCGCGTTCCTCATCACGAACCGGCCGGTTGTGGGCGCCGCTATCTTCGCGCGGCCAGTTCCACCGCATCGTCCAGTTCCTTAATCACGTCCCAGTAATGCGACCACGTCGCTGTCGCGATCCGCACCTGCTCCGCGCTATGCCCAGCGCTCGGCGTCGTCCGCCGCCGCCTGACACATGCCAGGCCCATTCAGGATAGCGGCGCAGGTTCTCCCGGACACACGCCGCGTAGTGGCTACAGGTGGCCGGACCGCTACCGTTCGAGCGTGCGACAGAGTCCGTCATGCGCCCGCTGCTGGCTCGGCGCCGGAGGGCGAACAAGGAGTCGTGCGCCTGGCGGTACCTCGCCGGCGCGTCGGGGCAGTGCTGGAGCGGTCCAGCGGCGGCTGGCGCGGGATCGATACCTCGGTCGCCGGCCTCCGCCGGCTCCGGGACGTCCGCTGGCAGCTGCTGGTGGGCACCGGAGCTGCACGCGACCAGCTGACCGTAGCGTTCCAAAGACGGGCGGCCTCGGGGCGGAAGGGGAATTTGACCCGCCGGGCGGCCGCTGTCCAGAATAACGGCGTGTCGCAGCAAGAGATCGACGACTACCTTGCGAATCTGGACGAGCCCATGCGGACCACCCTGCGGGAGCTGCGGGACACCATTCACAGCATTGTTCCCGAATCGGAGCCGGGTATCTCGTATGGCATGCCGGCGTTCCGGCTGCATGGCAAAGTGATCGCCGGATTCGCAGCGTTTAAGAACCACCTAAGTTACCTGCCTCACAGTGGTTCTGTATTTGCCGAGCTACAGGATGACGTCGCCGGCTATGTGACCTCCAAAGGTGCATTGCAATTTCCGATCGACAAACCGCTCCCTCAGGAGCTCGTGGAGAAGCTCATCGCCGTCCGTCTCAGGGAAGTCCGGCAGCCCTAAGTAATCCCCCACGGATGTTCGTGGCCCGCTCGCTTCTCGGGCGGGTGGCGGCGAGGAGTGAGCCTGGGGCGGCCCCGCTCCTCCCGAATCACCTGACCGATCGACTTCGGCTGCCCTGTATTTCCTTAATGTGTACGGACACCTGCCGAAAAGAAGGTCAAATCCGGCCTCGCCGCCATCCCCTCGACCGAGCCTGGAGGAAGAGGCCAAGCCCGCCGCCTGATCGCGCTCGAAGAGATTCTTGGCAGGACCTGTCGATTTCGGGGTGCCCGTTCGTGCAGGTGGTGAAAGCCTGGTCAGGAACCAGGCAACACATCTAAGGTCGAAGGAGGACCACCGACATGAAGCAATATCTGATGAGCGTTTACCACCCCGAGGACCCCGCTCACCGATCGTATATTGGCCCGGGGGTGGCGCAGGCGGACATGGACGCGATCGGCGCGGACGTCAACGCCCTCAACGACGAGATCCGGAAGGCCGGCGCATGGGTGTTTGCCGGAGGACTGCATCCCTCCAGCACCGCCACGACGCTGCGGGTGAAGAACGGCGAGGTCCTCACGACCGACGGCCCGTTCGCGGAGGCCAAGGAGCAGGTGGGTGGCTTCTGGGTGATCAAAGTCGCCAACCTCGACGAGGCCCTCAAGTGGGGCGCCAAGGCCACCCAGGCGTGCCGTGTTCCGATCGAGGTCCGACCTTTCCAGGACGAGACCGAAGACTGAACGCAGCAGCAATCGAGCGAGTCTTCCGCGAGGAATATGGACGGGCGGTTGCTGTCCTGGTCCGCCGATTCGGTGATATCGACGTCGCCGAGGAGGCGGTCCAGGACGCCTTCGCCGAGGCGGTCAAACGATGGCCGGACAGCGGTGTCCCGCCAAGCCC
>JALZAL010000044.1 GCA_030948325.1 Candidatus Dormiibacterota bacterium
GCCTGGGCGACCGCGCTGGTTTGCGCTTGACCAGGATGCTCCCGATGCCCCGCCGAGGCTGGCGACCTGGATCGCTCGCACTGACGACATCCACGTGGCAGCCGCGGCATGTACCGAGGCTCTCGGGAACGTTCGGCTTGCCGGCCTCTCTCCTCAGCGACAATGCGGCCGTCTTCACGGGCAGGTCACGGCGCGGCAAGGTCCTGCTCGAGCTCGAGCTCGAGCGCTTGGGCATCCTCTTCAAGCACTCGACTCCATATCATCCCCAGACTTGCGGCAAGGTCGAACGCTTCCATCAAACCGTCAGACGTTTTCTCCGCATGCAGCCGCCAGCTCACTCCCTCGCTGAGCTTCAATTTCAGCTCGATGCCTTTCGCGATTACTACAACTGCCGCCGCCCACACCGAGCTCTCAATCGCCAGACACCACTCGCTGTCTTCAACTCACTCATCAAGGCCCGACCGAGCCAGCAACCCGCGGCCACCGACCACCGCGTTCGCCGGGACAAGATCGACTCCTTCGGCCACGTAACCTTTCGCTACCTGGGCAGACTTCGACACATTCCGGTCGGAACCGCCCACAAGAACCGCAGAGTCCGCCTCCTCGTCGCCGGACCCGACGTCCGCATCCTCTCCGACGACGGCGAGTTGATCCGTGCTCTGACGCTCGACCCCACACGCAACTACCAGCCGCTCGGCGGACGCTGGCCAGGGCACAATGTCTTGCAACAGGCGGGAACTATGTCCTGAGAGAGGACATTGGTGCTCGCGCAGGGAATCGAACCCTGAACCTTGGGATTAAGAGGAGATTGACCGTCCTTGACTGGACGTGACTGGGCGTGTCAGGACGTGCCAAACGTATTCGGGGGTGTGACGCGCTTGTGTCACAGAGCGTCCTGGTGTGTCACAGAATGTCCTGGCTAAGCTGTCAAATGCTCCAGGTGAGCGGTGAGTTAGAGCCTTGGCCAAACGAATGAGGACAGCGACGCGGACTGGAGAGGTCGGTCCGGAGACCGTCCCGGCCGCCCGGCTGTCAGCTTCGGTATGACTAGGCGCTGGGAGAAGGTCACCGCGATCGCCGGCATCCTGACCGCGGTCCTGCTCCTAGCCGAGCTGTTCACTTGGTCCAACCCCCAACTGACTGACTCGATGTCTAAGATCAAGGACTACTTCGTGCACAGCAGCCCATTGGCATCGGTGAGCATTTGGCTCTCGGCCACGCTGACACTGCCGCTGTTCATCTTCGCCGCTGGTCTTCGGTCCGCCCTGCGCCGGGAGGATGGAGCCGCAGACGCGCTGCCTGCGATCTTCCTCGCCGCCGCCGCGGCCTTCGCCTCGGTGCAGCTGGTGTTCGGCGCAGTGAGTGGCGCCCTCGTGCTCGCCGCACCTAGCGCGACCGATGGCGAAGTCCGGCTCATGCTGAGCGCCCTCGACTACCTCGATGCGCTTCGATTCATGCCGTTCGCGGTGATGACCGGGGCCATGGCGCTGGCCATGTTGGACGGGCGCCGGTTCCGGCGATGGATCGCCTGGGTGGGCGTCGCCAGCGCCGTTCTCAACCTCGCCGGGGAGCTCAGCCTGCTCGACTTCTACGGCCCAATCGGGAGCATCGGCAACATCTCCCAGGTTGGCTTTTTGCTCTTCCTCGTGTGGGTGGTGGCGGTCGGCGTGTCATTGCTCCGCCGACAACCGAATGCACGTCAGCCAACCCCGGTCGGCCAAGTGAATCCTCCGTTGACGTAAAACCGAAACGGCGAGCGTCGCGGGTAGTGCCGGGCGCTCGCCGCATTACAAAATCTCAGACAGCTGCTGCGGCCACGACACTAGGTGACGGCTGCCCGTCGCTCACAGGGCGCGGAGTTCGCACGAAAGACGGTCACAGTCGCGACCAGTGTCAACGCCAGTCTGAAACTCCCCAGTTCTCGCCGGTCTGAAATTCCCCATCTCAGGACCGATTTCGTCTAAGCGCAGGTCTCAAATTCCCCACCTGAGGCTGGCCGAGGCGTTGGTGGGCATGGTGAAGATGCCGGCACACTTTTTGTCTTTGAGCCGATAGTTCTCGCCGCGGATGTTGACCGTGGTCGAGTAGTGGAGCAGACGGTCGATGATGGCGGCGGCGGCAACCTCGTCACCGAAGACAGCGCCCCACTCGGAGTAGGACTTGTTCGAGGTGACGATGATGCTGCCCTTGGTGTAGCGCTTGGAGACGAGCTGGAACAAGAAACTTGTGGCGACCTGGTCTAAGGGCAGATAGCCCATCTCATCGAGGATGAGCAGAGTCGGCACGCGGAGCTTGACAAGTCGCTCACCGAGGCGGTTCTCCTGGACATCGCGGGCGAGTTCGTCGAGCAGCTCAGGGACAGTTATGAAGTAAACGTTGTGCCCGTTGGCAACTGCCTCCATGCCGAGCCCGACCGCGAGATGTGTTTTGCCGACACCAGGTGGGCCAAGCAAGATGATGTTCTCGCCGTTGGCGAGAAAGCGCAGCGTGGCCAGCTCCTGGATCTGCTTGCGGTCGATGGAAGGCTGAAAGCTGAAGTCGAAGTCAGCCAGTGTCTTCTGGAATGGGAAGTGAGCCAGGCGCGTCTTGGCCAGCAGGCGCCGCTCGGCGCGGCTGGCTGCCTCAGCTTCGAGCAGGCGGTCGAGGAAGTCGAGATAGCTCAGCGATTCCTTGGTCGCCTGCTCGGAGATGGGATCGAGGAGGTCAGCGACGCGCTTCAACTTCAAGCGCTCGAGGTGCATGTGGACGCGTTGGTAAGCGACGCTCACGTCAAGCCCTCGTAGACCGACAGCGGTCGTTTCTCCACGTCTGGTCCGGCCAGCATCGGGCTGCGTTTGGCGACTTGCGCGAACGCTTGCTTGGCCTCCCAGTGCAGGCGCTGGTCGCGGCGCAAGGAGAGCGCCTCGAAGTGAGCGCGAATCACCTTCCTTTCATATGCATGCTCGGCCAGCGGGTGCTCGGCGAGCACGCGGTCCTGGTCGCAGATGACGAGGCGGTCTTCGGTCTGGCGAACCCAAACCTCGCGTCCGGCGTATTCAGCTGGTGCCGAATACCAGCTGCCGGCGTAGCTAACAAAGCAGTCCCGGGCGACGCGCCGACGCTCCAGGACCAGGGCGCGGTAAGGCGGCAGGTCCTCGATGGAGCGCAGGCCTTCTTTGGGCAGGCGGTCGACAGGCCGCTGGCCGGTCGTGCCATGGATGCGCACATTGCAGGTCTCATCCAGCCAGCGCCGGCGAAGACCGAGCAGGTCGTGTGCGTCTCGGTAGTCGTCATCTGCGACCAGGACCGCGTGCTCGCCGAGCACCCGCTGGCCGAGCATGCATATGAAAGGAAGGTGATTCGCGCTCACTTCGAGGCGCCCTCCTTGCGCC
>JALZAL010000010.1 GCA_030948325.1 Candidatus Dormiibacterota bacterium
GGCGTAGCCAGCCGGGCGCTGGCCGTCATCCGACAGCGGTACGCGGATTTCGGCCCGACGCTGGCTTGCGAGAAGCTGCGTGAAGTGCATGGCGTGTGCCTCAGCAAGGAGACGATCCGCAAGCTGATGATCGAGGCTGGCCTGTGGAAGCCGCGTTGCCAGCGAGAGGCCCAGATCCACCAGCCGCGCAACCGCCGAGCTTGCGTCGGCGAACTGATTCAGATTGACGGCAGCGATCACGCCTGGTTCGAGGACCGGGCTGAGGCATGCACGCTGCTGGTCTACATCGATGACGCGACGAGCCGACTCATGCAGCTGCACTTCGTGCCGACCGAGTCGACCTTCGCGTACTTCGAGGCCACCCGCGCCTACCTCGAGCGACATGGCAAGCCGGTCGCGTTCTACAGCGACAAGGCATCCGTGTTCCGGCCCACCCGAGACTCGGTCGAGTGCGGCGGCCGCACTGTCACCCAGTTCGGACGGGTGCTCTACGAGCTCAATATCGACAGCTGGTGCGCCAACTCGAGCCAAGCCAAGGGACGCGTCGAGCGGGCCAATCTGACCCTGCAGGACCGTCTGGTCAAGGAGCTACGCCTGCGCGGCATCAGCTCGCGCGAGGCGGCCAACGCCTATGCCCCGCGCTTCGTCGCCGACTTCAACAAGCGCTTCGGCAAGCCGCCCAAGAGCGACTTCGACGCGCATCGGCCCGTCCGAGCCGACGAGGACCTGGATCTGATCTTCACCCGTAGAACAAAGCGAAGTTGTCACCGGTTGATCGTGGGGATTCCCCCGAGCGTTGGGCCCCCAGTGACATGTTTGCCGACATGACTTGCGAAGCAAAGATGTCACTCCGCCTTTGCGCGAAGCAAATCCGTCACTTTGTGGATGCAGGGCCGGTTTTGATACGTAACGTGTTGATCCATGAAGGATTCGGCCGCGCGCTTCGTCTCGCCGTTGCCAGTGAGCAGACCACGCGGCTCGCGCCTGCTCGAGGGTCATAGTCCCAAGCTCGGTCGCTGCGTGCGGTTGTTTGATCACCTCGCCTTTGCGCAATGGATCCGCCTGGAAGCTGATCCCACGACTCTGACTTTCTGCGAGCGCCCTGCCCGCGTAGACCCGCAGCCGCAGTCATGCCTGATCGACTTCTGGGTACGACGACCAGGCGGCCAAGCAATGCTGTTGTTGGAGTCGCGCTACGACCTTGCGGTGCGCGATGTCGACGGCGTTTCTGTCGAGATCGTGCCGCTCGCCGAGCTTGCCGCTGCCAGGATGTGGATTTCCAACTGGAGTCGCATGCTGCCGGTCATCAATGCAGTGAGATCCTTGCTCCCGAAGTCTCTCAGCAAGAGCATCCTGGGCCGCGTTCACGGGCCTGAGACGTTGGCTTGTGTCGAACGCGACCTTGCCATCGGCGATCCGGCGATCCTCCGCGGCGCCATCTTCGAGTTGCTGCGCACGGGCCAGCTCCGGGCACCGTCCCTGCACTTCCAGCCGCTCGATCTTCACCTAATGCTCGAGCCCGCGACGTGAAGAGGTGGCGCGATCTCGATCTGGATCCGGGCACGTGGCCGGCCTACGATGCCCGCGCCCTACCCCGGCAACTTCAGCAGACTTTCAAGGCTCGGCGGGAGGCCGTTGAACTCTACGCGGGCGGCACGTCCTTGTCCGACATCGAGTCCCGATCGGCCGTCAATCGTCGGCAGCTCTATCGTTCGCTTGAACGGTGCCTGGCGTCGCACGAAGACGGCCGGATATTGGGCTGGCGAGGCCTCGTACCGCACGCACGCGTCGGCGCTTACAAACGCTGCGCGGGAATGTCGTGCGCTGCCGGCGGCGCCGGCGCGTTTGGCCAATTGATGCAAACGCAACCTTCGTTGTCCAAGTGGCTGGTCGACAGCGTGCACAACAAGCGCGTCGTCATTGATCAGCTGTCCACCACCGGTGGACTGCGGGTACGGCTGCGCGGACTGAAGTATCTGCACCGCGACTTCCTGCGGCAGTGTCGGTCTTTGGGCCTGGGGCCCACGGACTACCCGTTCAACGTCGAGCAGATGGGCGTGCGGTCGCTGTCCGCCGCGGTTCGCCGCGAGTGCCTGCGCAGCTTCGGGCGAGGGGCGCGCCTGGCCGGCGCGACGCACCTCAAGGGTAGGCCCGGCGAGCCAGGAGCGCCGGCAGCGACGCAGGCCCTGGACGTTGTCGAGTTTGACGGACATCGCCTCGACCTTCGACTCAAGATCGTGGTGCGGGATCCGCTCGGGTTTGAGCAGGAGTTCGAGATAGAGCGTATCTGGCTGCTCGTCGTCATCGATGTCTGGACGCGCGCGGTGCTCGGTTACCACCTGAGCCTGAATCGCGAGTACTCGCGCTACGACGTGATTCGCACGATCGAGGCCGCCCTCGAGCCTCATCGTCGTCGAGTCTTTACGCTCCCGGGAGTCGGGTATGGCGATGGCGGCGGAATCCCGTCGGAGAAGCTTCCCGAGCTGGGATACGCGACCTGGCAATGGTTCAAGCTCGACAACGCCAAGGCCAATCTCGCCGAGGATGTTCGCCATGCCCTGGCCGAATTCATCGGCTGTTTCATCGATGCCGGGCCGGCCCACACACCGGACGATCGCCCTTACGTCGAGCGATTCTTCGGCACGATCGCTACCACCCTGTCGAGCCGCCTGCCCGGCTACACGGGATCCAACCCGCGTGACCTGCGCCGGGCCTTAAGCGATCCGGGGAGCAACTTGCGGTTGTATGTGTCGCTTGGCGAGCTCGAAGAACTCCTTGAAGCAGCCATCGCTGGCTACAACGCCAGCCCTCATGGGGGGCTGAACGGTCGCACGCCACTCGAGGCCATGGAACATTCGGTGCGCGTTCGCGGCGCCATGCTGAACTTGTTGCCCGAGGCCAAGCGGCGCACCTTGTGTTTGATGCAGACGCCGCGTCGCAAGACGGTTCGCGGCTATCTCGAGCAGGGCCAGCGCCCCCATATCAATTTCTATGGCGTACGCTACACGAGCCCCATCCTCGCGAGCACGGGCGCATTTCTCGGACGCGAACTGCGCGTCTACTACAACAGCCAGGACCTGCGTACCGTGCGCGCCTTTGCGTCCGACGGTGTCGAGCTCGGTGTTCTCACGGCGCAAGGCGCCTGGGGACAGATCGCTCACGATCTCAAGCTGCGCAGGGAGATCATCCGCCAGTGCGGGCGCAAGCGGTTGACCGCCGCCGTGGGCTCGAACTTCGTGCAAGCGTACGTCGAGCGCAAGCTCGCCAACGCCAAGCGCACGCGTCGCGCGGCGAGCGATCTCGCGCATGCGTTGCGAACGCTGCAGGCGGCGCCAACCAGCTTCTCCGCGCTGCAGCCAGCCCCAGGTGGGCTGAGCGCCGCCCAATCTGCTGCGCCGGCGCGGCGCGTGGAGCCGCAACGCCTGAGCATCGGCACCGGGTACGCCGGAGGCCGCTGAGGGGGACGCCGACATGAGCAAACAACCACACCCTGAGTCGTCAACGCGTCCTATCGATCCGGCGCTCCATCCGATCGAGACCGGCAACTATCGAATCGCCACGCCGGCGATTCAGGCCTTCTCGGACTTGATCGACCGGTGCCTGCGGTACCACATCACCGGCGCGCTCGCCTACGGGCCTTCGCGCATTGGCAAGACCCGCGCCATCGAGTACCTGAGGCTGCTCCTGGCCGAGAAGCATCCGAAGATCACGACGTACCACGCGCAAGCCGAACACAAGCCACGGCACGCCGAAGGACCGTTCTTTGCGAACCTGCTTGAGGCCGTTGGTTACCCGGATCCCGCAAGCGGCACCAATGCCACCAAGCGACTTCGCCTGATCAACAAGATCAAGGAGGCATGCTCGCGCAACGGCAGCGGCACGGTTGTGCTGTTCTGCGACGAGGCCCAGCGCTACGACGAGAACGAGTACGAGTGGCTGCGCGACGTCCACGATCATCTCGACCGCCTGCAGATCAGGCTCTTCACGTTTCTCGTCGGCCAGCAGGAGCTGCTGGCGGTGAAGACCGCGCTGCAACAGGCCCACAAGACCCAGATCGTGGCGCGCCTGATGGTCGAGGAGCTCGCGTTCTTCGGTATCCGCAACGTGCGCGATGTCGCCACTTGCCTGGTTGGCTACGACGAGACGAACTACCCCCGCGGGAGTGATTGGAGCTTTACCCGGTTCTATCTGCCTAAGGCAACAGCCGCCGGCTATCGGTTGAGCAACGACGCCGACGCGCTGTGGGGATCATTCGAGCAGCTACACCATCGGCACGGCTTGTCGGGTGAGCTGGAGATCCCGATGGAGTCCTTCGCGCGTGCGGTCGAGATCGTGTTGAAGGAGAGCGAGTTGCGGGACTCGGCAAGCTACTGTCCCGAGCTGGCGCTGTGGAACTTGGCAGCCCGCAACTGCGGCTACATCCAGTCCCGCCAAGCGGTCAGTGAAGGCTTCATCGCCGCGTACGCATGAGGCGCCATGGCCTCGCTTCCCATCCTGACGTTCGATGAACGTGTCCTCAGCCCGCGGTTCGGGTATGTCTTTTATGCACGCTGGCTCGAACCCTATGAGTCGATTCTCGGCATGCTCTGGAAGTTCGTGCGTGCGAATCGTCTCTCCGGCGCTGCCGTGGTGGCCCAGATCGGCTTCGGCGCCACGGACCCGTACGAAGGACTCGAGCCGAATCCAACTCAGGTGGACCATCGTGTCGTCGCTCGGCTGTTGAGGGTCAGGCGCAGCAGCGTTCTCGCGGGGATGCGACGAGAGACTGACGACGGAGGTGAGGGCTCGTTCCGGTACTGTCCCCGATGTCTCGCTTCCGGCTATCACGGCGTCATCCACCAGGTCGAGCGACATAGCCTCTGTCCGGTGCATCGCTGCGCCCTGCGCTCGCGCTGCCGAAATTGCGCAAGCTCGCCGGCGTATCGCCTCGACGCGCAGCTTCTCGATGCGCCCTTCCGATGCCCATGCTGTCGCAGCTACTTGGCGTGCGCGGCGTCAGCTGGCTTTCAAGCACGCCGACGCATGAACCTCAGAGAACGAGTCGCCATCACGCGATCGATGTTGGCTTGACGGCTCGTCGGCTTGTCGGCGTTCGCGCCCACTGCAGTGACATGTTTGCTTCGCGAGGCGGAGCGGCTGGCGCAGTGACATCTTTGCTTCGCAAACAGCAGGTCTCAAGGCTCCGCGCGGCTTGACGGGCAGCTCCGCTGTCCGAGACCGGCAGAGTGACATCTTTGCCTGCACGTTTGTGACAACTTCTCTTTTCACTACGAACGCGCGCGCGATTCTGGCGCTGCCCGAAGTCGGCGGTGCGCTGGTCGGCGGCGCCAGCCTGAAGGCTGCCGATTTCGAAGCGATCCTCGGATCCGTAGTGGCGCCATAACGTGGGCCAACGGCTACAAGTGCCCGAAGAGGGTGTCGCGCGATGGCGCCGCCTCTGAAACTGCATCGAGCCATGAAAGACTTCAAATGAAAACCGCCACCGCTACGCCGCCCGAGAACGCCGAGCCGAATCCCGACGCCAAGGCTGGGCCCGATGCCAAGGCGGACGCCAAGCCTGATACGAAGGCAGACACCGAGTCTGATGTCGAGGCCAAGCCTGGTATCAAGCCCCACGCCAAGCCAGGAGCGAAGCCGGCGCCCAAGGACGAATTGAAAACGCTGCCGATGGCGGAGGTGGAAGAAAAGCTCGGTTCTTCTGCGGATGGCCTCACCCAGGCGGAAGCGCAAAAGCGCCTGAGCCAGTACGGGCCCAACGAGCTCGAGGAGAAGAAGAGCAATGCCCTCCTGAAATTCCTCAGCTATTTCTGGGGACCCATCCCTTGGATGATCGAGGCTGCGGTGATCCTGTCCGGCGTGGTCCGGCACTGGCCCGACTTCTTCATCATCCTGCTATTGCTGGTCGCCAACGGCGCGATCGGCTTCTGGGAAGAGCACCAGGCGGGAAACGCCATCGCCGCGCTCAAGGCCAAGCTGGCGATCAAGGCCCGGGTCCGGCGCGACGGCAAGTGGATCAACCCCGCCGCGCGTGAGCTGGTGCCCGGTGATGCCATCCGCCTGCGCCTGGGCGACATCGTGCCGGCCGACGCGCGGCTGCTCGACGGCGACGCCATCGATGTGGACGAATCAGCGCTGACCGGCGAATCCCTGCCAGCTACGCGCAAGCCCGGAGACGCCGTCTTTTCCGGCTCCATCGTTCGTCGTGGCGAAGTCGGCGCCCTGGTCTACGCCACCGGCACCCACACCTACTTCGGCAAGACGGCGCAACTGGTGGAGACGGCGGTCACGGTCAGCCACTTCCAAAAGGCGGTGCTGAAGATCGGCAACTACCTGATCCTCCTCGCCGCGGTGCTCGTGGCGATGATCATTGGAGTGGCGATCTATCGCGGGGATGAGCTTTTCACCACCCTGCAATTCGCCCTGGTTCTGACCGTGGCCGCGATTCCCGTGGCCATGCCGACGGTGCTGTCGGTGACGATGGCCGTCGGCGCCCGCCTGCTGGCCAAGAAGCAGGCCATCGTGAGCAAGCTGGTGGCGATCGAGGAGCTTGCCGGCGTCGATGTGCTGTGCGCCGACAAGACCGGCACCCTGACGCAAAACAAACTGTCGCTCGGCGACCCCTTCAGCCTCGAAGGCATCGATTCCGCCCAGGTGATCCTCGACGCGGCGCTGGCCTCGCGCGCCGACGACAACGACACCATCGATCTCGCCGTCCTCGCCGGCCTGAAGGACGACCAGGCGTTGAAGCCCTACAAAGTCGTTCACTTCCAGCCGTTCGATCCAGTGCACAAGCGCACCGAAGCTTCCGTCGAAGGCCCCGACGGAAAGTCGTTCAAGGTGACGAAGGGCGCGCCGCAGGTCATCCTCGCGCTGGCGGGCAACGCCGCACAGATCAAGACCGCGGTCGACAAAGCGGTCGGCGATTTCGCGACCCGGGGCTTTCGCGCCCTGGGCGTGGCCCGGGCCGACGCTGACGGCAAGTGGCAATTCCAGGGTGTCTTGCCCCTCTTCGATCCGCCGCGCGACGACGCCAAAGAAACGGTCGCGACCGCGGAAAAGATGGGCGTGAAGGTCAAGATGGTGACCGGCGACGCCCTCGCCATCGCCCAGGAAACCGCCAAGAAGCTGGGCATGGGCAGCCACATCCTCGATGCGGGCGACCTCGGCGACTCCAAGAAGAAGGAGAGCGCGGAGGAGACCGCATTGGTGGAGAAGGCCGACGGCTTCGCGCAGGTGTTCCCGGAGCACAAGTTCCACATCGTCGACATCCTGCAAAAGCACGGCCACATCGTCGGCATGACCG
>JALZAL010000083.1 GCA_030948325.1 Candidatus Dormiibacterota bacterium
CGTCCTCGGTCCGCCGTATCGCATTCTTCGCCTGGGCTGCCATCCTCTCAGCGGCGTTTGGAATCGGTTTCTTCGGGCTAACCGTCCTCATCATCGGGTGGTTCGAACAATCCTTTGGGGTGTCCACCCCGGTCAGCGAGCTCAGTCATGGCGCGCTCGCTGGGATCATCATCACTGTGGGGCTACTGGCCCAGCTGCGGGCGCCTGCGCGGAGGATCGCTGGAGTGCAGCAGGCGGTCCTCGGGATTCTTACCTTCCTGATCACGGCATTGATCGGTGGGCGGCAAGAGCCTTTGCAGGAGTCGCTGCTCTTCCTGGTCGCCGTGGCGATCCTTGTAGCGCTTCATCCGGCCCGTCGCGAATTCTTCAAGCCGGGAGCGGGTGTTAGCCCGGCCCTGGCTGCAATCTCGCTGCTCGGCGCTATCCCAGCGACCGGTTACGCCGTGAGCATGCTTGTGCAGGCGCGCCAGTTCGTTGGTCCCCCTCACCACGCCGATCGTTTTGCAGAAATGGCAGCCGCGGCCATCGCTATCGTGTTCGTTGGATTGCTCGCCGCGCTGAAGACACACGGGTGGACAATTCCGGCACGCAGCGCGGGGGTCGCGGCCATCGTCGTCGGAATGGCGTCCGTTGTCTTCCCCGATGCTCCGGGAGCGGTGGGTCATGCTTGGGGAGCGGTGGCTGTCGGTTGGGGTGTCCTGTTTCTCGCCGCGGCCGAGTGGGAGGCCAGGCAAAGGACTGGCGCGGGCAGTTAGATGACGATGCCGGTTGCTTGCTGGATCGCCTCATTCGTGGGAGTCACTGAAGACGGGATTGTTGCTAGACGAGAGGCTTCGTGCTTGGCGAAGTTGCCACCGGCTTTTTACGAGATTGCAGGCGAGACAGACGGGAGTCTGCGAGGCTGACCGCCACGTTTTAACGATCCGACACCAGATCTGTCGCGCTGTGTCGTCATAGAGCGGAGACGATGATCGACTCCAGTTCCTCCGATGCCCAGGACGCGGCCGGGCTGCTCGAGCACCTCAAAGCCGAACGACGGACCGGCTGCCTTACCCTGCAGTCGACGACTCGAGGTGCGTATCGACTCTACCTGTTGTTTGGTACCGTCTATCACGCTGTCGGGCCATCGGGCGAGGGCCCGTCGGCCCTACATGAGGCGATGTCGTTGCGGGACGCGGCACTCTCATTCGACGAACAGATCCGCCTACCGGAAAAGCGCTCAATCTCGGCCGGGCAAGTGGAACTGGACGAGTCTTCGCAGGCACTGCTCCAGCAAAGTCCGAAATGGAGCCGCTGGGCAGCACGCTGGATCGTCCGCGCTTGCCTGGTCGTTATTTTCCTGTTCGTCGTTGGCTTGCCCCTTGCTTTAGTTATTGCCGGAGTGGCGCTTATGCCCTTGGGCCTCAGGACAGAAGCTGGGTACCGGTCGGCGCCGATGTGCTCAGGCAGTCCCATGAGCACCAATTGCTACCGGATCGAGCGAGTCACCGTCGAATCCGCCAGTTACCAATGGGGTCGCGGGGGAAGCTGGACCGAGCAAGTTACGGTCGCCACCGCCAGCGGCTCCCGCCCGCTGACCATCTACGCCGCGTATCCGCTGCAGCCCGAGCCCACCTTTCCCTCCTCTACTGTCGAGACCAAGCTGTACCGGGGAAGGATCACCACCCTGTATACCGGCGGCCGGACTTATGAAACCGTCGACAGTCCGCTCAACAGAAGCCCGCTGGGTCCGGCAGTGGTGATGCTGACCTGCGGCGCGCTCTACTTCCTAATAATGGTGGCCATCGGGCGAAAGCGCCTCCCGAGCGACGCGCGGGGAATGTGGACCCTGTGGAGGGAGGTCGCGCGCGAGGCCTAGTGGTGTGTCGCGAATTTGGTGATCCGGTCGAGGGTGGCTTGTCCGCGGGCGACTTTGTCGAGGATTCTCGTTGGTGGGTTTGGTCCAGACGAGGGGCTCGGGGTTGTCGTTCCAGCGGGAGACCCAGCAGTCGATCCGGGTTTCGAGTTCGGCGACGGAGGTGAAGCTGGTGTTGGTCAAGGCTTTGCGGCTGAGCACGGAGAACCAGCCTCGACGAGGTTGAGCCATGACGAGCTGGTCGGGGTGAAGTGCAGGTGCCAGCGGGCAGCGTTTCTTGTGGGCCAGCCAGTCACGGACAGGCTGGCTCCGGTGTACCCCATCGGCGGTACTCTTGCGAAATGCGACCCCTTCGGTACTCCATCAACGTCACATTGGACGGGTGCTGCGATCATCGTGCAATCCCTGCGGACGAAGACTTGCATCGTCACGCCGTCGAGAACCTCAAGCAGGCCGATGCCCTTCTCTTTGGCCGGGTGACTTACGAAATGATGGAATCAGCGTGGCGGCCGCCGGCGCCGACGGGAGCGAGACCTGATTGGATGGAACCCTTCACCCAGACGATCAACGCGGCAAAGAAGTACGTCGTGTCGAGCACCCTCGAGCAGGTAGATTGGAACGCGGAACTCGTGCGCGGGGATATGGCCAAGGCCGTCCAGCAACTCAAGCGAGAGTCGGGCAAGGGACTGTTCGTGGGAGGTGTAAAGCTCCCACTGGCGTTGACGGAGCTGGGATTGATCGATGAATACGAGTTCGTAGTGCATCCCAGGCTCGCGGGCCACGGGCCAACGTTGTTCGAGGGGCTATCGAAGCATATCGACTTGAGGCTCGTGAGCCGGCTGGAGTTCAGCTCAGGGGCGGTGGCGATGCGGTATGAGCCGATAAGGTAGGCGTCACCGTAGATATCGCATGACACAGTCCGCTAACTAAGGGGTTCACTTCTCTGATCCGTCCATGTG
>JALZAL010000097.1 GCA_030948325.1 Candidatus Dormiibacterota bacterium
GGCCAATGCCGTGGTGGGCGTCCAAAGTGGCGAGGTTGCCTCCCAGACGGTCGTGCGCGCGCCGATCGCCGCAAGGCGCGTGCCCGGGATGGTGGTCGCCCTGACCTTCGATGACGGCCCCGATCCGACGTACACCCCACAGGTCCTCGCGATCCTCCGGCAATTCGGGGTCAAGGCGACTTTCTGTGTGATCGGCCACGCCGCCAGACAACATCCCGAGCTTCTCGATGCGATCCGCGCTCAAGGTCACATGCTCTGTGACCACACCGAGACGCATCCGTACCTTGATCGCGTTCCCGCCGATCAACTCGGCGGCCAGATCTCGGGTCCCGTCGCTTACTGCCGCATCGTCACGGGACAGACCCTCACCCTCATGCGGCCGCCGTACGCAGCGCTCAACCAGGCTGCCATCGACACCGCCCACCAACAAGGTCTCCGAGTACTCGAATGGTCGGTGGACCCGCGCGATTTCGCGCGTCCACCTGCCCTCAGCATCGTTGAGCGCGTCGTCACCAAAGTACGGGCTGGGGGTGTCGTGTTGATGCACGACGGAGGCGGCGATCGATCCAACACTGTCGTCGCGCTGCCCGCGATCATCAGCCAGCTTCAATCCCAGGGCTACACGTTCACCCAGCCACGACCTTGACTTTCCCGAGGAACCGCTCGCTTGCCCCACCTCGACAATGCGACCGTCCGATCTGGAACCGTGGTTCCCTGTGGGTCAGTGGCCCATGTGACAGGTCTCGTCGTCGCGTCGCGGTGGCCGTGCACCGACCGCGATCCTTGGAGTGGGTCAACCTTGGCCCGGAAGAGGCGGCCGACCTCTGAGTTCCGCGTCCGACGCGGAAGAGGCGCTCGGACGGCGCGGCATCGTCGTGAAATAGCCCTGAATCGCCGGAACGAGCGGTTGTAAGAGCGCCTCGGTGAAGCGGCGCGTGTTGCCGACGACCAATTTGGGAGGAGCTCATCCACGCGCCGGATCAGCGCCCCGGGGTCGGCGCGACAATGCCCTGACCCCACCGGGTCAGGGCATGCTGTACGCCGCTATGTTGCGGGCCTCAGTTTTGTCGCTCTTGGTGTAGCCGCTGCTCCGCTTCCTTCTTGGTCGCCGCCGCCCGAGCAGCCTCGGCCTTCGCTTCGTGCTCTGCCACGTCGCGCTCGGAACTCGCCTTGTCCTGTTGGGCCTCGCCTTCGGCTTCGACGTCGCCGCGGCCGGTCACCTTGCCAATGACTTCCTTGGCCTTGCCCTTGATGTCTTCGACGACGCCTTCAGCACCGGCCTTCGGTCCACTGTCCTTATCCATGTGATGGCTCTCTCCTACTGGTTGGTGTTGGACGGTCTATCAGAGACAGACAGGTCTGTCCAATGGTACGGTTTGAGCATGCCCAGACGATCGACGGCCAAACCCAATCCTGACGAAACCGGCGCGCGGGAACGCCTGGTCACCACGGCGTACGAGCTCTTCTCGCGCCGCGGCATCCGCGACGTCGGTGTGGACGAGGTGATCGCGCGCGCCAACGTCGCCAAGGCGACGCTCTATCGGCATTTCCGGACCAAGGACGAGCTCGTGCTCGCGTTTCTCGAGCGTCGCGAAACGCGCTGGACCCGCGAGTGGGTCGAGCAACAGGCCCGGCGGCGCGCCAAGACGCCCGAAGGGCAGCTGCTCGCCATCTTCGACCTGTTCGACGAGTGGTTCCACCGCGACGACTTCGAAGCCTGCTCTTTCATCAACGTGCTGCTCGAGATGGGTCCGGAGCACCCCGCAGGCGGGGAGAGCATCAGGCAACTCGAGAACATCCGCTCCGTCGTACGCGGCCTCGCCCAGGAGGCCGGGCTACGGGACCCGGACTCCTTCGCACGGTCATGGCACATTCTCATGAAGGGCTCGATCATCTCGGCTGCCGAGGGCGACACCGATGCGGCGCGCCGAGCCCAGCCGATCGCGCGGCTTGTCATCGACCAGCACCGTCCGACCTGAACGAACGAGACAGGCCGGCGGGGAACAATGTGCGAAACGCAGGTTGATGCTCGGCAGCTAGACGAGTTGCGGGCGGGCTGTCCGGGATCGAACGGCGCGAGAGCACTGAAGAAGGTCAGCGGGCGACCCTTGCAGCGGCACGCGGCAGGACGGAACGCGAAGGATGGCCGCCAGCGACGGGGCTATGGCCCACGCGACTCGCGTCGGACCGCTCGCTGGTGAGCGCCTTAGTTCCTCGATGTCTCTTCCTGCGTGTCCGTACCAGTGCCCGGCGTTTTCATTCCTCGTGGTTTCGCGTCAGTGCGTACCGGGAAGGCGGGACGAGAAGGGGGTCCGATGTACATCGGCTTAGGAACCCTGGTGCTCATCGCCGTGGTTCTCTTGATCATCTATCTCGTGCGGCGCGCATAACAGCAAGCCCAACAAATCGGACAACGAGGAGCGAGTCGTTATGGGTGAGGTCCGCAACAAAGCGCGCAACGCCGCTCAGCAAGCGAAGGGCAAGGCGAAAGAGTCGACCGGGCGGGCTACAGGCAACCGGTCGCTCAGGACCAAAGGGAAGACCGATAAGGCGAAGGCGAAGACGAAGAAGGCCGCCGAACGGGTGAAGGACCGACTCCATTAACGCGATGAAGCGCCGCCTTTGGGAATTGTCTGCGCTTGTTGCGGGCGGAGTGGCGGCCGCCGGTTGCCGCAAGGTCATGACGGCCTTGTGGCGCATGAGTCGCCATGAGGATCCGCCGAGCAACCCTGCCTCACGACACGTCCGATGGCGCGACGCGCTTGTGTGGTCGATCTCACTGGGCGTCGGTGCCGCGGTGTCTCGACTTGTCGCCGAACGGGGTGCGGCGGCCGCTTGGCAGGCGGCCGTCGGATCGCGGCCGCCCGGCTTGGATGAGTCGTCGGGTTAACGCTCGGGCTACGGCTAGCTCGATTTGGCCTTGCTGAGAACCCGCCTGGAAAGACAATGGATAGGGATCAGCTGCTAGCTCTGCGAACGGCGACCTCGAGCTCGAGTTCCGCTGACGTCCCGCTGCCAACGGCGGCGCCGGTCGTCTGCCGAAATGATGCGCGTGGCGGCATCGTGTCGACCACCGGGGTGGCCGGGCTCACGCTGGGCGGCGGCATCGGATGGCTCCACCGCAAATGGGGCCTCGCCTGCGACAACCTGCTCGGGGCCGAGATCGTCACGGCTGATGGGCAGTTGCTCCGCGTGAGTGGATCCCAGCATGAGGACCTCTTCTGGGCGCTCCGGGGCGGGGGCGGCAACTTTGGCGTCGTGACCGCATTCGAGTTCGCCGCGCACGAGCTCGGCCCGATTGTCATGGCCGCGGCTCCGATCTACGGCGTCGACGCCGCCGACGATGTCATGCGGGCGTGGCGCGCGTGGACCGAGACCGTGCCCGACGAGGTGACCTCCCGCGCCGTGTTCTGGTCGATGCCTGAGGACCCGAGCCTTCCGCCGGCGGTGCACAACCAGGAGGTGCTGATCCTCGGTGCCCTGTACGCGGGGAGCGCCGACGAAGGGGAAACGCTCCTCCAACCAATCCGCGAGTTCGCTACGCCACTCGCCGACCTCAGCGGGGAGATGCCGTACCGCATGTTCCAGGCCGCCTTTGACCCGTTCTTCCCGAAGGGCGAAATCGCCAGCTACTGGAAATCGACGTACCTGCAGGCGCTCAACGACGACGCGATCGATTTGGTCGTGAAGCGCGCGCGCTCTCGGCTCTCGCCTCTCACCCTCTTGCACGTCCCGCTCATGGGTGGGGCGACGAGCCGGGTCGGTGTCACGGAGACTGCGTTCGGCGACCGCAGCGCCCCCTACATGCTCAGCGTCGACGGCAACTGGGTCGAGCCCGATCACGATCAGGCCGAGATCTCGTGGGTACGCGAGACCATCGACGAAGCCCAGCGCTTCAGCAGCGGCACCTACCTCAACTTTGGGGGCGATGAACCAGACGCCTCCGCCGCTGTAGAAGCAGCTTTCGGCGAGAACCTCCCACGGCTGCGAGAGATCAAGCAGAAGTACGACCCGCAGAACCTGTTCCGGCTGAACAACAACATTTCGTCCGGGTAACAACCGGGTCGGGAACCTCCCGAGCTG
>JALZAL010000115.1 GCA_030948325.1 Candidatus Dormiibacterota bacterium
GCCGCCATCGGAATGCTCGCGCCCCTCGTGACCGTAGGTCTCGCTGTCATTGGTCCATGTCTGCAGGCGTACCGACTCTCCGCCGCGGATGCTCTACGAGGCGAGTAGGCAGTCTTTTCGACGTGGCAATCCTCTTGTTCGAATAGTTTCCGCCACGGGCTATGACCCTCTCTCCCCCTTTCCACCATCCCAACACGTGCGACGTTCGATCTGACCATCAGCTGTACGAAAGGTCAAGTTCTGCGTGACCCGTCGCCCAGTGGAGGGTGAAATGCCAGCAGCCCGCGGATGGGATCGTGGCTCCGTCCGGATATATCTCCCCAGGCGAGGCGTTGCCCGGTAGCGACTCGCTGACGAGAGGCGTTGAGGAACCGCGAGGATGCACTTCGAGGTGGAGAGGCGCGCCACGTCGAGGGCTAGCGATGACCCACAGAATCTTCGCATCCTGGACTCCAGCCTTGAGCGGGTAACTCAATACGAAGCCTGCCGCAGTGGAGGAGCTCGAAAGCGCGTAAGGAACTTCACTCATGCCTGTCAGATCCCGGGCCGTCGGCGCAAGCCAGTCTGGGAAGCCACCTCGATAGAGTTGCGTCGAGCCGCAACCGCCTGCGACTCGGGTTGCGCCTGGCGGCGCAGGCCAGTTTGACTGAGCACTTGACGGCGACCCGGTCAGTCCCCCGGTTTTGGTGGTTCCAGTACACGCCGAAGCTATGAGTACAACTGCGATCGTGCAGAGCAGGAGGGGCCTATCGGCGCTTCTGTTCGTCATTTGGGTGGCCGAAAATTTACACCTACTGTCAATACTTACACCGGCCGACTCCAATCGGTTCCCCTGATTGTCCTAGCTCGAAGGCCCTCACCGAATCTTAGTGGCCGGAAGCGGTTTCTGAGGCGGCTGTCCCAAAAGCCGGCCCAGAATCCGCCCTATAAGAGGTAGCGGCATGCCCATGTCCAAAATCGCGCGCCGAAACCGGCCCTTTCAAGAGTGGATGTAACAAGACATGCGTCAAAACCGGCACTTTAGAAAGTAGAGCGCGCCGAACACGATCGCAAGACGGCTCTTGGGAGGACACATGAAAACGCCGCCACTCTTTAAGGAGTAGATGGATTCGGACGACGGCTCAAGGTGTAGCACTGCGCCTGCGATCGGCGCCACGCGCTGCTGGGAGAGGGGAACTTGTAGAGTCGACGCGCATCTAACCCAGATTGGGCGCTCGCAGATTGTTGCGCAGCTGGTTGACGAGCCGTTGCCGGCTCCAGATCAAGTTCTGGTGGGCGCGGGCCAGCACTTGCAGCGACACCGCCAGCTCCGAGTCGCCGGCCACCGGCCGGTGGTTGTGGCGATCGGTCCGCACCAAGTCGGCCAGCACCTTGGCATCGCCCGGATCCGATTTCGCGCCAGACGTCACGTGGCGTTCGCGGTAGCGGCTGGCGGCCAACGGGTTGATCGCGTAGACCTGGTAGCCCGCGGCCAGCAACGCGCCCACCAGCAGCCCGCGGTCGGTCTCGATGCCCACCACGACCTGGTCCGGCTCCTGCGCATATGACCAGGCAGGCTCTCGATGTCGTCCAGGCTGCCGAGGCCCGAGGGCTCTGGTCCAAGGCGGTCCGGCCCGTTGCCACCCAGCTCGGTTTCAAACCGGGAATGACGATCATGCGCGGCTGGGTTAGGGATGCAACTCCGGTGCACTTGACCTTCTGGTTCCAGGTCACGCAGTTCGGCTTCGACAAGCAAACGGGCGGAAAGTTCATTGTCGAATTCACCGCCCAGAACCCCGGCCGCCATACGAGCTTGCGGGACCGTAAGTGGAGACTGCTTGATGATCAATCTCGGCGCGAAGTTATTCGCATCAACAACGCGGTTATCGCCTCGCTGCCTGGCCCATCCGCATCGATTCTGAATGGGCTGCCGGAATTCTTGCGCGCAACCTACTTGAGCAGCTTCAGGCTGGTGGACGAGACTTCTCCGGCCCATACAGATGTCTGGTTTCGCTACGCGACGAGAGGCGATGCCCAGCAATGGAGTAACTTCGTCGCCCTGCGGCTTCCGTTCCTCGTTACTGAATGCGAACGCAGCCTTGAGAATCAGCAAGCCAGAACCTCGTCGATGGGCGGGGTCGTTTTCAAGAAACCGGAAGAGGACGCATGAGACTCGAGGAGGCGGCCGTCTACCTTGTGGTTAGGAAGCGAGGGGCTCGTTAGAGCGAGTTGCGAACACCACTTGCTGGGAACCATCCGCTGCTCCACCTAAGCTCGCCGGCCGGGGTTGCACTACTCCGGACCGAGTGAGTTAGCTCATTGGAAACGGCGCCGCGAAAACCAAATGCTGAAGACACCGGCCGCCATAAGGGCACCGCCGAAAAGCACTGCGGCCCGATTCCCCTCAATTACGCTGGTAATGGCACGAAGAAACCCTGCCACAATGCAGCCGATCGAAATTACTAGCCAAATGCGGCGCGTCGCTTTTCGTTGGTCCGGAGTCATGATCGCTGCCGCCTGCCAACAATCAAAAAGCACATTGTGCAGGCGCGTATTAGTAGCCCCGCGCTGTCTATCGGACAGGTGCCGGTCAAGAGGTAAGGACCCGCTGCCATTATCTTCGGGCCGACGAATATATTGCTCCGCTTCCCATTCTCAATGAATGTCCTCTGCGGGGCCTGCACTCGATCCTGACTTGTAACTTGTTCTTTTCGGTATTCTCTGCCAACGCCGGAATGTCCTAAGCGCAAGAACACACGATAGTACCCCGACCGCGAGGTTCCCCCAGACAAGTAAGGCAGGCCGGCCCCAGACGATCAAGAATGCCCCGTACACAAAGAGGCCGGCGGCTGTCACGATCATCGTCAATGGAACGGTCCAGCCGTAGCGCTTCATTGACCGACCCATCTAGAGCGGTCAATGAAGATGGCGAAGCCTAGCGGGGCTTCCAGACACTCAGAACACAGCTGGTGCGTGGCTTGTGAACCCAAAGTAGCGTGGAAACCCGGAAGATCGAGCGTTGTATTCACAGGTGCCAGCCTATGGTGACCCGAGTTGGGTCGGATCGAAGCCCGCATTGTACGAGGATAGAGCCAATATGCACCCTACTGCGCCGGCAAATATGAAGACCTCGGGCGCAAAGGCTTCAAATGGAATTGCGAAAAGATGCCATTCGGGAGTGGCTAGGTCCCGGTCGAACCACGCCTGGGACGGGCTCATTGAAATGTGGGAGGACATCGCGAAGAAGGCATTTGGCGAGCTGCCGCGGGGCCCTTTCGATACCCAGCTTCCCGACATAAAGGATTCAAAATTGAAGAAGATTTTCTTCCGTACCATTCAGCGGCCTCCCAGCTAAAGAAGCCCAGCGCGAGGCGTACGGCGCGAGGATGTCTGGGATAATCGACCCCTCCAACAATGGACAAGCCAGAAGTCGCTGATCCGTACCAGAAGTTAAGGTACCTGGAGCCTGGAAAGACACCAGATGACGAAGTCTGCCGTTGCGAAGGCCGTCCTCCACTCATTCTCCTGGCTGCCCTTGATCCGAACGTCATCAGGTGCCTCATGTGTCAGGGCGAGGTCGCTCCTGAGCGAATCAAATTACCGCCGGCGTTGGCAGACGCCATTGCCAAATGGGCTGGGGTCGCCCTTGCGATCGAGGCGCTTTGGCTGGATTCGCAGGAATATGAGGCATGGGCGCAGAAAGAGCTAGAGGATCCGATAAGCGCAATGAATGTCCGAGGTCGCGAAGTGCGGGCAGGACTCGAGGCGGTCCATCGCAGTTACTACTGGCTTCATCGTGATATGGAGGCTCAGGGACAACCAGCGCAATGTCCGATTTGCGGAGTCCAGTTGAGAGTTTACGAACGAGGTACGCGGGATGCTTTGTACGTGTGCGACGCATGCAGCATCGTCATACCGTAGCCTGAGCCTCGTTTGGACGGCCGAAGTGGTCTCGGTCGCAGGCAGATCACCTGCTGAGGAGGTGGATCGCGTGTCCGAATCGAGTGGGCCGAAGTTGGGTCCGCCGGATGTTCAACACGTAGCGCTTGTCCGGGCGGACGAGTTTCCCTTGGGCACTGGCGAACTGAGTGAGGCCGTCGAGGTTGTGCTCAGTTCCGACGACGGCGTCTCGCCAGAGCAGCTGGCCGACTACGCGGTTGGTTTGGTTGCGCCTTCCTATTTCGTGCTCGAGGAGCGGCGAAGCCTCGGCAATTGGGGAGCCACTGGAATCCAGGTCCAGGACATCTTCATTGCCTATGCTGCCGGCGTGGGGTCTGGTTTGACGGTCGAGGCCATCCGGGCCAGCCTGTCCTCGCTGATCCGCGGCCACCTACAACGTGGCCAACCCGAAACGGCTGAATCAGCATGGCACATGTTCGGCGATTCGCTAATCAGATCATTCAAGTTGAAGGAGCACCCGATTATGGAGTCCGTCGAAAAGACGGCCACAGGTTGGGCTGTCACGGCACGAGCCGGAGCATTTCGCTTCGACGGCACCCTCGACGCAGACGGTCGGCTGGTGCACATTCGCAGAGTCGGCCGGTAGCCATAGCTTTTGACAGGTAGGTCCGATGCCCGATGCGGCGAAGCGGCGATCACGATTCCGCCAGATCAAGCGTCGGACGCGTTCCGATACCAAAGCGCTGCCCTCGCTGCTGTCAGGCCGGTGATGTTGGCGAAAGGAGCTATCGATGAGCTCTGCCAAGTCGGCGGCGATCTCCGCGAGTGCAAGCTAGCGCTTCGCCAGATGGACGAGGCCGCTGAGCAAGCCACCGGCCAGCTCTACGGCATATCCGCTCCGCCATCGATGAGCAAGGTCAATGAGGAGCTCACCGCAGCCGTAGCTTTCACTCCGACAGCGGCTTGCGGATCTGCAGGGTCACGAAACCGGCAGTCAGGAACTTCACGACCAGGCGGAAGCGCTTACCCGGCTGGGACTTGCTGGGTTTGAGCAGGTCAATGTGCTGATGACGGAACTCCTCAGGTAATGCCGCTTATCCGAAGCCACTCGTGATTGGTCCCAGGATCGCGCTGGTTAGCGGGATTCCAGGATCAGGCAAATCGCACTTTGCACGGTGGCTCGCGTCGCATGGCTGGGCCCACCTTGATATCGATCACTCAGGTCAGCGTCAAGAGGTCGCTGGTCTCGAAGCCGCCTTTGGCGCGATTCTCAGACACCGATCCTTCGAGGAATTTTCCGCCGCGGCTGACGCGCGGTCGGTGGTCATCGACTGGGGATTCCCGGTCACCTGGCTCTCTAGCGTCTCCGAGCTGGCATCGAACGGTGTGTCGATATGGTGGTTTGACGGTAACCGCCCGGCGGCACGGGCAGCCTGGATCCGCCGCAACGCGGTAGAGCCTACCCCTCAACCGGTGAGCAATTTGGATCGCCAGATGGCCGCTGTTGAGGCGTCATGGTGCGCGATTACGCAGGTGTTTGCGGGCCGTATCCTTTGCAACATTGGCCCCGAAGAGGTTTACCTTCCTGAGCGGGAGACATTTCGAGTGATGTTCGGAGCGTCGGAGCAGCCGTGACAATTAATCCCGTCGCCAGCGGATCCTCGAGCGCTCCCGTCAGAATAGACTCGGGTCGAGGGCGTCCGGCCCTGATGGCGATGAACCGCCGGCAGGTGGCCCTGGCCCCCGGGGCCTAATGGAGAGGTAGGAGCCGGTGCCACGCTGGCGAGTCTCTGGCCTGATCATCGCGGATCAGCTTCCCACCGAACCGTCTACTCTGCTGGACTGCACGATCGCGCCGTTGGATCGCCGACAGTCAACGCCCGACGTATCAAGTCCCTTGTTCCTAATGCCGGCACCGGGATTCTCAGGAACCAGCGTCATGGCCTCCCCGCCCCACATCAAGTTCGAAGCGCAGCACGGCATTACCACGATCGTCGAAGGCGACGAGCTCGACTTACGTGAAGCAGCCCGCCTTCGGTTCGCTAGATGCCTTGGAGCAATTTGCTTCGCGAGCAACCCATTAGTACCTGGGGTCGTTCGAGAAATTCGCTGGGAACGGCTCGAACAGGCCGTGCCCGGCCAGGGTCCAGATGTGGTCGTGGAGACTGGCGAGTGGGGAGCCTCGGCCGCAATCATGCCGGCTCTTATCGGACCGTTCACTACGCAGACCGCCACCAACCTCCGTGCTATCGAGGCCATGGTGGGAGAGGTCCCTGCCATCGGGGATCTGCTTGCCTTGTGGAGCCAGGCCCAGCTTGCCGAACTGCTCGCGTTCAACAATCAGGATTGGCAGGAGGTGCTCCTTCGCTACTGCCACGTGCTCGAGAAGATCGGCGACGAGATGGCTCCTGCGCTTAAGAAAGACACACCCGCCGCTATCGTTCAGATCCTCGAGATTCTCCGCACGACGCTAGGCGACAGTCCCCTAACCACGATCTCCGAGCCTGCTGCCTCTCGACTCGCCGCAGCGGTAGTCACAGCCCACCGTGAGGTGCAGCGGCTGCGCCTGGATACGATTGGCCAGAAGATCAGAGCTGCGGGCGAAGCGCTCAACCTGCCGCAGGTTGCCCTAAAGTCCGCCAGAGAGGCCTGGGAAAAGCGTTCAGCGTTGGCCGGTCACCCCAGTCAGGTCATCGTAGAGGCAAGGGCACGCCAACAATGCGAGGTCGGCAGCGGGCAGCCACCTCCAGGCGTTCCTGACCCACCGGTTGGGCGCGGATTAGTGGCTGACTGACCCCTCAAGTGCCCGATCCCAGCACGTCGCCACCCACGGCTGCTTGAACTTCGCTGCGTGCCTGTCGCGGCTGCCGTGAGGGCGGCCTCAATCGTGATCTGGCTAACCGCGACCAGGGAAGACGATCGCGGAAGGTATGGGTCACTAGTTTTGACTGGCGCTAGCCTGGCTCCCAGATACTAGGGTTTCCAGCGACTTGCCAGTTCAGCAGCGGGGTCGCCTCTCCCTTCGAGCCTCAGCCGAGGTCTTTGCCACGGCACTATGTGCTCAGGTGCGGGTATGCGCCATCATTGCGTATGCCATCAGACCAGGAGTTGCTCAGGCTTGATCCGGAATCCGAAAATTGCTTCGAACTATTGAGGGAGATCGTCGCCGAGGAGATCGATGTTCGCGTCGCGCTCGGGAACAGCGAACCGACCCCTAAGAACGTCAACCTTTGGGCTACTCTCGCCGCTGACGCGGCGCTGAACGCCTTTGTGTACGACCGCGACCCGCAGACCTTCCGCGTTACAAATTCGTCGACAATAGCTAGGGAACGCTGGCTGATCATCTCCACGCCGCCACCACATGTGACCTTCCTGATCGGATGGAGTCATCCGGCCAAGACCCGCGCTGAACTGGGCATAGCATGAGCCAATCAAACTGGTTTTACCGGGCGCTTGAGAGTCGGGTATGGCGAGAGGTCACACGACTAATGCTTAGGCTCCCGTTGCCACTGCGCCTTGCCATCGTTCTCCCTGTGGGCATCGCACTGATTGTGGTTGCCGTCGTGCTCCCAGCCCTGTTGCTTATTTATGGGCTACGCCTGCGATAAAGGCGCTCTTGCCAACGACCTCCCGCGCTCCATCTTCTCCAAGAATGGAGTAGGGGTGTCCTGACTTCGATGGAGCCGGATTCTTGGACTCACGCTGCCGGTGTTGGTTGATGCCGAGCCTCGAACTCGATGGGTGTGAGCATACGCAATGATGAATGCCGGCGCCGACGATTGTGAAAGATTTCGAGGTATTCGAAGATAGCGTTGGCCAATTCCAGCCGGGTGCTCCAACGCTTGCGGTCGAGTAACTCGACCTGCATTCGGCTCCAGAGCGATTCCATGACCGCATTGTCGAAACAATCACCGACGGAGCCCATCGACGGCAATAGTCCGGAGTCGAGGGCGCGTCGGGTGAACGCCCAAGAGCTGAACTGCGTGCCCTGGTCACTGTGAATGATGGTCTCGCGATTCGGCCGACGCTGGTCAATGGCCATACCGAGCGCGTTGGTGACCAACGCGGTGCTGGGCGTGGAGTCGATCGACCACCCGACCACGCGACGCGACCAGGTGTCGAGGACCACGGCGCAGTACACCTTGCCTTCTCTGGTCGGATGCTCGGTGATGTCGGTGACCCAGAGCTGATTCGGTTCGTCGCGATGAAACTGGCGCTCGACGCGATCGCCGGCGGTGGCCATGCCGGGGATCCGCCGAAAGCGAGGCCGCCCCGAGATCCCCTGGATTCCCCCGCGTCGCATCAGCAGTTCGACGGCTTGGTGGCCCACGGCGATGCCGTGTCCGAGGGTCAGATCGGCATGGACGCGGCGGATGCCGTAGGTGCCTCGGGACGCGGCGTGCACCTGACGGATCACCTCGGTGAGCCAGGCGTGTCGGATGCTGCGAGCTGAGGGCGCCCGCGAGCGTCTGGCGTAATAGCCGGACTCGGACACCGCGAGCACACGACAGGCGAGTTGCACGGACAGGCCCTGCGCGGCCATCACATCGACGACCGCGCACCGCCTTTTGGGCTTGTGGACCCTTTCAGCAGCTCCGCTGCCTTGCGGTGGATGGCGAGCTCGGCTTCCAGTTCTCGGATGCGCCGCCGGGCCGCCTGCAGCTCAGCACGCTCGCCCGAGGTCAGTCCAGCCTCGAGTCCCCGGTCGATACGCTCCTGGCGTCGCCAGTTATACACCGCCTGAGCGCTGATGCCCAGGTCGCGGGCGACCTCACCAACGCCTCGACCCGCCGCCAGCAAATCAAGAACCCTTCGCCGAAACTCCGCTGGGTAGCCGCTTCGCGCCATGCTGTCCTCCTCGTCGGACAGCAGCATGCCATTCCCATTAATTCGACTCCACGAAACTCAGGGCGCACTATCCGCACTATAAGGAAGTCTTTGAGTATTTGCCCGAGCACAAAGAGACCCTAATCACCAGGATCAACATGATTGTCGCCGCGCCTCAATTC
>JALZAL010000128.1 GCA_030948325.1 Candidatus Dormiibacterota bacterium
CAGCAGGCCTATCTGTTCCGGGGCACGATTGCCGACAACCTGCGATTCGGCAAGCACGACGCGACCGAGGCCGAGCTCTGGCACGCGCTCGAGGTGGCGCAGGCGAAGGATTTCGTCGCCGCGATGCCGGAGAAGCTCCAGGCAGCCGTGGACCAGGGCGGGACCAACCTCTCCGGTGGCCAGCGTCAGCGGCTCGCCATCGCGCGGGCGCTCGTCAGGCGACCGCCCCTCTACCTGTTCGACGATTGCTTCTCGGCGCTCGATGCCGGGACCGACGCCCGGTTGCGCTCGGCCCTGAAACCGGAGGCGCGTGACGCCGCGGTCGTGATCGTGGCGCAGCGGGTCAGCACCATCCTCTCCGCCGACCAGATCATCGTCCTCGACGCGGGACGGATCGTTGGCGTCGGGACGCATCAAGAGCTGATGTCCACCACCGAGGCCTACCGCGAGATCGTCGCCTCCCAGCTCGGCGAGGAGGCGGTCGCATGATGGCGCGCAACGTCGGCGGGCGGCCGCCGGCGCGCGGAGGATTTGGCGGCGGACCCGGCGGCTTCGGCGGGATGCTGCCACCGCAGAAGACGAAGGATCTTGGCAAGACGCTGCGCCAACTCCTTGCCCGTCTTCGACCAGAGCGGACGCCGATCACGATCTCCGCCATCCTGGCGCTGGGCAGTGTGGCCGGCACCGTGATCGGGCCCAAGATCATCGGCAACGCCACAAACGTGATCTTCGATGGCGTCATCGGCAAGAGCCTGCCCGCCGGAATCAGCAAGCAGCAGGCGGTCGCCGCCCTTCGTGCGCAGGGGCATGGCCAGATCGCCGACCTGGTATCGGGCGCCAACGTGGTGCCGGGTCGCGGCATCGACTTCACCCAGCTCGGTCAGATCCTCGCGCTTGCCGCGCTCGTCTATCTCCTGGCCTCGGGACTGACCTGGCTGCTGTCGTACATCATGGCCGGGGTGGCGCAGCGCACTGTCTACGGGTTGCGCCGCGATGCCGAAGCGAAACTGGCCCGCCTCCCATTGAAATACTTCGACAGCCACGCCCACGGCGACATGCTCAGCCGGGTCACCAACGACATCGACAACATCACCACCACCTTGCAGCAGGGCATGAGCCAGTTCCTCACTTCGACTCTGACCATCGTCGGCGTGCTGGCCGTCATGGTCTGGATCAGTCCCTTGCTCGCGGCGGTCGCCCTGGTCACTGTCCCGCTCTCGATCGTCGTCACCTTGATGGTCGCCCGCCGCTCGCAGAAGCATTTCGCCGCGCAATGGGCCCGCACCGGGGCGCTCAACGGCCAGGTGGAGCAGGTGCACACGGGACACGCGCTGGTTCAGGTCTTCGGCCGCCGCCGCAAGGCGATCGAGGAGTTCAATCAGCAGAACGAAGCGCTCTACGAGGCTAGCTTTCGGGCCCAGTTCCTGAGCGGCATCATCATGCCGGCGATGGCCTTCCTCGGCAACGTGAACTACGTCGTGATCGCGGCCGTCGGCGGATACCGTGTGGCGACCGGTTCGATCACGTTGGGCGACGTGCAGGCCTTCATCCAGTACTCGCGCCAGTTCACGATGCCGATCACGCAGCTCGCCGGCCAGTTGAACCTCCTGCAGTCCGGCCTGGCGTCCGCCGAGCGCGTCTTCGAGTTTCTCGACGCCGAGGAGGAGACGCCTGACCAGGCTCGCGCCGAGCTGCGCGACCCGAAGGGCGAGGTCGCCCTTGAGCACGTGTCATTCCGCTACGAGCCAGAGAAGCCGCTCATCACCGACTTCAATCTCGAGGTGCGGCCGGGGCAGACGATCGCGATCGTCGGGCCGACCGGAGCCGGCAAGACGACCATCGTCAATCTGCTGATGCGCTTCTACGACATCGACGAGGGCCGCATCTGCCTCGATGGCGTCAACACGCGCGACGTCCGCCGCGACGACGTGCGGCGGGTCTTCGGCATGGTGCTCCAGGACACCTGGCTCTTCTCCGGCACCATCCGCGACAACATCGGCTATGGGAAGGTCGAAGCGAGCAACGAGGAGATCGTGGCCGCCGCGCAGGCCGCCTACGTAGACCAGTTCGTCCGGACGCTGCCCGACGGATACGACACCGCGCTGACCGATGATGCCTCCAACATCTCCGCCGGGCAGAAACAGCTGCTCACCATCGCGCGTGCCTTCCTGCGGGATCCGACCGTGCTCATCCTCGACGAGGCGACGAGCAGCGTCGACACGCGAACCGAGGTCCTCATCCAGCACGCGATGGCGCGGCTCCGGCAGGGCCGGACCAGCTTCGTGATAGCGCACCGGCTGTCAACGATCCGTAATGCGGACAGCATCGTCGTCATGGACCAGGGTCAAATCGTTGAGCAGGGGAGCCATGCCGAGCTGCTCCGCCGGCGCGGGTTCTACAACACGCTCTACAACAGCCAGTTCACGGACGCCCTCGCCGAGGCCAGCTGAGCCGCCCCTAGACCGAAACGACTTTAGGCGACGGCGTGTAGCGGGTCGAAACGACACGGTCTCCCTCGACGTCGAGCTCGAGGATCGACGCCTTCCCGACCTGCTTGTGGTACATCTCGCGCTCGGTTTGCGGGCGGCCGTCCAGGAGGATCCAGGCCGCCTGCAATGGGTCGGCATGGCTCACCAGGAGCGACACCTCGCCGGGGTGCTCGCGGGCGACTCTGTTGGCAACATCCAGCACGCGCCGGCCAAGCGTCTCGATCGATTCATCGCCAGGTAGGCTTCCGCGGCGGAGCTTGTGCGCAAAGAAGCGCGGCCGTCGAATCGGAATCTGCCAGCGGCGCACGCCCTGCAAATAGCGGCCGAACTCGGCTTCGCGCAGGGCGGGCTCCGGGGTGAGCGGCACCGGGGCTGGCAGCTGCGCGTTGATGATCTCAGCAGTTTCGCGGGCGCGGTCGAGCGGACTATGCACGATTCGGCGTACGCCAATCTCGCGCAGCGACTGCCCAACGGCGGCCGCCTGTGCCCGGCCAAGCTGGCTCAGCCCAAAGCCGGGAAGGTGGCCGTAGATCACCCCCTGCGGATTCTCGACGTCCGCGTGCCGCATCAGCAGCACACGAGTTGGCGGCGTGCTCATCTCTTCAACGCTGGCGAGAGGATCGTTGGCTAGCTGCTCTCGTTGGCGCGTAGCCGCTGCGCCATCGCCGCGATCACCTGGAGCGCCAGGCTGTCATTTCCTTTGATGGCATCGCGGAACTGGGAGTGGCTGAGCACCATGGCCTCGACCGGACCGTCCGTGACCACGGTCGCGGTGGCCGGTCCACGGTCCAACATGCCGATCTCGCCGAAGAAGTCGCCCGGACCGAGCCGGGCCGCCGGCTTACCAGCACGGGTGACCTGCACGTGCCCGCTCTCGAGGATGAAGAAGGCCTCGGTCGGTTGTCCCTCGCGGATCAGCGTTTGACCGGGCTTGAGACTGACCTCGTCGACGCGACTCGCCACGAACTCGAGGTCGCGTTTCGGGATTGCGGCGAAGAGCGGCACACGAAGCAGTCGATCGACCTTCGGATCCGGCACGTCAGAAAACATACACCTAAATCCCTGTGGGACAATGTCTGGCACCGTCGAGGCGGGAAGATGGCCCAGGTCAATATCGTTAACGCGCTGGAAGCAGGGCGCGGTGCAGTTCGCCGCAACGCATGGCGAGAGGCCTTCGAGCTCCTGACGGCGGCCGACCAAGCCGGGGGTCTGAACGCCGACGACCTCGAGGCACTTGGCTACGCCGCCTGGTGGAGCGGGCACGCCGTCGAATGCATCAGCGCCCGGGAACGGGCGTACCCCCTCCATCTCGAGACCGGCCATCCGCGGCGGGCCGCGCTCCTCGCGCTTGCCCTGGCCAAGGGTCAATTCGAACAACATGCCTCAGCGGTCGGGAAGGCCTGGCTCAGTCGCGCCGAACGACTTCTCAAAGACGAGCCAATCGGCGTCGAACATGGCCATCTTTCGCGACTCCAGGCGGTGATCGCGCTGGAGGCTGATGGTGACTACGAACGCGCGCTGGAGCTTGCGTTAAAGACGCTGGCCATCGGCACCCAATTCGGTGACCCAGACCTGATGGCGCTCGGCCTGCAAGACCAGGGACGCGCCCTCGTCGCGCGCGGTCAAGTCGATGAAGGAATGGTGCTGCTCGATGAGGCGGCGGTGGCGGCGCTATCCGGCGAGCTGCAGGCCATGACGACCGGCATCATCTACTGCAACCTGATCGGGACTGGCGAGGGGATGGCTGATTACAAGCGGGCCCGCGAATGGACCGATGC
>JALZAL010000150.1 GCA_030948325.1 Candidatus Dormiibacterota bacterium
GCCGTCCTCCGGGGCGAGGCGGACGTCTACCTGCACGCCGGTGGTCAGTACGAATGGGACTCGGCCGCCCCGGTCGCGGTCGCGCTGGCAGCCGGGCTGCACGCTTCGCGAGTCGACGGCTCGCCCCTCCTCTACAACCGCTATCCGGCCTGGCAACCCGACCTTCTGATTTGTCGCCCGGAGCTGGCTGGAACCGTCCTGGAGACGATCAGGTCGTCCTCATGAGGACGGCGCCGGAAAAGATTTTGTCAATCTCTCAACCTTTTTGCGTGCGAAAGGTTCACACTATGTCGCAACCGGGACAACCCGGTAGCTGTACGGGTCAGTAAAAACCGACCGTACGGGAGCGTCATTGGGAGGGAGTCGTGGCTCAGGCCGTCGATCATGAAACGTTGTTTGCTGCGTCCGTGCATACCCAGCCGTCTTTTGATGGGGGACCGTCGACCGCTCATTTAGCCCGGGAGCTCCACGACGGAGTTGCCGGTGAGCTTTCGACAATGCTGCTAGACCTCGAGCGCTTCCGCGTGGCTCAGGTCGGCCGGCAGAGTGTCCTCGCGGAAATCGCCCTCCTGGAGGAACAGCTGCGGTTTGTCCTCGCCAACGTGCGCACGGTGCTGTACGGGCAGCGGGGCCTACCCGGCGTCGAGCTCGACTTCGCCGGGAGCCTTCGTCGTGGATTCGTTCGGAGGTTCGCCGAGCGAACGGGCCTTCGCGTGCACCTGTCAGTGAGCAGGACCTGGCCGCAGGCGATGCCCGCTGAAACCGCCCTCAACCTGCGCAGGATCGTGCAGGAGGCGCTGAACAACGTCGACCGACACAGCGGCGCCAGGTCGGTCCTGGTTCGCTTCGACCTGCCGGCCAACAGGGACTGGGGTGTCCTCAGCGTTGCGGACGACGGCCGCGGTTATCCCAACCTCACAGATGGGCTGCAGCCCGGGTTTGGCCTGGTCGGCATCCAGGAGAGGGCCGTCCTCCTTGGCGCATGGACAGCTGTGTCCAACCGCCGCCGCGGCGGCGGCAAGCTCACTGTCACGATGCCTCGTGGGATCTTGGGACTGTGAGCGCCTACGCCCGTACCGACGCAGAGGTGGACCCGGTTTCGACTCCCCAGATCCGTCTCCTGGTCGCTGACGACCAGGCACTGTTCCGGCGGGCCCTCGTCGAGCTGCTCGACCGTGACCCCAGGCTCAAAGTCATTGCACATGTCGGCGACGGACTGATCGCGGTCCAGCGCGCCATCGAGCTTCGGCCGGACGTCGTCCTCATGGACATCCGCATGCCGAACCTGGACGGTGTTGAGGCAACCCGCCGGATCCTGGCGGCCGTGCCGACGATCCGGATCCTCATGCTCACTGCGTTCGAGACCGATCGCCACGTCCTCCAGGCCCTCCAGGCCGGGGCAAACGCCTACATCCTCAAGGACGCCGAGCCGGAGGCCTTGATCTCGAGCATCATCGCCGTCCATGCCGGCCAGCGGGTGGTCACCGGGGCCGCCGCCAACCGGGTGGTCGACATGCTCACCAACAGCGGCCCAACCCGTGCCTACTACGACAACCTGACCCCTCGGGAGATCGAGATCCTGACCCTTCTTGCCAGCGGGCTTGCCAACAAGCAGATAGCCCACCGGATCAAGATCAGTGACAAGACGGTCCGGAACCACATCAGCAACATCTACGAGAAGGTCAAAGTCGTTGATCGGTCCCAGGCCGTCCTGTACGCCGTCCGAAAGGGGCTTGTCGAGCTCTAGCACTAGTCCTCACGGACTTCCAGGCCGACAAATGTCCCATTCACGAGTTACGCTGCTGCCTGTCAAAGTTGTAAACACGGCGTAAACGCTTACGCCGAGGGGTTTTTGACTTGGGAGGGAGCTTAAGACAGTGGCGCTAGAGATCTCGAGGGACGAGGTCTTAGGTTCGGCCGTGCCGAGCCAGACCAAACTTCCTAGCCGCAACGTGGTCGCCCGGCGGGCGCTGGTGATCGTCGCGTTAACCGTCCTGCTTGACCTGTTGATGGTCACCTTCTCGTATACGGCGGCCCGAGCGGAGCGCCGCAACCTGCTGCCCGACCCGGCGTTCCTGGGCAAGATCGATCCCGTGATCCTGGCTACCATCCCATGCTGGCTGATTGTGTTCTTCGCATTTGGGATGTACAGCCGCGACCAGGTGCTTGAGCCCACCCTGCGACTTCCCCGCCTGCTCGGCGCGATCACCGTGAGCATCTTCGTGATGATCCTGGTGGCCTTCGGCGTCAGCCACGACCTCCACAGGAGCTTCCTTGCGATCCTGCTTCTCGTTTCGACTGTGCTGATCGTATGGGAGCGTTTCATGATGCTCCGGCTCAGCCAGATCCTGAACGAGGTTCACTGGATCGGCCTGCGCACGATGGTGGTCGGTGTCGGCAACGAGGCCCGGACGCTGGCGAGGGTCCTTGCCAAGAAGCGCCATCTCGGCTACGAGGTTCTCGGCTTCGTCGGCCCGACTGAGGGAAAAGTGGATACCCTGCCCGTAGTCGGAACCATGGACAGTCTCAGGCAGACTGTCATTGATCGAGATATCGCAGCGATCTTCGTTGCAGGCTCGGGCACTGGGGCAGAAAGCCTCATCCACGCCGACGCCGCCCTGACTGGGCTCGCGGTGCGGATCCGAACCTCCCTGGGCCTCCCCCACCTGGGCGCCTCGAGGGTAGTTGTGCGCTCGGTGGACGGAATGGCGATGCTGGCGGTCGAACGAGTGCGGCGCTCACAGTTCGAGCTGGTCATGAAGCGAACCCTCGATCTCACGCTTTCAATCGTCGGTCTCATCATCGGCCTACCGGCGATGATCGTGATCGCAATCGCCATTCGGATGTCCGGCGAAGGTCCGATCATCTTTTCCCAGACGCGCGTTGGCGAGGGCGGCGTGCCCTTCACGATGTACAAGTTCCGGACCATGGTCAAAGACGCCGAGCAGCTCAGGCAAGCCTTGATAAGGGCGAACGAAGCTGACGGATCCCTGTTCAAGATGCGGCGTGACCCTCGCATCACGCCAATCGGCCGCCACCTTCGCAGGCTGGGCCTGGACGAGATTCCTCAGCTGGTCAACGTCCTCCTCGGCGAGATGAGCCTCGTCGGGCCGAGGCCGGCCCTGCCGTCGGAAAGGGAGAGTTGGTCGCCGGAGGTGGCATTGCGCCTGAATGCGAAGCCTGGACTGACCGGCCTGTGGCAGGTCAGCGGCCGGCACGAGCTCGCATTCGAGGACTACATCCGGTACGACCTGTTCTATGTCCAGAACTGGTCTTTCGTTCTGGACCTCCAGATCATCGCGCGTACCGTGCCGGCGCTCCTGTCACGCAACGGAGCCTACTGAGCCGCGTCGTCCAAGGGGTAGCCGCGCTGCCGAAGGTGGCCGGCTAGGGTTCTGGTCAGAGTCGCCACGGTCTCGGCGCCAAGGTCACGACGGAAGGCGTCGCTCCTGCCGGAATCGAACTTGACCTCAGCCAGCGCCTTGCTGAACCTCTGGTCGGCAGGGAGGCCCGAGTAGGCGAGCATTCTCGCGAATGCATCACGAGGAGACGCGATCAGATCCTCGTAGCGGACCTCGAGCCAGCTCGAAGGCGCTACGGAAGCTTCGGCGGCGTCGTGGGCGTCGACGAGTAGCTTCCACAAGAGCCCGGCGAGGACCGGGAAGGAATCCCCCTCGCGATGCCATTCCTTCGCGTAGGCGGCCGGCAAAGGTCCCCACTGCCAGTGGTCAGGTCCGTTGAACCCCTCCCACCATTCCATCTGCAGCCAGGAGTTGGCAACCGCCCGCCCGTCGCGAACCACGTGAATGAACTTCGCCTCGGGGAAGACGGCTGCAAGCAAGCCTGCGCGTGGCCAGCCGGTGAACTTGTGCAGGAACACCTGACGGCCCTGGGCCTCCGCCCGCCGGTCGAAGAAGCTCCGCATCCGTGCCGCCAGCCAGGGTGTCGCGTCGGCGGCGGTCAGGTCGCGGAAGGGTCTCGACAGGATCGGCGACACCTCCCGGTCGAGGACGCGATATCCCTCCGAGGGCGCAAACCGAAAGCGGCCCTTGCGTGTCCGCGAGGGCGGCACCCACCTGTAGATCTGGTTGTTCCAGCGCCGCCCCAGGCCCCCGGCCGGCGATCGGTCCTCGAGGTTGGAGAGAAAGCCCGCGTCGGGGTGGCGCGCCAGGATCTCCTCGACGAGGGTCGAGCCACAGCGTCCCGTGCCTAGAACGAAGACGTAGCGCGCCAAGGATTAGATGTAGCCGTACCGGCGCAACTCGGGGCCTTCAACGCTCTCGATGCGCCGGATTAGCTCGGGGTCAAGGCTTTTGCGCCAGGCTTCATTTCGGTTCGGATACTGAAGGCGGCGGAGGGCGTCGTTCCAGCGGCCGGACTCCGGCAGCCCTCCGAAGCGCCCGATGCGGCCAAGGCCGGCCAGCGGATCCGCCACCAGCTCCTCGTACGAGATCCGGAGCACCCGCTCAGGATCGAGACCGGCCAGTCCAGCCTCGATCACCCGCACCTCCTCCACCCAGACCCTGGCGCAAAGCTCCCATGGATCGCCGCCCCTCTCCTCCCACTCCTGGGGCGTGCCGTCAAACCACCAGACCTGGTACTCCTGCCACCAGTTGACCCTGGACAGCGAGTACGCCACCGCACGCCCATCGCGGACGATCGATACGAAGCGCGCACTGGGAAACACCTCGGCGAGAAGCTCGAGGTGGCGGTTGTTGGTGATGCGCTTCGACACCACGGTCGCCCCGCCGCCGTAACGAGTCAGCCCGGCGAAGGCTGCCTGGAGGCGGGCCAGCTGCTCGGCATTGGGCCTCGAGTCGCGCTCGCCGATCCCGGACGCCTCGAACACCGGGCCGCCCTCTACCGGCGCCGGAAACAGGCGCTCCGTCAGGGGCCTGGGCGCGCCGTACCGGTAAGCGTTCGACTCTGGACCGAACCAGTAGCGGTTCTGCAGTCCCGGCGCGAACCGCGGGAGGCGGTTCAGGAGGGACAGGGCCGGCCAGCCGGGACGGCGGCGCAACCAGTTGGACATGTATGCCGCCTGAGGATGGAGGCTGAGAGCCCGGTACACCAGGCTCGTCCCCGATCGGGGGGCGCCGACCACGAAAAGAGGTGGAAACCGGGTCAAACGCGCCGAAATTGACGTTGCAGTCCCTCCCACGTTGTACATTCTGCCCTTGCTGCCAGGACCGTTGTGCCTTACCATTCATATGCGGGCGTGCCAAGCGCCGCTCTGATTGGATTGGGAGGGAGCTTTCGCAGTTGAACATAACCGACTATCTCTATGCAGTTCGGCGGCGCCTATGGGTTCCGATCGCCATTCCTCTCGCCGCCGCCCTCCTGACAGGGATTTTCATCTACCTCCAGCCTGAGAAGTACCAGGCCACTGCGACGGTGGTTGTGCCCGCTCTGAGCGCCAAGGGTTACTCGACCAGCGCCGTCACGCAGTACGTCTCAACCTACAAGGACATCCTTACCTCCACTCCGGTCGTAAACCAGGTCAACAACCAGACCGGGGAGCCGAAGGCCAATCTCGTCGCCGGCCTGACCGCAGGCACCGCCACGGCGTCCAGCAACGTCATCATCGTCACCTACACCGGGCCCAACAAGGGCAACGTCGAAACAGTGGCCGCAGCTGCCGCCACCGATTCGCTGGACACGCTGATGGGTCCGCAGCTGTCGGCCGCCGAAAGCGCGAGCCGAAACAGCCAGGCCGCCCTGGACAAGGCGAACGCGGACATCGTCGCGTTCACGACCAAGAACCACACCCTCTTCCCCGACGTGGACTACAAGATCGCGTCGCAGGAGTACTCGCAGCTCCTTCTCCAGCTCTCTCAGGCCCAGGGCGCCAACGACAAGGCGCGGGTGCGCTGGCTGCAGCCTGAGGTCGCAAAGAGGTTACAGGCACTGACCGACCTCGCCGTGGTGGTCGACGCCTTTCAGACGCTCGACCAGGCTCGCAGGTCTGCAGAGTCGGTCAACAACAAGGCCCAGGTCGACCTGGCTGCAGTGAACGCCAACGTCGCCAGCAACCACGACCCACGGTCCGTGATCGTCAAGTCGATCGGTCACGTATCGAGGATTCCTGAGGTGCTCCGCTACGGCGGGGTGGCGTTCGGTGTAGCGCTCATCCTGTCGCTTGCGTTCATCGTCTTCATGGAGTTCCTCCGCCCTGCGGTTCCAGCGCTCGCGTTGGGCGCTGCGGCCGGGGGCGGGCTCGCCTCCACAGCGATGATGGCGAGGGGGCGTGGGCGGCGAGTGTCGAAAGCACCCGTACCGGTCGGCGCGCCCGTTGGGCCAGGCGGAGCGGGGGAACCCGCTGCCCCCGTCAAGCCCTCAAACGGAGAGCTCTGACCCGGAGGAGTCCTGCGTCGTCAGCTTGGATGCGGTTGGTTCCAGCAATCGCGCGTACACCTGCTCCGTAGCAGCCGTGATCGCCTCCCAGCTGTACTGCTGAGCGACGCGGCCGGACAGCGTCTCCGCGCCCTCCCTCTCGCGGGAGCTGTGCTGGAGGACAGCCGCCATGGCGGCGGCGAGGGCATCGACGCTCCCCTGGGCGACGACGTGGTGACCGGCTCCATCTCCCCCGACGACCTCGAGATGGGGAGGGATGTCGCTCACGATCACCGGCGCCCGGTGGGCAATCGCCTCCAGGAGCGTCATCGGCAACCCTTCGAGGCTTGAAGGCAGCACGAAGGCAGCCGCGTTCGAGTAGAGCTCGGACAGCTCGGCCCCGAACACGCCACCGGCGAGGATCGCACGGGGGTCTGAGGCTGCCAGCCGCCGGATCGAGTCAGCGTATGCGTCGGTGAAGCCTGAGCTGCCGGCGATCACCAGCCTCACGTCGCCTGTCAACTGAGCCAGCGCCCGGACTATGAGATCCGGCGCCTTCTCGGGCACCAGACGGCCGACAAAAAGAAAGTAAGGGTGGCCGTCCAGCCCGAGCCTGGCCCCGATCGGACCTAGCGGGCGGATGTTCCCTTCCGGCATGCCGTTGGGGATGTAGTCAGCCTTCCGGCCGAGCTTGGTCGCGTAGTGATCCGCAAGCGCGCGCGACACTGCGATGGTCGCGTCCGGTACCCGGGCGCTGAAACCCTCTGCCACCTTGAGCGCGGCGCGGCCCACGCCGCTCCATTTGGCGCGGGCGTAGTCGAGCCCGTGGACGGTCAGCACGATCTTCGATCGTGAGAGGTACCTCGGGAGCGGAGCGACCAGGGCCGAGCCGATGGCGTGGAAATGCACGATGTCGGGCGGGCGCCGCAGCACCAGCACGCTCGAGGCCGCGCTGTGGGCGATGAAGTCGAGATTCTTGGTCCCGACGCTGGGCACGTATCGGAGGTGCATGCCGCGGTAGGTGGGGGGCCGGCCCTGCACGTAGTTGGTGCGGCAGTACACGGTCACGTCGTGGCCACGCTCCGCCAGGCGCGCGCCCAGCTCTTCGACGTGACGCTCCACTCCCCCCTCCCCCGCCGGCACCCCGCGTGTGCCGATGAAGGCGATCCGGTAGGTCCCGCTCAACCGACCAGCGCCCCGGTCCTGCTGCCTGCCTCGCCGTAGAGCTCTGAGATCCGCGCCAGGTGGCGCTGCGGGGCGTGCTCGGACACCACGAGCGCACGCGCTGCGCGGCCCATCTCGAGCTCGTCCCTCAGGTTGTCACGCAGCTCCCCCATGCGCTTGGCAAGGGCCGCCGGGTCGTCGGCCGGGACGGTGTAGCCGTTGACGCCGTGATTGACGAGCTCGGGTATCCCTCCGAGTGACGTCCCGATGACGGCAACGCCGCAGGCGAAGGCCTCCAGGATCGTTACCGGCTGGTTCTCGTACCAGCGCGACGGCACCACCACCGCAACGGCGGAACGCATGGCTGCGTGGACAGAAGCCTTGTCCAGCCTGCCCCGAAACCGGACCCGGCCCGGCGCCACCTCGGCTGCGAGGCGCTCCAGGGCTGGACGCACGGGCCCTTCGCCGAGGATGTCGAGGGTGAGAGCGGGCTCCCTTCCCACCGCCTGGATCAGGACGTCCACCCCCTTCTCGTTGGACAGGCGTCCCGCGAAGACGAATCCCCTCCCCGCCTCGGTCTTCGGCTCGATCGAATCCGCATCGATGAAGTGGTTGACCAGCCGCATCCGCTCCGGGAAGACCCGCGCCGCAGTCATCTGGTCCCGCAGAAAGCGGCTCGGGGCGATGAAGAGCTTCACTGGTGAGTACGCGTGGGTGATCCCGTGCGCGTACGACTCGATAGTCGCCAGCAAGCTGTTCGCCAGCGAGCCGTCCTTACAGCGGTGGGTGGTGGCGTGATAGAAGTGCCCGCCCAGACAGGCCTGGCACAGATGGCCGTGGTCCAGGAACTGATAGGTGGGGCAGGCGAGCTTGTAGTCGTGAAGCGTCATCACGCTCGGCAGGTCCCGCTTGGCCAGGGGCCGCAGGATCGATGGAGAGAGCTGGTGGTAGATGTTGTGAAGGTGGACGGCGTGGGGCCGGAAGTCGGCCAGGACTGCCTCCATGCCGGTCTCGGCACTGCGCGAGTACAGCATCCGCCCCGAGGCCCTGATCTTGGACCGCAGGGGCATCGACGGCTGCTGGAACTCCACGTAGCTTGGAAAGTGACGGGCATAGGGCATGGGCTCGTTGTCCGGATGATCCATGCCGAAGAAGGCAACCTCGTCGCCGGCGGCGGTCTGGAGCTGGGCGAGGTCGAACATGTACGCCTCGGCGCCTCCACGGCGGTACAGGAACTTGTTTACATGCAGGACGCGCACCGTCTAGGCCGGAGGGGACGACCTTGCGGGGAGCAGGCGGGCTGTTCCGCTTGGCTTGACCACGGGCTCGGGTTCGCGCTCCGACGCCGGGAACTTGGTGATGGCATACGCGGCCGCGGCGAATGCGACGTAGTACCAGAGCACGATCACCTCGGTGATCACATTGGAGACGATGCTGATGAGCACGAAGGCGATCACGCAGCCGGCGAAGCCGACCGCGATGCTGCGATCGAATCCAGGTCCCGATTCTCGAAGGCCTTGCCGGGCGACCATGATCATGCTGATCAGCAGAGCGAAGTAAGCCAGAGCGCCGACGACTCCGGTCTCCACGTAGGCGCGGAGGAAGTCGTTGTGCGGCTCTTTCGCCTGGTCGGTCATGAACGAGCTCATCTTCAGGCCGATACCGGTGATCGGGTTGTCGTTCGCAAGCGGCAGCACCTGGCTCCAGTAGGAGAAGCGCCACACGAGCGAGTTGGAGGTGTTTCCCTGCGCGTTGACTGACGTGCCCCCTGCTACAGAGGCAAGGTCTGCGAAACGCTGGCTGATCGTAGGGACCGCGATCAGCCCTACCACCAGGCAGGCGACGAGCGTTGCACCGAGCACCTTTCGGCGACCGATGACCGCGACCGCGACGATTCCGATCACGGTCGCCACCCACGCGCTACGCGTGTAGGTGTGATACAGGCACACGATGCTGGCCGCCATGAACAGCACCATCAAGATGCGAACCCGAGGTGTTAGGTGCGGCAGGAGAGCGGCGCCCATGACGATGAGCATGGTCAGGTAGATGGCGAACGGGTTCGGCTGCGAGAACGTCCCCTGGTAGCGGTCGAAGCCGCCACTGGTGAACTGCGGTTTGTGCAGCACCAGGAAGAACAGAGTGAGGCCGACCGGAAGGATCCCCGAGATGTAGATCGCCAGCAGCAGCCGCTTGATGGCCGCCCGGTCGACGAGCAGGATCTCCATCACCGTGAGCATCACTGCGACGGCGGACACGCGCACTGCTTCGAGCAAGCTCACCAGAGGCTTGGCCGACGCGATCACGCTGAGATAGCCTGTCGTGGCGAAGCCGATCAACGCCAGGCGGTGAACCGACGGGGGCGGGGATGTCGCCTTGCCCATGCGTCGCGCCATGAACCAGAAGAGAGAAGCGAGCATGAACATCACCGCGAGCGCACCTGCGGGGTCGAGGCCTGAAGCCGACGCCGTTCCGATTCCAGCCGACCCGTTGTTGCCGAGGTCAGGCCGCGCGACATCCAGGCTGGCCCGGATGGCGATGGTGATGAACACGAAGAGCTGGAAGTTGATCAGCCCGATGATCACCATGGCCAGACCGATTAAGACTCCGATCGGTATAACGAGCATGAGCTTCGGGCCGCCCGTGGCCAGGGTGTAGGCAGCCTCGATCGATACTGCGAGTACCACCGCGATTCCGATTCCGAAGAGCGCCATTCCGAGCCGGCTTGGAGCCAAGCCGCGCTGACCGAGTACTGACATCAAGTTCCCTCCTCCTGGGGTGGTTTGAGTTGAATTCGTTTGTGGTTCAGGTGGCAACGCAGGTCGCGTGGCGTCCTCGGCCGGTATCGGCCCGGGCTGCGTCGTCGAGGCGATGATCCGGCGCAGCCGCCCGATCAGGCCCGCGCGCCCTGTGGTCAACGACCCGTAGACGACTCCCAGCACCACCAGCCCGATCAGTCCGACGGCGACCAGAAGGGCCAGCTCCTCCAGCCTGGGACGGGGGCGGTCAAGCCCGAGCCATGCCTCGGTCGCGACCATGGCGACGGCGCTGAGCACTGACGCCAGCGCGAGCTTGAGGGCGTCGGGCGCGATTCCACGCCACGGCGAGCCGGCAACGGCGCGTATGCGATAGGCGGCGTGCGCGACATTCACGTACTGCGCCAGCGAGTAGGCCAGAGCCACCCCGATCACCGGCGGCGCATTGGCAAGCATCATCGCGCCCACCGCCGCGGGCAGAAGGACCAGGTTTGCAACCACCCCGTAGATCGTGTTGCGGAGCGGCGTCCTCGTGTCCAGCAGCGCAAAGAACGGTGCGAGCAGTGCCCTCTGGATGCCCGAGCCGACAAGGCTGAAGGCGTAGACCGCGATCACCGCGCCAAGCAGCAGCGCGTTCTCTCGCGAGAAGCGGCCCCGCTGGAAGACGACCAGTGCGCCTGGGATTGCCAGGGCGGCGATGAATGCAGTCAACGGCACCGAGAGGGCGAGCATGATGCGCACTCCCTGTCTGGTCAGCCGGTTGAGCTCCTCGGGCTTCGACTCCACGGCCGAAAGTCTGGGCAGCAGAGTCACCATCACAGATCTGAAGAAGATCGTTCCGCCGACCGCGCTGATCAGGCGATAGCCGTAGGCGACGATGGTGATCGAACCGGCCGGCATGAAGGAGAGGAAGATCTGCTCCGCCACCCTGGTCACGGGGTTCAGCGCTCCCGACACGAGCGGCCTCACGGACAGTCGGGCGACGGACTGGAAGTGCTCGTCGCGCAGCCGCAGCGATGGGCGGAAGCGGAAACCGTTGCGGATCGCGAACGCCGCGATGAACGCGAGCTGGACGGTCCCCCCTGCCAGGTACGCCCAGGCGATGACATGGGCGTCGTGGCGGCCAAGCAGGATCACCGCAGCGGCGGTTCCCGAAAGCGCGATGTTGGTGGCTGCCGGCACCACGAACGAGAACCGCGAGTTGAGGAGCGCCCGCAGCACCTCGGACGACGTGACGAGCGGGACCAGCGCAAAGGTGACGGGTATCAGCTCGGCCGCAAGCTGAGCTTCGTGTGCGGGTAGCCCGGGAGCGGTGAGGGCCACCAGCGGCCGGGCGAGCAGGTACGCCGCCGCAACGAGCAGGCCGCCCGCGATGAGGGTGCAGGTGATGAGGATCGAGGCAAGCCGCCACGTCGCCTGCTCGCTTCTCTTGTTCAGTGAAGCTGCGAACGCAGGAACGAGGGCCTGGTTGGCGGCCGCGACCGCAAGGGCGCCGATGCCAAGCGGCAGTCGAGCAGCGACGAAGAACGAGTCGGTGATCGGGCCGGCGCCGTAAGAGGCGGCGATCACGATGTCGAGCAGGAACCCGGTCAGCACCGCCAGCCCCGCGATCACGCTTGTGGACCCGGCCTGCCGCAGCAGAGAGCGTCTCGGTCGGTTGGCCTGGACGGGCGTGCTCAAATCGCCACCGCGCTCGCCAGAGCTTCCTCGAGCCGGCGCTCCAGCTCGTTGCAGCGGGCCCGCACCATCGGTTCAAGGGGCAGCTCGTCCTGCTTGGGACCGCCCCTCCGGCCGATGCCTGTGATCATCTCCGGCCGGAAGTCCGTACCCAGGAAGTCGCAGATCCTCCCCACCTCGCGCTGTGGGTCGTCGAGCAGCCGATCGTAGGAGATGAGCATGCAGTCGTCGCGAGCGTCGAGACCCGTCTCGAAGTACAAGGTGTTCCGGAGATACCAGATCACCGCAGAAGCCCCTTCCTGCGTGAGAGAGTCAAGGTCCAGCGCGCGCACGAACTCGCGCGACTTGTCGGAGATACGCTGCGCCTGCCAGAGATCGGCGTCGCGTCCCTGTGCGATGGCCTTGACGACCTGGAGGTTCTGGTCACCAAACTTCGAAACGGCCGACCGCACTCTGCCGTCGACCGACCTGTACGTCCACACCGCTTTGCCGGGGCTCGGGGTGCCCAGCTCCGCAAGCAGCTCGTCAACACGGTGCGAGTCGATGAGCGGCTTCAGCACCGTGAATCTCTGCTGAGACTGCATGACCAGGTCGCGCACTACCGGGAGAGGCCGGAGCCTGAAACGATCGAAGGCGGCGCCGTCGTTCTCGTTGCGAACCTCGAACTCGGGATTCGCCTCGAGGGCGCGCGCGACCATGTTCGTCCCCGACCTCTGGAGCCCGACCAGGAATACGGGCGTCGTCGACCCTGGCGCGACGGGGTTGTGGCGCCGCCATTCGCGCCGCCTCGAAGCCACGGCCAGGCGCGCGCGGGGGTCGAGCTGATCCTCTTCCACGAGCCGGCCGAAGCCCTCAGCGCGACCCCAGCGCCAGTGACGCTGCAGCCGCCGCAACGTCCGCAGGGGCCCCGGCAGGTGCTGGATGCCGATGCGCTCAGGCTGGCGGCCTTTGGCGCTCAGCGAAAGCGGGTAACCGAAGCGCAGCAGGACGGGAACCGTGAGGGCGGTGACGATCGCCTTGTCCCGGCCTCGCAGCTGCTTTGACTTGCCGGCGTCAGTTTTGATCGTGACCGGACCTGAGCGCAGGCGGTCCGGGTTGCCCGAAACCGTGTGGTTGGGCCCGAGCGCGACCGTGGACGCATCGAGGAAGGGAAGCTCGGCGCCGGCCATGCCGACCATTTCGACGATCCTCTCCACAGTCCGGCGCGGGGCGGCGACGAAGTCCTCGTACTTGAGGGTCATGTACCGCGCCGATTTCGGCTTCAGGAGGCCACGGGCCGACGTGTTCCAGAGATTCCAGAGCATGGCCGAGTGCATGGGCGACAGCCGCTGCATGGTGCCGGGCACTCCGCGGTCGGGCTGCTCCTTCACGCCTGCCCACGAGCCGGCCGCCGCCCGCGGGTCGCGGACAAGCTGCACCACATAGAGGTCGATGCCCGGGAGCGCGCTGAGCACGCGCCCGTAGCTGGGCAGCTTGGAAGGGTCCACGATCACCTGGCTGCCGGTGGCGGTGGCGGTGGCTCGATACAGGCTGCCGAGAGCCGACCGGTAAGCCTGGACCGACGCCCCGCCTCCGCCGTCGCGGCCCAGCATGAGCGCGGGCAGGTGACGAAGCCGCGTCAGGCGCGACTGGGCGCGCTGCATTACGCGCGGGTCGGGCAGCCTGCTGCCGAACGCCCGAGTCAGGATCTCCTGCCAAACCGGACAGTCCTGGAAGTGCCTGCCGCACCCGCACAGCCGGTTCTCGACCAGCCCGCGCTCCCAGATATACCGAACCTCGCCGGCGTTGAAGAAGCCCGGTACCTGGCCGAGGGTCCCGGCCAGCAGCGTGCTTCCACTGCGCCCGGTGCCAGCGATGTACAGCACTCGAACACTAGACGTAGAACTGATTTCCGGCTCCAATGCGGTAGCCTCTCCCACCCGGGACAATGATCGCAGGCCGGAGGGGTGATTCGGGCCAAGGCGCGAAGCGTCCCCGGGACATAGGATATTTGTCCCATAACTGTTGCGTGAGCGCTCGCGTTCTCTAAAACGGGGATGTCGCCGTCCGAGGGCCGGTTTAGACGATACCCTTGGGTTTTAGGCGACGCCAACCGGAGACTTTCAAGAAAAAGTGAACAATTCGGTCAGCAGGCGCGTTGAGAATTCCAAGTGAGACGGCCCGCCAGTTCAGTTCCTTTGGGAGGGAGTTTTCTCCAGCAAGCCGTCTCACTTTTGAACCTAACGCCGAAGGGTTGCTGATACCACCCTCCTTATCGGAAGTCACCAAGGACATTGGTACTAGAGGTATCCGTCGTCACAAAACGCCAGTCGCCACATAACGCCGGGGGAACCTAACCAGCTGCTGCCACCAGAATCAACAGGAGTTCTCGCATGTATCTGTTCACGAGTTCGCACATGTATCTGTTCACGACACACCTAACCCGTAACAAAGAGATCGCCGTGATCGTCGTTGCTGTGCTCGTCGTGGTCGCGGTTGTGGTCTGGGTAATGCGCCGCCGCCGGCGCCGCGCCTGATTCGGTTTCCGCGCTACTCGAGCCCAAGCGCAGCTCTCAGCACGCTTCGATCCTCGTCGGCAAGGTCGACGAACTCGAGACCGACGTCGAACGTCGCTCCGGCGCTTTCCGGCAACCTTTCGACCCACGCGACCCTCGCCCAGCAACGGGTCATGGTGTCTTCGCTCAGCAGCAGCTCGATTTCGAGGGCGGTGCCTACGCTGATCTCGTCATCGCTGTACACACGCATGCCGCCCAAGCTGACGTCCCTGGTGGCGCGCTGGTGATGCATGAAACCAGGACCTGCCGGCCGGTAATAGACCGGCGCCGCTATACGCGGATATCGCCTACGGTCGGCGGAAGAGCCCATAGCTTGATACGCTATGCGCCGGGCACTAGTCCGGCAACGGTCTAGCTGCCTTTTATTTGGGAGGGAGGAATTTAAGTGTCGAAATTGCTGGAGTCGCCTGACGTGACCGCCTATGGGGGCGAGCTCGTTGATCTGCTTGTTCCCGAAAAACGCGCCGCCGAGCTGAAGGCCGCCAGTGCGGCATTCCCATCCTGGGATCTCAGCGACCGGCAGGTCTGCGACCTCGAGCTGCTTATCAACGGCGCGTTCTCGCCTCTGCGTGGGTTCATGGGCCAGGAGGCCTACGAATCGGTCTGCTCGAAGATGCGGCTGCCGGACGGCTCTGTGTGGCCGATGCCGGTCGTGCTCGACGTCACCGAGGAGATGGCGGCCAAGCTCAAGGCCGGCGACAAGCTGGCATTGCGCGACTCCGAGGGAGTGATGCTGGCTGTCCTCAATGTGTCGGAGATGTTCCGGCCCGATCAAGAAGGAGAGGCACAGCAGGTGTTCGGCACCACGGATCCCGACCACCCCGGTGTTGGAATGCTGAAGCGGACCAACCCCGTATACGTCGGGGGGACTGTCGAAGGAATCCAGCTCCCCACGCACTACGACTTCACGCAGCTGCGCATGACTCCGCGCGAGGTTCGCGCCGAGATCGCAAGGCGCGGGTGGAATCGCGTCGTCGCCTTCCAGACACGAAACCCGATGCACCGCGCGCACCAGGAGCTGACGCTTCGCGCTGCCGCCACCGTCGACGCAAAGATCTTGATCCACCCGGTCGTCGGTATGACCAAACCAGGCGACGTCGACCACTACACGCGCGTCAGGTGCTACGAGGCGCTACTCGGCCGGTACCCGGAAGGCACGGCCATGCTGTCGCTGCTTCCACTTGCAATGAGGATGGGCGGACCACGCGAGGCCGTGTGGCACGCGATCATTCGCAGGAACTACGGAGCCACCCACCTGATCGTCGGCCGCGACCACGCAGGCCCTGGAAAGCACCGCGACGGAACTCCGTTCTACGGACCGTACGAAGCACAGGAGGTGCTCGCTCAGCACGCGGACGAGATCGGGATCGGCATGGTTCCCTTCCCGATGCTGGTATACGTCGCCGAGCGTGGCGAGTACTTCCCGGAGAACGAGGTGCCGGCGGGCCTCAAGCCGCTGAACATCTCGGGTACCGAGCTGCGAGAGCGTCTGGTGGCCGGCGCCGAGCTCCCGGATTGGTTCACCTACCCTGAGGTTGCGCGCGAGCTTCGGCGCACCCACAGGCCGCGCCTGCAGCAAGGGTTCACGGTGTTCTTCACCGGCCTCTCCGGCGCAGGCAAGTCCACCATCGCCAACATTCTCCAGGTGAAGCTGCTCGAGATGGGCGGTCGGAGCCTCAGCGTCCTCGACGGCGACCTCGTGCGCAAGAACCTCTCCTCCGAGCTCGGGTTCTCTCGTGAGCACCGCAATCTCAACATCCGGCGCATCGGCTACGTCGCGGCCGAGATCACCAAGGCGGGCGGGATCGCCATCTGTGCCCCGATCGCGCCCTATGACGCGACCCGAAAGCAGGTCCGAGCGATGGTTGAGCCGAACGGCGGCTTCGTCCTCGTGCACCTGGCCACGTCGATCGACGTGTGCGAGGGCCGCGACCGCAAGGGTCTGTACGCGAAGGCGCGAGCCGGGCTCGTCAAGGAGTTCACCGGCGTCTCAGACCCTTACGAGGAGCCGGATGACGCCGAGCTGGTCGTCGACACCGCGACCCTCACACCGGAGGAGTCGGCCGACACAATCCTGGCCTACCTCGTCGCCGAAGGCTTTCTCGAGTCGATCAAGGACCCCGCGGCTCCCGCCGGGTCCTAGCGCGCCGACGCGAGGACTGAGAGATGGGCTGGCAGGCCTGGTACACCCTGGCCGTGGTCCTGATCCTGGTCCTCGTGCTGGCCACCGACCGGCTTTCGGCGCCGGTCGCCGTGATGGGGGCTGTCGTGGCCCTCGTGGCCCCCGGCGTCATCACGACAGCCCAGGCGCTGGCCGGCTTCTCGAATGAGGCCCCAGTCACAATCGCGGCCCTTTACGTCCTTGCAGGCGCTGTGCACGCCACAGGGGCCCTCGACGGGATAACCGCACGGCTCCTGAGCTCCCAACCGTCCAGGTCGGGGCGGCCGGAGCGCGGCGAGCTGGCGCGCCTGCTGGTGCCAGTGGCCGGAATGTCCGCCTTCATCTACAACACCCCTCTGACTGCCATGAGCGCACCGCCAGTTGCCACCTGGGCGTCCCGAACCGGCCGGCGGCCCTCCTGGTACCTGCTGCCGCTGAACCTGGCCATCCTTGTGGGCGGCATGATCACCGCGATCGGGACGACCACCAACGTGGTCATCTCGGGCCTCCTGACGGCCTCCCACCACCATCCCCTGTACCTATTCGAGCCCGTGCCCGTCGGTTTGGCCATCGCGGTCGCCGTGCTGGGGGTGGTGATCCTGACGGGCCCGTGGCTGTCCAGAGACCGCACCGCTCCAAGTGAAGGGTTCTTCGACCCCCGCGCGTTCACTGTCGAGATGTCGGTGGTGCCGGGCGGCGGGCTCGCGGGCAAGAGCGTGGCCGAAGCAGGGCTCCGCCACCTTGACGGGGTATACCTGGTCGAGGTCAACCATCAAGGAGCTACAACAGCGGCTGTGGGCCCGGAGCACCGGCTCGCCGAAGGGGATCGGCTGGTTTTCACCGGCAACATCAATCGGATCCTCGACCTGCACCGCATCGCCGGCCTGGCACCAATCGGCGATCCGACGTTTGCAGTAACGTCCGGCCCGCGGCGCCAGTTCTATGAAGCGGTGGTGGCGGGTGATTCAGAGCTCGCCGGCAAGACCTTGAAGGAAGTTGGATTCCGCTCACGATTCGACGGAGCCGTCGTCGCCATCCACAGGGCGGGCGAAAGCCTCCAGGGCAAGCTTGGCGAGATGCCGCTGCGCGCAGGTGACGTCCTCCTCGTGCTGGCGGCTCGTGACTTCCGGCGCCGCGCGGGTGAGAGCAAGGTTTTCGCCCTTGTCGCCAGCCCCGACGGTGCCCCCGGCCCGGTGCGGCGGCAGAAGAGCCTGGTCGTCAACCTCATCCTCGCCGGCTTTCTCGTCGCTGTGATCTCGGGCTTCACCAGCGTTCTCGTCGCTTCGCTCATAGCTGCCGGGCTGGTGGTCGTGTTCGGGGTGATGAAGCCGTGGGAAGCACGAGGGGCGATTGACCTGACTGTGCTCGTCGTGCTGTGCGGGAGCTTTGCGATCGGAGTCGCCGTCGGCACGAGCGGGTTGGCAACCGAGTGCGCCAAGCTGCTGATCGGCGCGCTGCATCAATTCGGGCCGGCGGGCATCGTCGCCGGGGTGCTGCTGGCGACAGTGATCATCACTCAGCTGGTGACCAACAACGCCGCCGCCATCCTCATGTTCCCGATTGCAACAGCGACCGCCGCTCAGGCCCACCTGAACTTTCGATCTTTCGTGATTGCGATCCTGATCGGCGCGTCGGCGTCGTTCATCACACCGATCGGCTACCAGACGAACATGATCGTCCAGGGTCTCGGCGGATATCGTTGGAGCGACTTTGTGCGCATCGGCCTGCTGCCCCTTATCGTGTGCGTCGCAGTCGGGCTGGTGGCCCTTCTGTGGGCGTTCCCTCCGGCACATCTCTAGACCATGCCCGTCTCACGCAGAACCCTCGCCGCAATTGCCGGAGCCCTGGCTGTCGCTACGGTTGCCGCGGTGGTTCTCGTGGCCACCTTGAGGCACCAGGCACAGCCGGCTCCTTCCCCATCCCCCACTCCTACAGTGCCAACGCCAACTCCAGTGATTCCGACAAGCCTTAAGCCGCCCTTGGGAGGGCTCCTCGATCGCACCGGCCCACCACCGCCCGCGTATGTCTCGGTGATGGGAGGTTTTGTCGTCAACGTCCATTGGAGCGACATCCAGCCGGAACCCGGCGCGTCAATTCCAGATGGGAACCCGATCGACCTGGCGATTGCCACTCTGCATCAGCTCGATCCGACCGGACGTATGGGCATCAAGGTGCGCCTGTTCGCGGGGATCTACGCGCCCGACT
>JALZAL010000160.1 GCA_030948325.1 Candidatus Dormiibacterota bacterium
CTGCTGCCCGGACGGAGCAGTAGCGTGAGGACTGCGGCACGCAGGATGTCGTCGGTGCGTGGCCCCCAGAAGCGCTCGTAGGCCTTGCGGAAAATCGTGACCAGCTGGTCGCATGCAACCTCGTGCAGCTCCGGGTCGTCGCATTCGAGAACGTTGAGACCCACGGGCTGTTCACGAAGCGATGGATCTATCAGCAGTACGCGGTCCCAGTGCGGTCGTGGGATGCGCTCGAGCAATGCGCTGACAAGGTCTCCCTTCGGGTCGACCACGGCCACTCCGCGTCCCGCTTCGATGTCATCGAGCGCGAGGTTGAGGAGAAGAGTGCTCTTACCGACTCCGGTCGGCCCCAGAACGTGGATGTGATGCCTAGCGTCGGCGGAGGAAATTCTGGCAGGCGTGTGTCGCCCGTCCTCGAGCAGGCAGATGACGTTCCCGTCGCCACTCGGCCGACGCGCGGGCGAGAGTCGTGTCGGCGCAGCCCCAAAACCGCCAATGTCAATTGGCAGATGGAAGAGGCCGGCGAGTTCGTCGGCTACAAGAATCGTGTTGCCGGCAGGAGCGCTTCTTTTCGCAAGCCTCTGATCGAAGCGACGTCCGAACCAGACCCGCGCCGGACGCAGGCCGTTGGCTCCATCAAATCCTCGAAATGCGGCGACTACCCCGTGCATCTGCGCCGCCGCTTCCTCGTCGCTGCCTGCCGAGGCCCGAAGACGGATCTCTGCGCGATAACCGGGAAGCGACGTTTTGCCTGCCGACGGCAATGGTCGGGAGGACCTAGATCGTGGCGTAGGCCGCGTCGGCTGCTCGGGCAGCACGAGGTGGAGGAGCCCGTCCCACAACCAAGCCAAAACGGAGATGACCAAGCCGCGTTCCGGCGGCATTCCGGCAAGCAAATCCAGCTGGCGCTGCGCCCGCTTCTGCCAGTCGACGTCGGGGCACAAGGCAAGTTGCACCAGGCCCGAAGGCGCCTCCGCTAAAGCCTGTATGACCGACCTCAAGGCCTCCGGCCGTGGCTCGACGAGGGCATGGAGTGGGTCGATATCGAGACGAAGGCGGGCGCGTGCCGCGCGGCCCGGCATTTCGATCGGTGCAGTTGAGGACTGGAGTTGGGCTCCCGGCATTGCACTCCGTAGAAGGACGGTGACCATGCGCTCGAGTCGTGCCGGTGCCCAGCAGCGAGCCCCCAGGTCGCCATCCTTCGACCACAGCTCGAGGTTGATCCAGGGCTGGCCGAAGAGCACGCGCTTCCACCACGGGTGCGAAATCGCAAACAGGCTTCGGAAGAAGAGCGTCCAGGAGCGTATGTCGGCGGTCGCTCCATCCGGCGGCAGGATGTCGAGCAAGACCCCCGGGCGGCGGCGCTCGCGCTCGCAGAGCACCGTGAGGCCGAGCGCGGTGGCGAGAACAGCCAGTTGGATGATCACGATCAGGATCAGAAGGCGATGGTTCATTGACTGCCCCCGTCTTGCAGCGGAATGAATCCGTCGATGTGGGGATCTGGCCACCAGATGGTTCGGGTGTTGACTTCGCCGAAGCTGATGAAGTACATCTCGCTGACCGTGTAGGTGGCGGCCGAGACCGCGACGACGACGGCGACGTGGCCGAGCTGGCTGTAACCCGAGCCGGGGCGATAAACCGCGATCGCGCCAACGGTCGGCGTGAGCTGGGTGTGGAATCCCTGTGCAGAAGCGTTGGCGAGCCAGTCTCCCGCGTTGCCGTTCCAGGTGACGTGGCGGTTGTAGGCCGCCCACCAGGTGCACCAGCCATACGGAAAGCGGTCGGGGTAGCCGCCCGGCGGCACCCACGAAAACAACCGGACCTGTGGCGCGGGGTGGGGTGCGGTCGCGATCGTCGCGGCCGCGGAGCCCACCACCGCCGGAAAGGTGACGAGGAGGATGAGCCCGGCAAGCAGCATTTTCATTCGGAGACTCCTTTGCCCGCGATCAGGCGGGCCTCCTCGTCGGTAGCGATCACCTGGTAGGGCACTCGCTTTCCCTGGGCGACCATCAGCGCTTCGCCGCGCTGCGCGTTCAGCAGCCAGGATTGCTCAGCGGGCGTCAACCTGAAGAGTTCGGCCAGCCGTGGCATTGCTTGAGGCGCCTGCTTCATAAGGACCTGAAGCGCGGAGTTGGCGATCATCGCCTCGCCTTCGCGTTTGGCGAGGACGTCGCTGACGTCCTGAGTGATCAAGGTCAGTCCGGCTCGGCGCTTGCGCGCCGTCTTGGCGAGCCGGAACAGGAACGATGCGGTGTCCGGGTGGCGCATCAGCCACCAGGCCTCGTCGACCACAACCAGGGTTTGTCGGCTGGAGCTCGCGAGCTGGCCCCAGATCCGGTCTAGCACCAGGAACATCGCGGCCACGCGTTCCTCGTCCGGCAATCCAGCCAGGACGTACGCGGCGCTGTCGCCGACAGTGGGTGCCAGGGATCCCGAGAGGAGCCATCGACCAGCGCCGGTTATGAAGCGTTCGAGCCTGAGCGCAACATCCTCCATACCGGCAGTCACGCGAAGTCGAGCCTGAACATCGATCAGTCGCGGTGCGGTCAGTCCTTTCGACGTGATGCCATCCGCAAAGCCCGACCGTGCGTAAACGAGCGCAATCGCGTCCTCGATTGAACCTCGCTGGCGCGGCCTCACCTGCCCGGCAAGCAGGCTGATGAACGTCGTGAGTGTCGCTATGCGGGTGTCGAGCGCACCCGGCGAGGTATCGGTGAGCGCGAACGGATCGATGCCGGTGCGAGTGCCAGGGCTGACCTGAATAACCTCGCCACCGAGCGCAGCCATGATTGCGGCGTACTCGCCTTCGGGGTCCACAACCAAGGCGCGCGTACCACTGAGCAGCGCGCGGATCAGTTCGACTTTGACCATGAATGACTTGCCGGCTCCACTGGTCGCGAAGACGACAGCGTTGTGGTT
>JALZAL010000186.1 GCA_030948325.1 Candidatus Dormiibacterota bacterium
GCTGTTCGTGGACGGGGAGGACTACGGCGCGGTCTTCGACGCCCCGTACGCCGATGTCCTGATCGGCTCCCAGTACTTCGCGAGCCACCTCCCCACCCCCGATTATCGCCCGATGTACGGCATCCTCTGGGACATGATCGCCGACAAGGACCTGAACATCCTTCAGGAGGGATTCTCTCTCGCCCAGGCGCCCGAGGTGGTGAGCCGCGTCTGGGGCAAGGCCGCCGAGCTCGGCTACGGCAAGTACTTCATCCCCGAAGTCGGGCAGGAGGTGACGGACGACCACCTCCCCCTGCTGAAGAAGGGACTTCGCGTGATTGACGTGGTGGACATCGACTACGGGCCGCGCGACTCCGGCGGCCGGCCGAGCCCCAACTATCACCACACCCTGCTGGACACGATGGACAAGATCTCGGAACGGAGCCTTCAGATCGTCGGCGACGTGGCACTCTCCCTCCTGAAGGACAACTAACCGGCTCTCCGCAAGTTAGCTGGTGTGATGGCATTCCATGCGCTTCTGATGACTCTCGCGCCGGAACGGTGATGCCGCTGGACTGCTCGGCACGATCTTGGGCCCATGCCGACCCCCGCCGAACAGAAAGCCCTCGCCTTCGTCGCCCTGGTGATCCTGTTGGGGGGCGCGGTGCGCATCGTCCGCGGGGGCATCCTCGACCGGCCATCGCCCACCCTGGGCGAGCAGCAAGCCCTCGCGCGGCAGACCTACTCCGCCAGCAGCTCGGCGGTCTTGCGATCGACTGAACCGGCCGGAAAGTCGAGACGGGGCCGAAAGATGGCGCGAGAAAGCCGCGATAGTGGCGCGGAACGATCCAATACTGGCGCCACTCGGCTCCAGCTCGACGCGCACGGATTCCCGCCCCCGAGTCCCCGGATCGACATCGGTCCATCTCTGTCGCCAGCGGGGGTCGGCCAGCCACCGGCGTCCACACGCGCTGTAGGTCGCCCCACTCGCCCAATCGACCTCGACCAGGCGACCGAGACCGAGATGGTGGTCCTGCCACGGATCGGACCGGCCCTCGCGCACCGCATCGTTGCCAACCGCGACTCGGCGGGTCCCTTTGGCAGCCTCGAGGGGCTGAAGAGGGTCCGGGGGGTGGGTGCTGCCACCCTCACGCTGTTGGCGCCCCTCGTCACCTTTTCTGGCCAGACGCGTCGTTAGGGGAACGACTTCGCCCAAGCAGGCGGATCTCGTCGTCATCCGTTTCACGCCGGCGGATGCCCACGGGCCGCCATCAATTCTCGACGTCGGAACCGCCGCACCGCGAGCCGCCCCTCCGGGCTCCGGCCGGCCCGCCGCCGTCTCGCCCGCCCCGCCTGTCCCCCCGCCCGACTATGGCCGCTCCGGTCCTCTCCACTGAACGCCTCGGAGATCTTCTCGTCCGCGATGGCCTCATCACGCGCGAGCAGCTGGACAAGGCCCTTCAGGAGCAGAAGCAGAATGGCACCCGGGTCGGCTACAACCTGGTGAAGCTCGGCTTCATTCAGGAGACCGAGCTCACCAAGGCGCTCGCTCGCCAGTACAAGATGCCCGCGGTGGATCTCTCTCGATTCGAGGTCGATCCCCGCGTCGCCAAGCTGATCCCGGCCGACCTTGCGATCAAGCACCTCGTTCTGCCGCTCAAGCGGGACGGGCGCACGCTGACCGTCGCCATGGCCGATCCGACGAACCTGGGAGTCCTGGACGACCTCAAGTTCATCACGCGCTACGACATCTTCCCCGTCATCGGGGGCGAGTTCACGCTCAAGAGCGCGCTCGACAAGCTCTACGAGAGTACCGCCGACAGTCAGGTCGCTGATCTCCTCAGCGTCATCGACGACATGGAAGGCGAAGTCGAGATCGTCGAGGAGAAGGAAGAGGACGTCGCCGCGGCGGCGCTCAGCGCCGCGATGGAGGATGCGCCGGTCGTCAAGCTGATCAACGCCATCCTCACGGATGCAGTCAAGCGCGGCGCGTCGGACATCCACTTCGAATGCTTCGAGCACGACATCCGCGTCCGCTATCGCGTGGACGGCGCGCTCCAGGAAGTCATGAAGCCTCCCATGAAGCTGAAGGCGGCGCTCATCTCCCGCTTCAAGATCATGGCGCAACTCAACATCGCCGAACGCCGCGTGCCGCAGGACGGCCGCATCAAGCTCAAGATGGGGAACAAGGTCATCGACTATCGCGTCTCGACCCTCCCCACGCTGTTCGGCGAGAAGATCGTGCTCCGAATCCTCGACAAAGGGAACCTGACGCTCGACCTCGAGAAGTTCGGCATCGAGCCCCAGGCAGAGAAGGACCTGATGGAGGCGGTGGCGAACCCGTACGGGATGGTACTGGTCACGGGCCCCACGGGCTCGGGCAAGACGACCACCCTGTACTCGGCGCTCTCCAAGGTCAACAACATCGACGTCAACATCATGACGGCCGAGGATCCCGTGGAGTACAACCTCTACGGCGTGAATCAAGTGCTCGTGCGCACCGAGATCGGCATGACGTTCGCCGCCGCGCTGAAGGCGTTCCTGCGGCAGGACCCGAACATCATCATGGTCGGTGAGATCCGAGACCTCGAGACGGGCGGCATCGCGATCAAGGCGGCGCTCACCGGCCACATGGTGTTGTCCACGCTGCACACCAACTCCGCCCCGGAGACGGTGACGCGTCTGCTGGACATGGGGCTGGAGCCGTTCAACGTGGCTTCGGCGCTCAACCTGATCCTGGCCCAGCGGCTTCTGCGCCGCATCTGCGGCAGCTGCAAGGAGCAGTACACGCCGTCCGATCTCGAGTTCGACGTGGCGAAGGTGAGCCCCGACACGACGCTCCGCGAGCTGCGCTTCACCGCGCAAACGATCGAGAACGCGAAGGCGCGCGCCACCAAGGAGGCAGCGCCTTTCCTCAGGAATGCCACCATCGACACGCCCGTGTCGGCGCTCGGCTACTTCCGCGGCCGCGGCTGCGACGTGTGCGCCGG
>JALZAL010000045.1 GCA_030948325.1 Candidatus Dormiibacterota bacterium
TGTTCGGGGCTGGAGAATAGGACTTCTCAAGAGCTCGTCGATGAGCTGAATAGAATCCTCGATCGACTCGGTGGCGAGGAGCTTTTCTCCTTGCCGGGAGAGTCCCTTGGCGATGACATCAAGCAGCTGCTGCGCATCGGCAACCGCATCGATGCCGAGGCCGGGCGCCGACTGCGTCGCTTCGACAAGGACCGGGGCTACGCCGCCTCGGGCGCGCTGACCGCGCAGGCCTGGGTGCGCTGGCAGTGCAACCTGAGCGGTGGCGCCGCCTCGGAGCGAGTCGAGGTCGCGCGCGTGCTGGACTCGCTGCCGCAGACAGCGCAGGCATTCTCAGAGGGCTCAATCAGCTACCGGCACGCAGCGCTGATCTCACGAACTGCCGAGAAGCTCGGCGACAAGATGGAGTCGCACGCGGAGGAGATCCTGGTCACCGCCGCCAAAGACCTTGATCCGCTCCGGCTCCGCTGCGTGACCATGCACCTGCGCCACTGCCTGCAGCCTGATGACGTCCTGGGCGACGCCAATGAAGCCCATGAGCGCCGCTACCTCTACTTGAGCCAAACCCTGGACGGCATCTTCCGCCTCGACGGTCAGCTGGACGCGGATGGTGGGGCGGCCTTGAAGACGGTGCTGGAATCGCTGATGGGCCCGCCGGCGGAGGACGATCGCCGGACGGCCACCCAGCGCCGTGCGGATGCGATGACCGAGCTGGCGCGCCGCCAGCTGGACGGCGGCCGGCTGCCGGAGGTCGGTGGCCAGAAGCCGCACCTGATGGTGACTGTCGATGCCGCCACGCTGAGCAAGCAGCCGGGCTCGCAGGCGGCAGAGCTTGAGTGGGCGCAGCCGAGACCGCTCGGCGCATCGCCTGCGACTGTTCGATCACGCCGGTGCTTCGCGGTGCCGAGTCGCACCAGGTCGAAGCCGGGCGCACCAGCCGGGTGATTCCGCCGCCGATGCGCCGGGCACTGATCGCTCGTGACCGCGGCTGTCGCTTCCCGGGTTGCGACCGGCCGCCGGCCTGGACCGATGGCCACCACCTCAAGCACTGGGCGGATGGCGGACCAACGCTCCCATTCAACCTGGCGCTCCTGTGCGGCCGGCACCACTATCGCGTGCATGAGGAGGGCTGGCGTTTGGCGTGGGGCGGCAGTGGCGAGCTGATCGCGATTCCGCCCTGATGAGTTTTTAGGCCGAGTCTTCCTCGTAGCCCAAGTTCGGGCGCAGCCAGCGTTGCACCTCCGGTAACGGCATGCTCTTGCGGCGGGCGTAATCCTCGACCTGGTCCTTGCCCACCTTGCCGACCATGAAGTACCGCGACTTCGGATGGGCGAAGTACAGACCTGCAACTGCGGCGGTCGGCGTCATCGCACCCGACTCGGTCAGCTCCATGCCGATCGAGCGTGCGTCGAGCAGGTCGAACAACTTGAACTTCTCCGAGTGGTCGGGGCATGCGGGGTAGCCGTATGCGGGCCGGATGCCTCTGTACTTCTCGCCGATAAGGTCATCGCGTGAGAGCTCGGGGCCTGTTTCGTACCAGGCCCGCCGCACGACGTGGTGAAGGTATTCGGCGAATGCCTCTGCCAGCCGGTCGGCCAGGGCTTTTGCCATGATCGAGCGGTAGTCGTCATGCTCGGCTGCGAAACGCGCCGACAGCTCGTCGGCGCCGAGGCCCGCGGTGACTGCGAAGCCGCCGATGTGGTCGCCCTCCCGGGCGACGAAGTCCGCCAGGGACAGGTAGGGCTTGTCGTCACCATGATCGACCTGCTGCCGGAGCATCGGAAGGCGGACCCCGTTGTCCAGCACTATGTCGTCGTCCTCGGCGCGCGCGCCCCAGAAACCGTAAACGCCTCGTGCGCGCAGCCAGCCCTTGGCCTGGATCTCGTCGAGGAGCTCTTCGGCATGGCCGAACAGCTCGCGCGCCGCGGCACCATGCGATGGGCTCTCGAGGATGGCTGGGAATTTTCCCTTCAGCTCCCATGCGTGAAAGAAGAAAGTCCAGTCGATGTACTCGCGCAGCTTCGAGAGTTCCGGCTCGATGACCCGCATGCCGGTGAACGGCGGAGCCGGGAGGTCGTTGAAGCCCAGCGCCCAACGTTTGTCGCGCGCTTCGTCCAGCGGCAGCAGTGTGCGTTTGACGGTGGAGTGCTGCGCGCGCAGCTTGTCCTGAGCCTCGCGGTTGGCCTTGTCGAAGATCGGGCGGCGTTCCGCGTCGAAGAGGTCGGAGACGACGCCGATGACGCGTGAGGCGTCCAGCACGTGCACGGTCGGGCCGGTGTACGCAGGTGCGATCCGCACTGCGGTGTGCTGCTTGGAAGTCGTCGCGCCGCCGATGAGAAGCGGAAGCGTGAACCCACGGCGAGTCATCTCTTTGGCGACGTCGACCATCTCGTCCAGCGACGGCGTGATCAATCCGGACAGACCGATGGCATCGGCGTTCAGCTCGATCGCCGTGTCGAGGATCTTGTCTGCTGGAACCATCACCCCGAGGTCATGGACCTCGTAGTTGTTGCAGCCGAGCACGACTCCGACGATGTTCTTGCCGATGTCGTGGACATCGCCCTTCACGGTGGCCGTCACAAGCTTGCCTCGCACGCTGACGCTGCCCGATGCCTGCTTCTCCGCCTGCATGAAGGGCTCGAGGTAGGCCACCGCGCGCTTCATCGCTCGTGCACTCTTCACGACCTGTGGCAGGAACATCTTGCCCGCACCGAACAGATCGCCGACGACTTTCATGCCGTCCATGAGCGGGCCCTCGATGACCAGGAGGCCTTGGCCCAGCTGCTGGCGCGCGTCCTCCGCATCGGCCTCGATGAACTCGACCTCGCCGTGCAGCACGGCGTGTGCGAGACGCTGCTCCACAGTGCCTTCGCGCCAGGTCAGGTCCACCTCTCGCTTGGCTCCTGCACCAGATACGTTCTTGGCGAACTCGACCAGCCGCTCAGTGGCGTCGGGGCGGCGGTCGAAGATGATGTCTTCGACCAGCTCGAGGAGGTCTTTCGGGATGTCCTCGTAAACGGCGAGCTGGCCCGCGTTGACGATGCCCATGTCAAGCCCAGCCCGGATCGCGTGATAAAGAAACGCCGAATGGATCGCCTCGCGCACGCGGTCGTTGCCGCGGAATGAGAACGAGAGGTTTGAGACGCCGCCCGAGACGCGCACGCCTGGGAACCGCTTCTTGATCTCCCTCGTCGCATCGATGAACGCCTTGGCGTAGCCGGCATGCTCCTCGATGCCCGTCGCGATTGGCAGGATGTTCGGGTCGAAGATGATGTCCTCAGGCCCGAAGCCGGCCTCCTCGGTCAGGAGCTTGTAGGCGCGGCCGCTGATGGCGACCTTTCGCTCCAACGTGTCGGCCTGGCCAACCTCGTCAAACGCCATCACGACGACTGCAGCTCCGTACTCGCGCACCAACCGAGCCTGCTTGAGGAATGCCTCTTCGCCGGCCTTGAGGCTGATCGAGTTGCAGACGCCCTTGCCCTGCACGCATTTGAGGCCTGCTTCGAGCACTGTCCACTTGGAGCTGTCGACCATGATCGGGACGCGAGCGATCTCGGGCTCGGTGGCGATCAGGTTCAGGAACCTGGTCATCGCCTCCTCCGAGTCGAGCAGGTCGGCGTCCATGTTGACGTCGATGAGGTTGGCGCCACCGCGGACCTGGTCCAGCGCGACCGCCACGGCTCCTGTGTAATCGCCCGACTCGATCAGGCGGCGAAAGCGGGCCGAGCCTGTCACGTTGGTGCGCTCCCCGACGAGCACGAAGTTGGTGTCGGGACCGATCTCGAATGGTTCGAGGCCGCTGAAGCGGGTGCGGGCGCTGCGTTTGGGCACCTTCCTCGGCGGGATCTTCTCAACCGCCTCGCGAATCTGCCGGATGTGCTCGGGCCCCGTGCCGCAGCAGCCGCCCGCGGCGTTGAGAAAGCCGCTCTCGGCGAACTCGCGCAGCAGCCGGCTGGTCGTCGGCGGCTCCTCGTCGTATCCGCCAAAGGCGTTCGGCAGGCCAGCGTTCGGATAGCAGACGACGTAGACGGGGGCGACACGCGACATGTCCGCTATGTACGGGCGCATCTCGGTGGCGCCCAGCGAGCAGTTGACTCCGGCGGCGAAGGGCTCAGCGTGTTCGACCGACGTCCAGAAGGCTTCGACCGTCTGGCCCGAGAGGTTGCGGCCGCTGCGGTCGACGATCGTGACGGACACGAACAGCGGCAGGTCCGGCGCCACCTCCTTCACCGCAGCGATCGCTGCCTTGCCGTTGAGGGTGTCGAAGATCGTCTCTATGAGAAGGAGGTCGGCGCCCCCTTCCTTGAGCGCACTCGCCGCCTCTGCGTATCCGCGCCGCAGCTCGTCGAAGGTGACGTCGCGATATGAGGGATCGTCGACCTTGGGCGACAGTGAGAGCGTGACATTCGTCGGGCCAAGCGAGCCCGCGACGAAACGATCCTGGTATTGGTCGGCGGCCTTACGTGCCAGCCGTGCCCCCTGGAGATTCATCTCGTAGACGAGGTCCGCCAGGTCGTAGTCGGCCTGGGAGACAGCCGTCGCCGTGAACGTGTTGGTGGTGATGATGTCCGCGCCGGCGTCGAGGTAATCGAGGTGGACCTGCGTCACCATGTCGGGTTGCGAGAGACACAGGACGTCGCTGTTGTTTCTCAGGGGCTTGGGGTGGTCGCGGAAGCGCTCGCCGCGGAACTCGGCGTCCGAGAGGCCACGCTTCTGGAGCATGACGCCCATCGACCCGTCGAAGACCACGATCCGCTGCTTGAACAGCCGATCGAGACGCTTGTGGACAGAACCCTCGGCGGCCATGGGCTCTAAGAGTACAAAGCGGCCGCGGTTCAGGCCCCGATCGGGCTCCAGACCTGGAACCGGCCGTCGTCGTAGAGGATGTGACGGCCGCTTGTGGGCAGCGCGTTGATCTCGGCCTGGCGCCACACGGGGTTGGTCGGACCGCTGAGGTAAGGCTGGTGGTCGAGCACGACGTAGCACGTGGGATCGAGCTGGTCGGGGAAGTCGTTGATGGTGTGCCGGTTGGCAAGCCATACGACCAGGCCGTCGTCGGCTGAAACCGGCGCGTTGGCGGGGATCATGGCCGTCGCCGCGCGTAGCTGGGCCACGCTGTCGGGCCGCGAGTACAGGCTCGGCGTAGAGTTGACCGCCGGCGGAAACCGGCCGGTGCCCCACGCCAGGAGCAGAGGCGGCACCAGGGCGGCCAGCGCCCAGGCCGGCCGGAACGACTGCATGGCGAGGAACTTGCGAGCCCCCACGCCGCCGGCAACGATGAGCGGAAAGAGCAGCAGCAAGACGTAGTGCAGGTGCAGCACGTTCTGCGGGTTGTGGCCGCTGAGGACGTCGGCCAGGTACGGCGGGATTACGAGCAGCAGCCAGCGGGGTGCGAGCAGCGGAAGGGCAAACATGCCGGCGATGATCGCGGCCACGACGAGCAGCGCGCCCGGTCGGAGGATCGCCGCCAGCACCGTTGCAGTCGTCGCGGGCATCGACGGATCCAGTCCGAAAAGCCACCGGTAGTACACGAAGTCGGTGTACCCGCCGTTGCGGAGGTGCTGCTGGACGATCCCGGTTCCAATGAGAAACCACGCGCCGGCGAGATAAACGATGAAGCGCCAATGTTTCTTGATCTCAGGAGGCCCGTACGCCGCCATCAGAAGGCCGATCACGCCGACTGTGTAGACCTGGTCCTCCTTGCAGGTCAGGACGAGCACGCATAGGACCCACATCGCGACCCGGTGACCGCGCAAGCCGGCCCATGCCGCGAGAAGGGCCAGCGCCAGCGCCATGTTCTCCGGGTGAAAGAAGTCGCGGGCCGCCTCCTGGATCGCCGCCCAGAACGGGATCGGAACGGCGAGGGCCAGGGCCAGCCACGATGACTCCGCCCTGTCGGCGGGCAGCATCGCACGGAAAAACAGGTAAGCGGCGGGAGCGGTAGCGGCAAGGCCCGCCGACGAGGAGATGAGCAGGACCGCCGGGTTGGCCCAGACCTTCTCCACTGCCGCCAGCACCACGAAGATGAGCTCGAAATGGATTCCCAGGAAGTTGGCGCGCGCAAAGCTCGTGTAGAAGCCCTGGCCGACCGATACGTTCCAGATGACCTGCTGGTCGTATGCGAGATCCCATGCCGAGCCGGTCATTCCGTAGAGGCGCTGAAGCTCTGCATGCAAAGTCCATGCAAATGCGACGCCGGCCGCCAGGAGGGTGACGCTCGGACCAACCCACCACGCCAGGGGCCGCGCCTGCTCTCGCTCCTTGCCGCGCATCCTCAGCGCTTCGACACTCATCCCGACCGAGCTTAAGCGATGGTCGCGGCGCGGCCGGGGGGGCTCGGGCGCGGCCTACAATCCTGAAAGATGGCCACGCGCCTCAAGCAAGTCGAAACAGCCACGCCGCGGCTGTCTGTGATCGTGCTCGTGTTCAACGAGGTTGAGAGCATTGCGCCACTTCACAAGGAGCTTGCGGGCGTGCTCAACGCGATGCACACGACGTACGAGGTGGTCTACATAGACGACGGAAGCCGGGATGGCAGCACCGAGAGCCTGGCTGAGCTTGCCGAGAAGGATCTGCACGTGCGCGTGGTCAGCTTCCGGCGAAACTTCGGTCAGACCGCGGCGGTCCAGGCGGGTATCGACAACGCCCGCGGCGAGATCCTTGTTTTCATGGACGGCGATCTTCAGAACGATCCGCACGACATCCCTCGACTGCTCCAGATGATGGACGAGGGCTACGACGTGGTCAGCGGCTGGCGGAGGGACAGGCAGGACGATGCCTCTCGCGTCCTGCCCTCCAGGATCGCGAACTGGATCATCGCCCGCGTCACCGGCGTTCCCCTCAATGATTTCGGTTGTACGCTCAAGGCGTACCACCGCGACGTCATCCAGGATGTGAAGCTCTATGGCGAGATGCATAGGTTCATCCCGGTTTACGCGTTCTGGGTGGGGGCGCGTATCGCGGAGATTCCGGTCAACCACCGACCTCGGTCGTTCGGCAAGTCGAAGTATTCTCTTTCACGCACCTCGCGCGTGCTGCTCGACCTGATGACAGTCAAGCTGTTGGGCAGCTACTCGACCAAGCCGATCTACTTCTTCGGCTTTGCCGCCTTTGGGCTGTGGGCGCTAGCTTTCGTTTTCGCCGCCATCGTCATCATCCAGAAGCTGCTGCCGCCCTACCCGTACGCGCACAACAACCCTCTCCTGCTGCTGGCTGTCTTTCTCGCCATCGTCGGCGTGCAGTTCATCCTGATGGGGCTGCTGGCGGAGCTCTCGATCCGCACGTACCACGAGTCGCAGGGAAAGACGACGTATGTCGTGCGTGAGGTCATCGGGAGGTCGGCACCCGGGGTTGCCGGCTCACGCCCCGCTCCCCGAGGGGGACAGGGAGATATTGACGGGAGGCCATCCGTCCGGACTCACGGCTAGATGTGCGGGATCTGCGGGGTCGTCGGTGCGTCGTCAGACGGCCTCGCCCTGGTACAGCGCATGTGCACGGCACTCGAGCACCGCGGTCCCGATGATGAAGGAACGGTCCACCTCGACGACGTGACCCTCGGTATGCGGCGGCTGTCGATCATCGATCTCGAGGGCGGTCACCAACCGATCCACAACGAGAACTCGCGGGTGTGGGTGGTCATGAATGGTGAGATCTACAACCACCTCGAGCTGCGCAAAGAGCTCGTAGCGGCCGGTCACTCGTTTCAGACGCGCTCAGACACCGAGGTGCTGGTTCACGGTTATGAGCAGTGGGGTGAGGGCGTCGTCGAGCGGTTGAACGGCATGTACGCATTCGCGCTCCTCGACCGGGATCGCGGTGCGATGCTCTTGGCCCGCGACCGGATGGGGATCAAGCCGCTCCACTACGCGATCGATGGGCGCCGCTTGGTGTTCGCGTCTGAGCTGAAGGCGCTGCTGTGCGACCCAAAGCTGCGCCGCGGGATCGATCCCGAGGCGCTGGACCAGTACCTGGCGTTCGAGTTCGTGCCGTCGCCCCGGTGCATCGTCCGCGGGATAAGCAAGCTGCCACCCGCGCATACGCTCACATGGTCGGTCGCTGACGGTGCTCATCACCTCCGAAGGTACTGGGCGCCGGACCTGGCCGCCGGCGAAAAAGAGGGGCGCCCCCGGAGCCTGGACGAGCACTCCGAAGAACTGCGGGCGGTGCTGCGCGAGTCGGTACGCAAGGAGCTCATCAGCGACGTCCCCCTTGGGGTGTTCCTGTCGGGCGGCATCGACTCCAGCGCTGTCGCGGCGATGATGTCGCAGCTGGGGAGCGAAGTGAAGAGCTTCTCGGTCGGCTTTTCTGAGCGGTCGTTCGACGAGGCGCCATATGCACGCCAGGTGGCCGAGCACCTCGGCACCGAGCATCGCGAGCTGACGCTCGAGCCGGAAATGCTTCTAGGCCTCATCCCCAAGCTTCCCACCCTGCTCGACGAGCCGCTGGGGGACGCGTCGATCATCCCGACCTATCTCCTGTCGGAGTTCACCCGAGGCCACGTCAAGGTGGCGCTGGGCGGCGATGGGGGCGATGAGCTGTTCGCGGGGTATCCGACCATGCAGGCGCACCGCCTGGCCGGGTATTACAGCCGCGCGCCGCGCCTGCTGCGGGATGGGTTGGTCGGGCCCCTGGTCAGGCGGCTGCCAGTGTCGCGCGACAACCTGAGCTTCGACTTCCGTGCCAAGCGCTTCGTGAGCGGCGCGCTTTATCCCGTGGCCGAACGCCACCAGCGGTGGATGGGTTCGTTCGCAGCCGAAGAACGACTGGCCCTCATGTCGGCGGAGATGCGGGACGCGCTGATCAACGACTCTCATGTTGACCCCGCGGCCGTTACGCTGGACGGTGCGGGGCTGCGCGACCCTCTGAACCAGGTCCTGCTCATGGACATGCGCCTGTACCTGGAGAACGACATCCTGGTGAAGCTGGACCGCGCGAGCATGATGGCGTCCCTCGAGGGCCGCGTGCCGCTGCTCAACAACGATTTCGTTGAGTACGCGACCCGGTTGCCGATCGACCTCAAGTTGCGTGGCCTGCGGTCGAAGTTCCTGTTGAAGCGAGCACTGCGGGGCGTGCTGCCGGACTCGATCCTGAAGCGGCCGAAGAAGGGCTTTGGAATCCCGGTTGCCCACTGGTTCCGCGGCCCGCTGAAGGAGCAGATGCTCTCGGTCCTGTCACCCGAGCGCCTCACGCGCAAGGGCTTTTTCGACCCGGCCGTCGTGGCGCTGTTGATCCACGACCACCTGGAGGGCAGGCGCGACAACCGCAAACAGCTGTGGACGCTCTTCGCTTTTGAGCTGTGGCACGACGGCTACCTGAGCCGGGGGTGAGCCACATCGCACTGTGAGGGGGCGGCCCCAGTGGCCGCCCCCTTTGAATTCGCTTGACTGACGGTTCTTACGAGACTCGGGTGATGCGGGTGGCCCAGTTCCCAATCTGAGCGCGCGTGCCGCCGCAGGTCTGGTCGGCCATCCAGGTGGTGATTGAGCAGGTCTGGTCGATGAACTCGGAGGCTATCCACACCGAGGTGCCGTCGACCGCGGCCGCGCCGTAGTCGCCCCAACGAGGCCGGATCGAAGGGGAGGGCGTCGTGTTGCCGCAGTTGAAGAAGAGGTATCCGCAGAACTCGTCGTCCGGACCCGCGCCAACCTTGGCGGCGATGACCGACCCGACGGGCCCGCTGGCGGCGAACGTCATGTAGGCGGCGGACGGATACCAAGAGGCTCCGACCAGCGTGAACGCCATGGCTCCTGTGCCGTTGGCGAGAGTGGCGATGCTCGGGTAGCTGATGTTGCCAGCGACTGCCACATAACCCTGGTTGGCGATGGTTACCGATGCGATGGTGGTGGCCGTCTTGATGGCGAAGAAGGCAACACCGGCCTGGTAGCGTCCGTTCACGTTGACGATCGTGCCCAGCGCTCCGTAAAGCTTGCCGCCGGCCAGCCAGCTGGTCAGCATGCGGCTGTCGCTGCTGTCGAATCCAGACTCGACCTCGCTTGGCGAGGGCCCGATTCCGGCGATGCATCCAGTCAACAGGCAGTCACGGAGAGGCACCGGACCGACCTTCTGCTCCGAAACGGGTGGAATGCCGTAAACCTCGGAGGTCAGCGCTTTGCTGGCCAGGGTGAGACTTGGCTTCGCCGTGGCGAGCGAGGCAGTGTTGGTAAGGCTCCAGACCCCAATGGTGTTGGACATGCCTGTCGTGTTGAGAGTCTCGAGAGTGGCGGTCGATTGAAGGAACCACTCGGTTCCCGAGTTATTGGTGTCGTAAGCGGTGCCCGGCACCTCATTCGGCCACATCGTGAACGAGGGGGTCGAGCCCAGGGTTGGGCTGGAAATGTGAACGACCTTCACGGTCAGTGCGTTCTGAGCAAGCGCCAATTTGGAGATGGCGTAGATCTGCGCGCCGTTGTAGCCGTTCTTGTACTTGCCTGCTCCGACGAAGGGGTACTCGTTGGTGGTGATGTAGAAGCCGTTCTGGTCGGCGCCGATGTGAGGAAAGTCGCCAATGCACGGGCAGCTCGCGTGCTTGGGCGTGCCCTGCGTTCCATCGTCCTGGACGGGGATGTGGTAGAAAACCCAACCGTTCAGCGGGTTCGAGGTCACGCTGACGGCGATGTCCAGGTGGTTCTTGCCAGTCAGGGCACCCGTGGTGGGGACCACTTCCAGCGTGAGGACGACGTGGAACCACCTGCTGTACTGCGGGTCGTAGTAGCAGTTCGGGTCTGTCGGGAATGGACCCCGGATACCTGTAGTTCGGTTGATCTCGTACGGATACCCGTAGAAGGCGTTGAGACCGATCGGGTTGGTCAGGGCGTTGCCGAGAGTGTCAAAGGTGCGGATCGTGTCGTTGACGGTCTCGACCACGAAGCCGTTGCCGACACACAAGCCCTGGTCTGGAGGCGTGACAGTGAACTGGTTGCCCCCGCTTGCCACATACCGCTGCTGGTAGTCGGTGATCCCCGTGAACGACTTCACCGCACCGCTCGTCGTGCTGACGGCAGTGGGGGTGGGAGCGGGGACGGCCAGCGCAGAAGCGGCAGGCCCTGAGAGAGCACCAGGACGGTGCGACAGGCTGCGATTGACTGCGTGCGCGGCCCCGTCAAGCACCGCCACACCTTTTCCGTCAGGGGTGATCACGGCCTTCGAGGATCCGGCGGGAAGGGCGGTGATGTGCCGAGACGCCGAAACGAGCATGACGGACTGTTGGCCTGCGCTCGTGGCTGGCGAAGCGCCGGACGCGCCCGCCGCGCTAGTGGACAGTGACGCGAGGAGCGCTGCGCCAAGCAGCGGACCCCATACTTTTCCGACCCACCGGGATTGCCTCATAGACCCTCCTAGATCTTTGCTAGAGCGTCCACGGGGTGCGCAAAGGTGGCCGAGGCCGAAACGAGGGCCGCACTGCCCTAACCACCACACCCCGTTACCGTTCTGTTAACCGAATCAGAGTTGAAACCGCACCTTACGTCAATGGGACATTGGTCCAAGCGGCGAGGCAACAGGACCCCTCGAGACCCAAAGGAAAGGCCAGACGGCCATTGCCCACCTGCGCTCGGCAGCAATTTGGTGGATCCGAGGGGATTCGAACCCCTGACCTCGTGAGTGCGATTCACGCGCTCTCCCAACTGAGCTACGGACCCACAAGTTGGGCGGAAGCGCCAGTATAGCCTCGCCCTGAATCGCGATCAGCTGCAGGAACAAGAGGGGTCCCATGCAGATTCCTATACTCGCGCGATGGCCTTCCTCTTCAAGGGCAAACGGCTTCCGGATGGCGTGGATCCTGCGCGAATTCCGCCAGGCCAGACCCTCACGGCGCCCGACAAATGGCCCCTCCTCCACTTCGGTCCCGTGCCCACCACCGACATCGCGAAGTGGGACTTCAAGGTGTTCGGGGCCGTCGAGAAGCCGCTGACACTGGATTACGGCGAGCTGCGAGCGCTGCCCTCCAAGGACGTGGTCGGCGATATCCACTGCGTCACCGGTTGGAGCCGGCTGGGCGACACGTGGACCGGCGTCCCGATCAGGGAGATCCTCGAGCGCGTCAAACCCAAGGCCGAGGCGAAGTACGTGATGGCACACAGCGAGTACGGGTACACGACGTCCGTGCCGCTGGAGGTGCTTGACGATGACAACAATCTCCTCTGCTACGGATGGAACGGCAAGGACCTCACGCCTGAACATGGGTGGCCGCTGCGCCTCTTTGTGCCTTCGAAGTACTTCTGGAAGTCGGCGAAGTGGCTTCGCGGGCTAGAGTTCATGGAACGCAACAGGCTTGGTTTTTGGGAGCAGCGTGGATACCACGACGAGGCCGACCCCTTCAAAGAGACGAGGTACTGGTAGTCCCGGCGGCCTGGCCAGGCCTCCGGTCGTCACGTTCACCACCGACTTCGGATCCGGGTCGCCTCTGGTGGCTGCGATGAAGGGGGTGGTGCTCGCCGGGTCCCCCAACGCCGTGCTGGTGGACGTCAGCCACGAGGTGCCTCGTTTCGACGTCTTCGCCGGCGCCTTCATGTTGTTCGCGGGCACTCGCCACTTCAGCTCGGGCTCGGTCCACCTGGTGGTCGTGGACCCGGGTGTCGGCAGTGAGCGGCGGCGGCTCGCGTTGAGCGCTGGGGGCCGCTATTACGTCGGTCCTGACAACGGGCTGTTCGCGATCGTCATCGAGGAGGTCGGGCTTCAGGCGGCGGTCGAGCTTCCGCCCAGGCCAGGAGGGGCGCCGACGTTCGAGGGCCGTGATGTATTCGCACCGGCGGCCGCGGCGCTGGCGTCGGGCGTGCCGCTCGAATCCCTTGGGCCCCCCGCCGACCCGGCGCCTCAAATGCTTGACGCCGCGCCACGCGTGTTGTGGGTCGACGGGTTCGGAAACCTGGTCACCAACCTCAAGCCCCCGGTGCGGCGGATGCGCATCCACAACCACCACATCACCGCGTCCGCGACCACCTATGCGGAGGCGCGGCCGAACGAGCCGTTTGTGTACGTCGGGAGCATGGGGTACCTGGAGGTCGGGGTGCGCGAGGCGCGGGCCGATCGGTTCCTGGGTGCGCGGTCAGGTATGAAGGTTGAGCTGATCTGACGGTGTTGGAGCCCGGCCTCGGCTGAGCGCTTCGGCTCTGGTCGGGGCGCGTTAACAGGCTGGGTTTGCGATCGCGACCCCGGGTCATATCGTGGCCGACGCCATGGTTCGCGCCGTCTGTCTGCTGCTGGTCTTGTGCGTGTCGGCTTGCTGGGGACTCCCAACCTCGGCGTCGACGGCGAGGGTCAAGCAGGCGCCTGCGGGCTCGGGACGCCCCGAGCCCGTTCGGCTGTGGCAGGACGCGAGCATATTCACGCTGGTAGGCGGACTCATCGCGTCTGCGCGTCACCGCGTCCTGGTCGAGGTGTACGAGCTGGGGCGGCCGGACATCGTCGTTTCGCTCGGAGCCGACAAGGCGCGTGGGGTGGACGTTCGGGTGATCACCGACCCGACCGTTGACCAGAGCCGCGCTTCGGCCGCCTGGCTAGACCGCCTCGGAGTGCCGGAGCGGGTCTACCCCGTGGACGACGCGAGACATCAGATCGACCACGTCAAGCTGCTTATCGCCGACGGCCAGGCGGTGGTCGGGGGTATGAACTGGGGGGCGCACAGCGACCGCAACCACGATTACGTTCTCGAGACCCGAGTCGCTGGTGAGATCGACAGGCTGGTTGCGATCTTCAACCAGGACTGGAGCCTGGCGGGGGGCCGGCCGGCGCCGCTTGCGGCGGCTGCCGGCGAGATCGCCCAGACCGCACCGGGGGACGAGATCCGCGCCCTGATCGAGCGTGCGATCGCCATGGCGACGCAGCGCATCTTGGCGGAGGTCTTCACCTTCACTGATTCTCAGACGATCGCCGGGCTTGCGGAGGCGAGGCGCCGCGGCGTCGATGTCCGCGTGCTTCTCGATCCGAACCAGCCCTACAACAGGCATGGGTATTCGGTTCTGCTCGAAGCGGGCGTCGAGGTGCGCTGGTACCCGATCCCGCGCGGCGCGTTGCTCCACGCCAAGATCGGGCTTTTTGACGGGGAGCTGGTGCTGGGTTCAGCCAACTGGACGCTGAGTGGGCTAGGCGTGAACCACGAGCTGGACATCGAGACGGGAGATCCAGCGGCAGTGAGTGCGTTCGCCGGCCGGTTTGCCGACGATTGGTCACGCTCGAGCGGCGGTGGCTCTTACTGACCGCCTTGCGGGGGAGGTCCCGAGGAGCCCGCCGGCGGAGGCCCCGACGACCCGGCGGCGGGAGGTCCTGACGCGCCGCCCGCCCCGGCGGACGGCAAATTGCCGAAGTTGACCTGGGGAACGGCACGGTCGCCTTCGTCGGCCTGGAAGAAGCCGAATGCTTTGAATCCGAGGGGCCCGGCGATGAGCGACGTGGGGAGCGTCTGCAGCTTGATGTTGTAGTCGCGAACGTTGCCGTTGTAGAAACGGCGGGAAAACTCGATCTTGTCCTCGGTTGCAGTCAGCTGCTCCTGCAGGTTGGTGAAGGCGGTGATCGCCTTCAGGTCGGGGTAGTTCTCTGACACCGCGAAGAGGCTGCGCAGGCTCTGGCTCAGCATGTTCTCAGCTGCGCCGATCTTGGCCGGGTCGCCCGTGGCGCCTGCCGCAACAGCGCCGGCGCGCGCGTTCGTCACCGCCTCAAGAGTGCCGCGCTCATGGCCGATGTACCCCTGGACCGTTTGGACCAGGTTGGGGATGAGGTCGTGACGTCGCTTCAGCTCGACGTCGATCTCAGACCAGGCCTCCTGGGTGCGGTTGCGCGCCGCGACCAGCCCGTTGTACGTGAAGAACAGCCACAGCAGGACGATGACGACGATGGCAACGACGATCCAGGTTCCCATCAGAAGGTCATCCTACGCGTGGGCGCGTCGAGCCCAGCGTGTCTTCTTCAGCATCTTCTTGTGCTTGTGCTTGCGCATCTTCTTGCGCCGCTTCTTGATTACAGAGCCCAATCCAACTCCCAGGCGCGTGTGATCTTAAAAGGGGGTTCCTTGCCTCGTCAGGCCCGGAAATCATACCGGAAGCCGCTGGAGGCCCGTCCAAGCCTAGACTCGACGCGGATGCAGGGTTCATGACTCGGACCGCCACCCTGTTCGCGGGTTGTGAGCCGGAGGTGGCGGCCGGGCCCGACGGGCGAATCCTGGCGGTCGGGATTGGGGCTCGGTCGGCAGCCGGCCGCGACGCTGAGGTGGTTCGCCTTCGAGGCCGCGCACTGCCGGGCCTGATCGATTCGCACGTTCACCTCGAAGGCCTGGCGGAGCGTCACCTGAACCTCGAGCTCACCGGCGCGGTCAGCCTTGAAGCGGCGCTCGCGCGCGTCGAAGAATGGGCAGCGCGGCTGCCACCCGACGGATGGGTGGTCGGCTCTGGCTGGTACAACGACGCATGGGCGAACCCCACGTTTCCCACGCGGAGTCACCTCGACGCTGCCGCCGGTGGCCGCCCTGTCTACCTGAGGCGAAAGGACGGCCATTCCGCCTGGGTTTCGAGCGCCGCCCTCCAGCTTGCCGGCGTGACGCCTGGGTCCTCGGACCCGGCGGGTGGCGTCATCGACCGCGACCGTCGCGGCCGGCCGACCGGCATCGTCCGCGAAACCGCGATGCACGTTGTTTCGGCCGTCGTGCCACGTGCCACCGAAGCAGACCTCGATGGCGCGATGGCCAAGGTCCTCGCCGCTCTTGCGGGGCTGGGCCTCGCGTCGGTCCACGCCATGGACAGCGCGCGAGGGTTCGCGTCGCTTCAGCGGCTCAAGGCGAAGGATCGACTGCCGGTGCGAGTCACCTATAACCTGCCCCTCGCCGACCTGCACCACGCGGAGCGGCTTGGGGTGCGGTCCGGCTGGGGTGACGAGTGGCTGCGAATCTGGGGGGTGAAAGCGTTCCTCGACGGATCGCTGGGGAGTCGCACTGCCGAGATGCTCGACGGGTCAGGAACCGCTCGCCTGGCGCAGGCAGATCTGGTCGAGATGATCGACCGGTGCGTGCGGGCCGAGCTCAACGTCTGCCTTCATGCAATCGGCGACGGTGCGGTGAGGCGGGCGCTGGACGCCCTCGCCCCGCGACGTGACGCTTGGCGGTATTGGCGTCCCCGCATCGAGCACGCCCAATGCGTTGACCCCAAAGACGTGCCGCGCTTTTCGCGCATCGGGGTGATCGCCTCGATGCAGCCGATCCATGCTGTCGCGGATCGGGAGCTGGCCGATCAGCATTGGCCGCAGCGCACCGCCCACTCATACGCGTGGGGGGCGCTCGAAGAGGCCGGCGCCCGGCTCGCTTTCGGCTCCGACGCACCGGTGGAGACCGCAGACCCCCTGCTCGGCATCGACGCGGCGACCGAATGGCGGCGGCGCGTCTCATGGCACCCGGAGCTGGCTCTGTCCCGGGCCAGGGCGCTGCGCGCGTACACGGCCGGCGCCGCGTACGCGGTCGGACTGGAACGGCAGGTCGGCTCGTTGCGAGTCGGCAAGCTGTGTGACCTCACCGTCGTGGACAAGGAGGGCGTGGTCGCGACAGTCGTCGGGGCGAGGGTCAGCTGGGGGAGAATGCCTCGCTGAGCTTGGCCGCAGTCTTCAGCAGGTGCTCGTTGACCACCTTTACCTCGCCGACCGCGGGCATGAAGTTGGTGTCGCCGCTCCAGCGCGGCACAACATGAAGATGGACGTGGTCGGGCATGCCCGCCCCGGCGACGCGGCCGATGTTGGCTCCGATGTTGAACCCCTCCGGTTTCAAGGAATCCTTGAGGACGACGACAGTTCGCTTGAGGGCGCGCATGAGATGAGCGGTCTGGGCATCGTCCAGCTCTTCGAGTGCGCCCATGTGCGCCACGGGCGCCACCATCGCGTGGCCGGGGTTGTACGGAAACTTGTTGAGAAGCACGATCGCGCCCTCGGGCCGCCAGACCACCAGTGCGGCGTCTTTGTCATCCGGGTGCTCGATGACGCGGCAGAAGAGGCAGCCTGGCCGCGGCTCCTCTGTGATGTACTCCATGCGCCACGGCGCCCACAGTCGCTCCATTGATCTACGTCCTTCTATTCGTGGGGGTGACCGCGGTCTGGGGATGGACCTTCGTTCTCGTCAAGAACGCGATCACACAGTACCCGACGCTGCCCTTTTTGCAGCTGCGTTTCCTGCTCGCCTTTCTGGTGATGGCCGTTCTGGTGCGCCGGCCGCCCACTCGCAAGGAGCTCGTCGTTGGGCTTGGCGCCGGCGCGGTCCTGGCGGGCGGTTACCTGACTCAAACCGTCGGCCTCAGCCTGATCACACCTGGGAATGCCGGGTTGATCACGGGTCTGCTTGTGCTGTTCACGCCGCTGATCGATCGCATTTTCGCGGTGCCGCTGCGCCGCCGGACGATCATCGCCGTGATCTGCGCGGTGGTCGGCATCGGGATGCTCACCGGGGGACCATCCGGCTTCGGCCTCGGTGACGTCCTGGTCGTCGCCTGCGCCGTCCTTTTTGCGCTTCACATCGTCGTCTTGAGCCGCTGGTCGCCCGGACTGGCGTCGGCGCCGCTGGCGATGGTGCAGATGGGGACGTGCGCACTGATCTTTTCCGCTGGCGGCTCATGGTCGCTGCGGCCACCAAGCACCGACGTGTGGGTTGCAATCGTCATCACCGGTGTCTTCGCCTCGGCGCTGGCCTTCTACATCCAGACCTGGGCACAGGCGCACATCGACGCGAGCAGGACGGCGCTGATCATCGCCATGGAGCCGGCATGGGCTGTGGCCGCGGCGGTGGTCCTGGCAGGCCAGAGGTTTGGGTGGTTGCAGGCGGCGGGCGCTGCGCTGGTCTTGGCCGCGATCGTGGGTCATGAACTCGCGCCCCTAAAATTCAGGACTCAAGACCATGAGCGCATCCAGACATAGTGGCTACGTACCCCAGGACATTGAGCCCAAGTGGCAGAAGGTGTGGGCCGACCGTGGGGTGATGAAGGCGTCGGACAGCTCGCCCAAGCCGAAGTTTTACAACCTCGTCATGTATCCGTACCCGTCTGGGGACCTCACCGTCGGACATGCGCGCAACTACGTGATGGGGGACGTGCTGGCGCGGATGAAGCGAATGCAGGGATTCGAGGTGTTGCACCCGTTTGGCTGGGACGCGTTTGGTCTACCGGCCGAGAACGCGGCCATGAAGCGTGGCGGCATACATCCGGAGACGTGGACGCTCACGAACATCGCCAAAGGCACGCGCGAGCTGAAGATGCTGGGGATCCTGTACGACTGGGACCGCGAGGTCATCAGCTGCCTGCCGGACTACTACCGGTGGACGGAGTGGCTTTTCCTCCTGTTCTATGAGCGCGGCCTGGCCTACCGGGCGATGGCGCCCGTCAACTGGTGTCCGGTGGACAAGACCGTGCTGGCGAACGAGCAGGTCATCAACGGTCGCTGCTGGCGGCACCCGGAGGTCGAGGTCGAGAAGCGCGACCTCGAGCAGTGGTTTTTCAAGATCACCGATTACGCGGACCGCTTGCTTGACGACCTTTCGCTGCTCGACAGGTGGCCGAACAAGGTCCGCGTTATGCAGACCAACTGGATCGGGCGCAGTCAGGGCGCGGAGGTCGAATTTCCTGTGGTCGGCCTGGAAGGCGAGTCGCTTCGAATCTACACCACGCGCCCTGACACGCTGTTCGGAGCGACGTTCATGGTCCTCGCCCCCGAACATCCGCTGGTGGAGCGCATCACGACCGACAAATACCGCGAGAGGGTGCGCGAGTACGTCGCCAAGGCGCGCAAGGCCAGCGACATCGACAGGCTGTCGACCGAGCGCGAGAAGACCGGCGTTCCGACCGGAGCCTTCGCCATCAATCCAGTCAACGGAGAGCAAATTCCGATCTGGGTCGCCGACTATGTCCTCATGACCTACGGGACCGGCGCGATCATGGCGGTGCCTGCGCATGACGAGCGCGACTTCGAGTTCGCCGAGCGATTCGGGCTGCCCATCCGCGAAGTCATCGCGCCACCCACAGGGCCTCAGGGCGAGCTGCGCGCCGCGTATGTCGGTCCGGGCGTCATGGTCAACAGCGGGGAGTTCGATGGCCTCGACTCGGCGACGGGGATGGAGCGCGTGATCGCTGGCCTGGAGGCGAAGGGCATGGGCAAGCGCGCGGTCAAGTACAGGCTGCGCGATTGGCTGATCTCCCGGCAGCGCTATTGGGGGTGCCCGATCCCGATCGTGTATTGCGAGGTCGATGGCATCGTCCCCGTGCCGAAGGAACAGCTGCCGGTTTTGCTGCCCAAGGAGTACAAGCCGCTGTCCGAGAATCCGGAGTTCTGGCATACAACGTGTCCGAAGTGTGGGCGGGAGGCGCGGCGGGAGACCGACACGATGGATACGTTCGTCGATTCGTCCTGGTACTTCCTGCGTTACGCGAGCCCAAAGGATGCGACGCAGCCATTTGATCCCGAGCTCGCCAACCACTGGATGGCCGTGGATCAGTACACGGGAGGGGTGGAGCACGCGATCCTCCACCTGCTGTACTCGCGCTTTTTCGTGAAGGTGCTGCACGACGCGGGGATGCTCGAGGTCTCTGAGCCCTTCATGCAGCTGTTCAACCAGGGCATGGTCAAGCGGTTCGGGCAGGTGATGTCGAAGTCCGCGGGCAACGGGGTGTCCCCGGACGAGCTCGTCGCCAAGCAGGGGGCAGACGCGGGGCGCATTTACGAGATGTTCATCGGGCCGCCTGAAGAGGACGTCGAGTGGACCGATGCCGGGCTCAACGGGGTGGTCAGGTTCCTGCAGCGGGTTTGGCGTCTGGTCCTGGAGCCTGAGTCAATCGTGCTTGAGGGCACGGGCGCTGACGCTCCGGTCTTGAAAAGGAAGACCGCGCAGACGGTTAAGAAGGTGACCGAGCATTACGACGAGCTTCGGTTCAACACGGCGGTGGCGGCCCTGATGGAGCTGGCCAATGCGATGCAGTCGCACCTCCAGGGTGGTGGAGCACGCGGCGCGGAGTGGAACGCCGCCGTCCGGACCCTGGTCAAGCTGCTGAATCCGTTGGCGCCTCACGTGTGCGAGGAGATGTGGGAGCGGTTGGGGGAGCGCGGGATGCTGGCGGATTCGACGTGGCCGGAGTACAACGCTGCGGCGGCGGCAGTGCCTGAGGTGACCCTGGTGGTGCAGGTCGCCGGGAAGGTGCGCGACCGCCTCACGGTGCCGGCAGGCACGTCCGAGGAGCAGGCCCTGGAGGCGGCGCTGGCAAGCGATCGGGTCCGCGCGGCGTTCGACGGCCGCAAGCCGTCCAAGGTCGTTTACGTCCCGGACCGGCTGATCAACCTGGTCCCATAGACGGAGCGGCCGTCGCAAAGCCTGATTGAGATCCGGTCGGGGTCCTCATGCCGGTGTCGACGACGTAGTTGGCGACGATGCTGGCACCCGCGCCCACGACCAGGGTTTGCGGACCGCTGAGGATTCGCACCATGCTTCCCGTAGAGACGGCCCATGTTCCGGCACGGAGCTGGATCGAATAAGCGCCCCCAGAATCCGTTTTCGCGGTCACGCTGGAGCCCTCGTTGGTGAAGACGAGCTCCAGGCCGGCAACCGGCCACCCTCCGCAAACCGGCTGGTTTGAAGGCTTCGCCCCGCAGGCCGGGCCCGGATCGGCGATGCATGGCTGGTCAGCCGGCCCGCCCGGTACGGTCGCCGCAGCGGGCCCAGGTCCGCATCCGGTCGCGATCACCTGCCCACTGACGGTGCCCGAGCCGTTTTCCGAACCGGGAAAGCGGTAACCGGCGCAGGCGGCCGTCGACATCAGGATCACGACCAGGAGCACTTTTCTCATCTATACAGACAACGACCGCCGATCGGGTGAGGTCACGGCGGGCCGGATGACCGCTGCGGTCGGTGGTGGCTTGGGACCCCGGGTTCGCGTACTGTTGTGGCGCCGCAGGATATTGAATCAGGCGGCCGGTCGGTAACCAATTTTCAGTAGCCCGGCGATCCCGAGTAGCCAAGCGGTAAGGCAGGGGACTTTGGATCCTCGATCGAAGGTTCGAATCCTTCCTCGGGAACCATCTTTGCTTGCTTAACAGGCTGGGTTTGCGTGGCGCCGCTCGACGACTAGGTTCGTGTCATGCGAAACGAGCTTCCACCCATCATGTCGGCCATGTCCCGGCCCCTCCAGCTGATTCCAGGATGGAAGCGACTGATCGTGCTCGGACTGCCCGTCTTGGGCGCGGTCGGAGCGCTGGTTGGGGCTTACCTTTACGCGTCGTCAGCGCCTGCCTCTGGCGCGCCTCAGGCCGCTCCTGCCAACGCCGGCCTCAGCCTGCCGCCACCTTCAGGCCTGCTGGTGGACGTGGTGGGGGCAGTCTTGCGTCCGGGCCTGTATCGGCTGCGGCGAGGTGATCGCGTTTATGACGCTATCGCGGCTGCCGGCGGCATGACTGTCAACGCCGACCCCACCCGGCTCCCCAACCTTGCAGGCCGCCTCAAGGACGGCGAGCAGATCAAGGTTCCCTTCGCAAAAGGCGCGGCCGGAGGGATCGTGACCGGCCGCACCAGCCTCAATTCCGCGACGCCCGAAGAGCTCGCCGTCGTGCCTGGCTTCACTGAGGCACTCGCGCAGGAGGTCCTTGACTATCGCGCGAACTTCGGAGGCTTCCAATCCACGAGGGAGCTAGTCGACGTCCTCGGAATGAGTGAGGCCGCCTACGTCCTCGCGCGGCGGTACCTCACCTTGTGACTGCGTCGAACGCGGGTGGAATCTGGGCCCTCGCACGTTTCCCTGCAATCGTCGTCGCCGTGACCTGGTCGTGCGCCCTCACCGTTGCCGTGGTCTTGGTGCCTTCGCAACCCGGGCTCGGCGCTCTCGCCGCCGCCCTCGCCATCCCTTGCTTAGGGTTTGCCTTGGTGGTCAGGCCGGCGGTGGTGGCCGTCGCCCTCGGATTTGCACTGCTGGCGGTGGCCCGAGCCGAGCTGCCACCCTCGGATCCGCAAATCGCCGCTCGCGCTGTTGCCGTCGCGGGCCAGAGCGCGACGATCACCGGACGCGTGGTGGACGACAGTCGTTCCGCCTCGGGCGGCTCCGAGGCGCTGGTCGAACCAGACCACATATCGATCGGCGGCGTTGCGGGTGTCGGCGTCGGCAATCTGCTCGTGCGTTGGCGCGGCCCTACCCAGGCCGCCTTCGGGGACCGTGTACAGGCCAGCGGCAAGCTGAACCTTCCCCGAGATCTGCCCACATTCGATCGACGCGCCTATCTGGCCCAGCGCCACGTGTTCCTGGAGCTCGCGGCATCGAGCTTCGCCGTGGTCAGCCCGGGAGAGGGTCTGGGCGGGCTGCCGGGCTGGATACGCGCCCATTACGCCGCTGCTCTCGACCGGGCGCTTCCGGCGCCTCACGCATCGGTTCTGCTCGGCGTCGTGCTTGGAGTCAGACAAGGAATTCCGCCCAACCTGCAGAACGCTCTCATTGCCACCGGGTTGATCCACCTCCTCGTCCTGAGCGGCCTCAAGGTCGCCGTTTTCGCACGGATCGTGCAGGGCGCGCTGCAGCCCCTGCTCGGCCTGCACGCGAGTTGGCCCGCCCTGGTCCTCATCGGCATGTATGCCCTGGCAGGAGGAGCCACGCCGGCCGCCATCCGGGCAGCGATCATGGGCGGCCTGGCGATCGCCGCTTCGCGTCTCGGCCGCCCCTCGCACGTGTGGACCTCGCTCGCCCTGACCGCTGCGGCGATGCTGGCCTGGCGCCCTGAGCTGGCGTGGGATGTCGGCTTCCAGCTCTCGTTCGCCGGCACCGCGGCCATCATCCTGCTGACGCCTGGCATCGAACGCAGGCTGCCCCGCCTGCCGGCGGTCCTCAAGGAACCATTCGCGGTCACGTGCGCTGCACAGATCGGAACCCTTCCGATGATGGCCACAGATTTCCACGTTCTGTCGCCTATCGCCCCGCTGGCCAACGCGCTCGCGCTGCCCATTCTTCCGGCGCTCGTCGCCGCCGGCCTTCTCCTTGGCCCACTTTCGCTCCTGCCTGAGGTCGCACGCCTGGCCGCAATGCCGCTGGCCGGCCTCCTCGCGTACCTGGAGCAGGTGTCCTACGTCCTCGCACGCGTGCCCGCGGCCGCGATCGCAATTCCTCGGTTCCCAACCTGGGCGGGTCTCGGGTACTACTCAGCCCTTGGCCCCGCCATCGCCGGGGCGCACACCAACGGACGTCGTCGGGTGGTGGCGCTGGCGACTGCAGTCGTCGCTCCTGCTCTCATCGCCGGCGCCGCCTTGGGACTGTGGGCGAACGTCCCAACGCAGGTGAGCGTCCTCGCTGTCGGCGACGGCCAGGCGGTCCTGTTGCGTGGGCCGCAGGGCGCGATCCTCATCGACTCTGGACCAAGCCCACAGAAGTTGAAAGACGAGCTTGGTGCGCAGCTCCCACCGTGGCAATCGAAGCTTGAGGGGATCGTTATCACCGCTCCGACCCTGGGGCACGTAGGAGGTTTTCCTGGTCTAGACCGGACCGCAATCTCGGTGCTGGTTCCCGACGCACAGCTGACAGGCACCGCTTGGCGGACGGCGGCCCTTGAAGCCGTCGCACGTGGCGCGAACATCACGCCCATGAGGGCGGGCTCCAGCATCCGGATCGCCGGTTTCACGCTCGAGGCCCTTGCCCCGGAGCCCGGAACGCCGGGCGATGTTGTCGGCGCCGCCTACCTCGCACTGCGCGCCGTGTCGCCTTCAGGCCGTAGCTTCTGCGACCTCAGCGATCTCGACGTCGACGGCCAAACCCTGGCCGCCGCCCGCCTCAAAGGGCAGTGCACGTATCTGTTGATTCCGAGCGCTGGCCGCAGCCTCCTTTCACCCGAGCTCGAGAGTGCAGCCGGCCAAGGCGTGCAGCTCGTCGCCTCACGCGCCGCCGGACGCTTGGCTCGGGGCTTCTCCCCCACTGTCCTTCGCACGGACCAGGAGGGCACCATCACGTTGCCGATGTGAGCCGAACCAGGCACAGGTACGATCGCTGACATGGCGAAGACGGCGAAGTCTCAACGCCCCGTGTTGCTGCTCCACGGCGAGGAGAGATTCCTCGTCGACGAGCGCGCGCGAGCGATCCTGCACGACTGGCGCGAAGAGCTCGTGTCGGATTTCGGACAGGACACGCTGGAGGGCCAGGGACTCACTGCAGCACGCCTTCAAGACGCGATTCTCCAGGCGCCTTTTCTCGACCCGTACCGAGTCGTCCACGTTCGAATGGCCCCCTCATCTCGCAGCGAAGCGCTCGCGCCGGCGTTGGCGGAGATACCGGCGACGACGCGCCTGGTGGTCACAGTCGCGGGAAGATTGTCCGGAGCCGGCAAGCTCGCGAAAGCCGTCATCGCTGCCGGCGGGACCGTCGAGGAGATGCAGCCACTCAAGGGTCGGCCGCTCGGCGAGTGGGCCGCCAAGCGAGCCGCCGCCCACCGCATCCCGCCGGCGATCGCCGCGCAGGTCGTCCGTGTCACCCCGCCCGACCTGAGCATTATCGACGCGGAGCTGAGAAAGCTTGCGGCCTACCAGGCATCTGGGTCCAGGCTCACGCCAGAAGTGATCGCCGAGCTGCTCGCGGGCGCCCGCGAGGACGAGATCTTCAAGCTCACCGACAACCTCCTTCCGCGGCCGACCGCAGAAGCGTTTAAGGTTGCCCGCGGCCTTATACGCGGCGGGCTTCAACCGACCTCGATCGCATACCGCATGGCGCGACACGTCGCGCTCGTGCTGCAGGTCCGCGCGCGGCAGGATCGCGGAGAATCGCTGTCAGACGTGCAGGAAAGGATGTCAGAGCACCGTTTCGTGCTCCAGAAGGCCTACGACGCAGCCAAAGAAGCCGACCCGGCCCGCCTCGAGGCCGGCCTGCGTGCGATCCGCGACTACGAGTGGGAGGTGAAGTCAGGCCAGATCGACGCGGAGCTGGGCCTCGACGTCCTGCTCGCCAGGCTCTGAGCGACTCAGGCTTGGGGCTACTTCTTCTTCGAGGTCGGCGCTGCGCTCTTCGCGGCGTCTTTACCCGCCGCTTTGGGCGCAGGCTTCGAGGCGGACGCGATGACCGAAGCCTTCTTTCCCTTGCCGGCCGCGGGGCCCGGTCCGGCCCCGGCTCCTGCCGACAGAGCAAGCTTGGACAGCTGCTTCGCCAAGCGCGCCTTGCGGCGGCCCGCATTGTTCCGGTGCAGGATGCCCTTGGATGCCGCCCTGTCAAGAGCCTGGATCGCTTCCAATGCGATCGCGTACCTCTCCGATTCCGCCACCGGTCCGCCGGTCAGCGTTCGGCGTGCCTTCACCACCTTGGTTTTGACCTCGGAACGCACGGCTCGATTGCGCAACGCCCGGCGTACGCCGGCTCGCGCCTGCTTCTTCGCCGACGCCGTCCGCTTAGCCATGTGTTGATTCCAGGTTGGAGAGGGGCACGAAGCTAGGATTATAAAGGCCAGTGGAGTTCGAGTTCGGCGGAAAGCGCCCGACAGTCCATCCCGACGCCTATATCGCACCCACCGCTGTCCTCATCGGGGATGTCGCGGTCGGGGCCGGCGCGAGCGTCTGGTTTGGTGCTGTGCTTCGCGGCGACGAGGCCCAGATCCGCATCGGCGACGGTGCCAACGTGCAGGACAACGCGGTGATCCACTGCGCCCACAATCTGCCGACAGTGATCGAAACCGACGCCAGCGTCGGCCACTCAGCCCAGCTCGAAGGCTGCGTCGTGGAGAAAGGCGCCGTGGTGGGTATGGGGGCGACCATGCTTCAACGAAGCCGCCTCGGCGCAGGCTCATTGCTCGCAGCAGGAGCGGTCCTCGCCGAAGGCAGCGAGGTGCCGCCTCTGCATATGGCGGCCGGCGTCCCCGCCACCGTCAAAAAGCCGTTGGACGGCTCATCGGGAAAGTGGGTGGGCATTACGGCACAGCACTATCGCGACAGGGCGGTCGCTTACAGAGAGCAGCTGCGACCAGCCGGCGATCGTTAAGCCGTCATTGACGCCACCGGCGGCACAGTGACACTTGTCGTTCCAGCTCGAGCCAAGCTCAACCTCGATCTCGCAGTGCTGGGGCGAACGGATGACGGCTTTCACGAGATCCGCACTCATATCCAGGCGATCGCCCTTCACGATCTCCTTGCGCTGACGGTGGCGGAGAACACGACCATGACGATTACCGGCTATCAAGTCCCGGACGCGTCGCAAAACTCCATCCTCAAAGCCCACGCCGCCCTGGAGCAGGCAGCCGGCCGCAAGCTGCCCACCCACTTTGACCTCGACAAGCGCATCCCCCCTGGTTCTGGCATGGGCGGCGCGAGCTCGGATGCGGCCGCGGCGCTGAGAGGACTCAACGCGATCCACAACGTCAAGCTCAACCTGAATGAGATCGCAGCGAGCGTTGGCGCTGACGTTCCGTTCTTCCTGAACGGCGGGGCCGCGATCGCCGAGGGGCGCGGTGAACGCCTGAGGTCGGTCCAAAGCGATCCACAAACCTGGTTCGCGATCGCCTGGCCCGATATCGAGCTCTTAACCGCCGCCGTTTACGGTGCGTGGGACACAGTCATGGGAGACGGACCGAACCAGCTGGCCAGGGCGGCCGCCCACGTCGATCCACGCGTGCAGGATTTCGCAACCCGACTCGGAGACGGCTGGCAGATGACAGGGAGCGGCTCGGCCTTTTTCCTTCGGTGTCCGGATGAACGAAGCGCTCATGAAGCGACTGCAGGCCTTGATTGCTGGACCACTGTCACGCATGCCGTGGGGCCGTGGGCCTGATGCGAAAGACGGCCGCAGTCTGGGCGGGCAAGGCGACGGGCGCGCTGTCGAGGTTCAGCCGCCGAGGCGGTGGCACCACGCTGCCGGGCGACGTGGCGAGAGCGATCGACCCGGACGTTCTTCGCAAACTGAGCAGGGACCTGAAGTTCGGATCGATCGTGATCACCGGCACCAACGGAAAGACTACGACCGCGCGACTCATCAGCTGGCTCCTCGAGGGCGCGGGGCACCGCGTGGTCTCGAATCGGGCAGGCGCCAACCTCATCTTTGGCGCCACCGCCGCCGCCCTGGAGAGCGCCGATGCGAACGGGCGCCTGCGCGCCGACTGGGGAGTCTTCGAGATCGACGAAGCGAGTCTGCCCAAAGCCATCGACGAGATCCAGCCGAAAGCCGTCTTGGTGCTGAACCTTTTCAGAGATCAGCTCGATCGTTACGGCGAGCTGGAGTCGATCGCCAAAAAGATCGAGTCAGCGTTGAGCCAGCTGCCGGAAGGCAGCCACGCGCTCCTCAACGCCGACGATCCAAGGGTTGCCGAGATTGGGATGAATCTCGCCAACGGCCCGCAGTGGTTCGGCCTCGACGATGAGCGGGTGGCGTTGCATGAGCTGCCGCACGCGGCCGATGCCCGCACGTGCCCAAAATGCGGCGCGAGCCTCATCTTCGACGCGGTGTACGTTGGCCACGACGGCGTTTACCGCTGCCCGAACGGCGATTTCGCGCGGCCAACGCCGACCATGACGGCAACGGACATCGCGCTCGACGGATTCGACAACATCGCGATGACCGTCAAGAATCAGCGTCTCGAGCTTCCGCTCGGCGGTCTTTACAACTGCTACAACGTGCTGGCCGCGTTCGCAGCGGCGACGACGGTCGGCCTCGCGCCGGATTACATCGGTGAGCGAATTAAAGGTTTTAGAGCCGCGTTCGGAAGACAGGAGCGCATGGAGTTCCGCGGCCGCAGCCTGAACCTGGTCCTCTCGAAGAATCCGGCGGGCTTCAACGAAACGCTCCGCACCGCCGTCGACCTCGCGAAAGGAAACAGCTTTCTGATCGCCCTCAACGATCGAAAGGCTGACGGCACCGACGTCTCCTGGATCTGGGACGTCGATTTCGAACGCTTGAAAGGCAGGGCCCACGTAGTGGTTCCAGCCGGCAATCGTGCACATGACCTCGCAGTGCGTTTCAAGTACGCGGGCATCGAAGCCACCAAGCCCGAAACCGACCCCGGCCGCGCCCTGGACGCGCTGGTCAGGGCCACCCCCGAGGGCGAGACGGCTCACCTACTGTGCACGTACACGGCGATGCTCGACCTGAGAGCCGAGCTGGTCAGGCGCGGCTGGGCCAAGCCCTACTGGAAAACGTAGAAGAGCAAGAAAGACAAATGGACCAAAGCAATAGCAACAAAAAGAAGTTCACAGTCGGCTGGCTCTACCCCGACCTGATGAATATCTACGGGGACCGGGGCAACATCCTCGCGCTGCTCAAGCGCGCCGAGTGGCGCGGCTACGAAGCGACGCTGTTAGAGCTGGGTCGTGGAACCACAGAGAAGATGGATGAGGTCGACGTCTTCTTTTTCGGAGGCGGCCAGGACCGCGAGCAAGCCCTGGTCTACGAAGACCTTCTCGAGCACAAGCAGCCGTTCCTCGAGCGTGCGGTGGCAAGCGGCGTGGTGATCCTGGCGGTCTGCGGCGGATACCAGCTTCTCGGTCATCACTATCAGACCGCGGACGGCGAGCTTTTCCCAGGCATCGGTCTCATCGATGCCGCGACAGAGGCCGGTAAGCGCAGGTTCATAGGCGACGTGGTGATCGACACGGAAATCGAGGGATTGAAACCGGCGACCCTGGTCGGCTTCGAGAACCATAGTGGCCGCACCTTCCTGGGGCTTAAGGCCAAACCACTCGGCCGGGTGAGGATGGGTTTTGGCAACAATGGCAGTGACGGCACCGAGGGCTATTTGCAAGGAGGAGTGCTCGGCACCTACCTCCACGGCTCGCTGCTGCCGAAGAACCCGCACCTCGCGGATCACCTGATCAGGATGGCGCTCAGCCGTCGCGGCGTCGGCGAGCTTTCGCAGCTGGACGATTCGGTGGAGATTTCCGCGCATCAGCGGATTCTCGAGCGCGCGAAGCACGCCGAACGCCCGCATCGGGCGCTGCCACCGCCACCCGATCCCGGACAGCGCCTGAAGGAGCCCCGTTCGAGCGCGGACGCAAAGCAGTAGGCGCCTTCGTGAGCGCCTCGCGCAACACCTGGTCGATCGAGTCCACGAGGACGAGCTGCATCTCGACGCGCAGGTCGGCCGGGATGTCGTCGAGGTCGGCCTCGTTGCGGGTGGGCAGGAGCACCCGCCGGATTCCGGCCCGATGCGCGCCCAGCACCTTTTCCTTGATTCCCCCGATCGGCAGCACCCGCCCGCGGAGCGTGATCTCGCCGGTCATCGCGATGTCGTCGCGCGCCGGACGCCCGGTCAGGATCGACGCCATCGCTGTCAACACGGTCACGCCGGCCGACGGCCCTTCCTTGGGTTGAGCGCCCGCGGGCACGTGCACATGAATATCGTTCTTGTCAAAGAGGGAAGGATCGATGCCGATGTCGCCCGCCCTCGCCTTCAGGTAGGAAAGCGCAGCCGCCGCCGACTCCTTCATCACCTCGCCCAACTGTCCCGTCAGCTTGAGCTCCCCTTTGCCCGGCGTCAGAGCCGCCTCTACGAAGATGATCTCGCCGCCGGTGGGCGTCCACACCAGGCCGGTCGCGACGCCAGGGCGGTCGATGCGCTCGCGGATATCGTCGTAGAAGCGCCTCTTCCCGAGGGCGGTGCGAACCCTCTTGACATCGACCGCCTTTCGCGGCCGTTTGCCCACGGCCATGTCCGCCACCGCGCGCCGCATCACCGAGGCGATCTCGCGCTCCAGGTTGCGCACACCAGCCTCGCGCGTGTACTCGCGGATGATCACCCGCACCGCTTCCTCCGCCATCGTCACCTCTCCAGAACGCAGGCCGTGCGACAGCCACTGCTTGGGCACGAGGAAGCGCTCGGCGATCTGGACCTTCTCCTCTTCCGTGTAGCCGGAGAGGTTCAGCACCTCCATGCGGTCGCGCAGCGCGGGCGGGATCGTCTCGAGCGAGTTTGCGGTGGTGTTGAACATGACCTTCGAGAGGTCGAACGGCACGTCAAGGTAGTTGTCGCGGAAATCCTTGTTCTGCTCGGGATCCAGCACCTCGAGCAGAGCGGACGACGGATCGCCGCGCCAGTCGGCTCCGATCTTGTCGACCTCGTCGAGGATGAACACCGGGTCGTTCGACTCCGCGCGCCGGATGGCCTGCAAGATGCGACCGGGCATCGCGCCGATGTAGGTTCGGCGATGGCCGCGGATCTCCGCCTCGTCATGAACGCCACCCAGTGAGGCGCGTGCGAACTTTCGACCCATAGCACGTGCAATCGACTGCCCGAGCGAGGTCTTGCCCACGCCCGGCGGCCCGACAAAGCACAGGATCGGCTCGCGACCCCGCTCCGTCGATTTACGGAGCTGCTTCAGCCGCCGCACCGCGAGGTGCTCGACGATTCGCTGCTTCACCTTGTCGAGGTCGTAGTGGTCCGAGTCGAGGATCTCGCGAGCCTTGGTGACGTCCACCTCGCCGCCGGTCGATGTATTCCACGGCAGCGAGACGATCAACTCGAGGTAGGTTCGGATGACCGATGACTCGGGAGAGGCGCTTGGGATCCGCTCCAGGCGCGACAGCTCGCGGTCCGCCTCGCGCTGGGCCTCTGGCGGCAGACCCGCTTTCGCGATGCGCTCGCGTAGCTCGCCCAGCTCCCCAAGCTCGCTGTCGAGCTCGCCCAGCTCACGCTGGATCGCCTTGAGCTGCTCGCGCAAGAAGTACTCGCGCTGAGCCTTGCCCATCTGCTCTTCGGCCTGTGACTGGATCTTGCGCCCGAGCTCCAGCACCTCCAGCTCGTGCGACATGTGTCCCAGGAGCCGTTCCAGCTTCGCTTTGGCGGAGTCGATCTCCAGGATCTCCTGCCGCTGCTCGGTGGTGAGGCGCGTGTGGTTGGCGATGTAGTACGCGAGGTGCAAAGGGTCGTCGATCGCCGCCGCCCCACCCGAGAGCTCCGCCGGAAGGTGCGGTGCCAGCGTGACCAGCTGCTGGAACGAGGAGATCGCGCGGCGCATGAGGGCCTCGCGCTCGATGGACGTGATCGTCTCGTGGGATTCGGGAAGCATGCCGACGGCGCAAGTCAGGTACGGCTCTTCGGACATCGCGGCCGTGAGCTTGATCCGCCGCAGCCCGAGAACGGCGAGCTGCACTGTGCCGTCCGGGAGCTTGAGCATGTGCTGGACCCTGACCATCGCCCCGACGTGGTGGATGTCGTTGAACCCGACTTCCTCGGCGTGCTCATCGAGCTGGGTCGCAACGGCGATATGTCGCTCAGCCCCCGACAGGTCGTCGAGCAGCTGCAGAGAGCGCTTCCGGCCGACCGACAGGGGTATGAATATGCGCGGGTAGACGACCGTGGACTTGAGCGGCAGAACAGGCAGGTGCGACGGCACCGCACCTTCGAGGTTCACCGCCGGCATCTCCCCCACAGGTCGATTATCCCTGCACGAGGGACCCAACCCCCGCCCGTATAATTTCGTCACGCTGACTAGAGAAAATCTCCTCCCCCTTCCTCTGGGGTCCCCGCGCGTTCACCGCGGGGGTGGTCGAAGCGCCGGAAGGGCGTGAGCCGGCCGCTGACGGCCGTCATCCTCGCCGCGGGTCACGGCACTCGAATGCGCTCGCGTACTCCCAAGGTGCTGCATCCGCTCTCCGGCCGCCCGATGATCGATTGGGTCCTGAGCGCGGTTACGGATGCCGGCGCCAAGGACGTGAAGGTCGTCATCAGCCCCCACCAGGCCGATCTTGCCGCGCACCTCGACGGCCGCGCGGAGGTGGTCTACCAGCGCGAGCCGCACGGAACCGCGCATGCGCTGCAGCAGGTGCCCGCAAAGGAGTTGAGCCGGGGCGACGTCCTGGTCGTAAACGGTGACGCCCCGCTCCTCACTGCCGGCACAGTGCAACGTGTGATCGAGGCGCACCGCGAGTCCGGCGCACCGGCGACCCTTGCCAGCGTGGAGGATTCGCGCCGAGACGACGGCCGCATAATCCGCGCGGCCGGGGGGTCCTTCGAGCGAATCGTCGAGCGTAAGGATGCGACTGACGAGATGCGAAAGAGCATCCATGAGTTCAACGTGGGGATCTACTGCTTCAAAGGTGAGCAGCTGATCGAAGCCCTGAAGAACATCACCGACGACAACAAGGCCGCCGAGCTCTATCTCACCGACGTTTTCATCCACCTGCGCCCGGTGACAATCGTTCCCATCGCCGACCCAGATGAGGCCATGGGCGTAAAGGATCGCGTGAGACTCGCCACTGCGGCAGGTCTCATGAGGCGCCGCATCCTCGAGCAGCTGATGCTTGGCGGCGTCACCATAGTCGACCCCGACAGCACGTTCATCGATGCGGCGGTCACCATCGGCCAAGACACCGTCATCGAGCCCTTCTCGGTGATCAAGGGCAAGACCGTAATCGGCCAGGAGTGCCGTATCGGCCCACACGTGCATATAGAGGACGCGAAGATTGGCGACCGCTCAGATTGCGGCCCCTTCGCAAAGGTGCGGCCCGGCACCGAGATCGGGGACGACGTCCACATCGGCAGCTTCGCGGAGCTGGTGCGCACCACAGTCGGTCGAGGGAGCAAGGTACCGCACGTCTCGTACCTGGGAGACACCGACCTTGGTGAGGACGCCAACATCGGCGCCGGCACGATCACAGCAAACTTCGACGGGGCCCACAAGAACCGCACGGTGATCGGTGACGGATCGTTCGTGGGCGTGGACACAATGCTGGTCGCTCCCGTCAAACTTGGTAAAGGGTCGCGAACCGGAGCCGGTTCGGTGGTGACCAAAGACGTCCCCGACGGCGCCACAGCGGTCGGTGTTCCCGCTAGGGTGGTACGGAGAAAAACGGTGGACTCAGACCCGAAGTGATCGCAAATTGATCGGCAGACTGACGACCGCGGTGGAGTTCACCGGGGAGGAGGCTTCGCCGTGGGGCGCGTTGAAGCTGATCGGCGGCAGCGCCAACCCCGACCTGGCGACGCGGATCTCAGAGGAGCTCCAGGTCCCGGTCACCGACGCTCGCCTGCGCCGTTTCGCGGACGGTGAGATCAACGTCAAGATCGAGGACTCAATGCGGGGTCACGACGTGTTCGTGATCCAACCGACGTGCCCTCCGGTGAACGAGCACCTGATGGAGCTCTTCATCATCCTGGACGCGCTTCGGCGCGCCTCTGCCGGCCGCGTCACCGCGGTCGTGCCCTACTACGGGTATGCCCGCAAGGAACGCAAGACACAGCCGCGCGAGCCGATCACAGCCAAGCTGATCGCCAACTTCATCACGCTGGCGGGTGCAGACCGTCTCCTGCTGCTCGACCTCCACGCCGAAGCCATCGAGGGCTTCTTCGACGTGCCGACCGACCACCTGTCGCCCCACCGGATATTCGCCGATTACCTGCGAACGTTGAACCTGCGTCACCTCACGATCGTTGCGCCCGATGCTGGAGGCGGACGGCGAGCCGAAGCCGTCGCCAACCAGCTCACCGCCCCGATCGCGTTCGGTTACAAACGACGTCCCCAGGACGACATGTCGGAGGTGATCGCGGTCTCGGGTGACGTGAAGGGACGCGATTGCGTAGTGGTGGAGGACATCATCACCACGGGTGGAACGATCGCCAAGCTGGCACAGGCGCTGCGCGCCCAGGGTGCGAACAAGGTGCTGATCGCAGCTACGCACCCGGTGCTGACAGGGGACGCGATCGACCGGCTCAAGAACACCGACGTCGATGAGGTGATCGTGACCGACTCGGTTCCCATTTCTGCGGACAAGCTCGGCCCGCCCCTCACGGTGCTCTCGGTGGCACCTCTGCTCGCGGAGGCGATCATCCGCGTGCACGAGAACCGGAGCGTCAGCGAGCTCTTCAGGTAGCACGCCGTCATGAGCGCAACCGAGTGGTTTGAGCTCATAGTTCTGATGATCTGTTTCGTGGTCGCTGCCCTCGCCAGCGGCACGGAGACGGCGCTCACGTCGGTCGGCCGGCTCAGAGTGCGCTTCCTGGCCGAGCAGGGGAGCAAGGCCGCGGGCATCCTGCAGCGGTTGCGGGCTGATCCGAACCGCTACCTGTCCACAGTCCTGTTCACGAACACCCTTGCGCTGATCGTCGCGTCGACTGCGACTACGCTCCTCACTGACTCCTTGTTCGCCAAGTGGGGAATCCCCACCGGATTCCATCTGTGGCTGGCGTTGCTCGTGTCGTTCGTGCTTTCGGTGGTCCTACTGATCGCGGCCGAGGTCACGCCGAAGACCCTCGCCATCAGATATGCCGAGCGGGTCGCCCTGGCGGCGGCCGGACCGGTGGACCGGCTGGCGACCGCCCTTGGCCCTGTTCTGTGGGCAGTGACTATCGTGTCGCGCGCCCTCACCGGTGGCCGCGCTGCGCGCGCCCCGTACCTCACCGAGCAGGAGCTGCTCACCCTGCTCCACGTCTCGGAGGAGCAGGGTGTGATCGAGGAGCAGGAGCACCAGATGATCCACGGCATCATCGAGATCGGTGACAAGACAGTCCGCGAGATCATGGTGCCGCGAACCGACATCGTGGCCGTCGAGCGGAGCTCGCCGCTGAAGGAAATCGTCAAGGTTTTCAAAGAGCACCGCCACACGCGACTGCCCGTCTATCAGGGCGACATCGACCACGTGGTCGGCTTGCTGCATACGAAGGACCTGCTGCTCTATTACACGCTCAGCAGCGCGCAGGAGTTCGACATCGAGAAGATGCTGCGCCCGATCAAATTCACGCCCGAGCAGAAGAAGGTTGACGAGCTTCTGCATGAGATGCGGACCGAGAAGGTCCACATGATGATCGTGCTCGACGAGTACGGCGGGACCGCGGGCTTGGTATCACTCGAGGACCTGCTCGAGGAGATCGTCGGCGAGATTCGCGACGAGTACGACTCCGCGGAAGAGGAGGAGCTTGTGGTGCTCAACGACCACGAGGCTCGGGTCGATGCCGGCTTCCCGCTGGAAGAGCTGAACTCGCGGCTCGGCCTGGCCATCGAGGAGTCAGGTGACTACGACTCGGTCGGCGGCTATGTTCACGCGCAGCTGGGACGGATCGCAACAACCGGTGACTCGTTCAAGGCGGGCCGCGCGACCTGGACCGTCGAGAAGGTCAAGGGGCGGCGCATCGAGTGGGTGAAGCTCAGTGCGGACGTCCCGTGGCCGGAGGAGACGCTGGTTCAGGCCGGTTTGAAGCGCCCATCGAACACCAACCGAGAAGGGCTCGAGCAGCAAGCCTTGGAGGGCTAGCCTGGCCACATACCGTGAGCGTGCGGTCGTGCTGAGGAAGCTCGACTACGGCGAGGCCGACCGCATCTTCACGCTGTTGACCCGATCGCACGGCAAGGTGGGGGCGATCGCAAAAGGCGTCCGGCGGCAGGAGAGCAAGCTGGGCCCATCGCTCGAGCTGTACGGGCATATCGATGTGCTTCTGGCGAAGGGGCGGGGTGAGCTCGACGTGGTCGCGCAGGTCCAGCGACTTCCGGGGCTTCGGATTGCGGGCGATGTAGAGGTGATGTCGCATGCGGCCCTGATCGCCGAGCTCGCCGAGCGAGTGTGCGAGGACCGCCACCCGGTCGACGGGGTGTACGAGCTGACGGTGATGGCCCTCGACGAGCTTGCGCGGGAAACCGACCCCAGACGGGCGTCGGCTTACTTCATGATGGCTGCCCTGGACCTGCTCGGCTACGCGCCCCAGCTGGCGGTCTGCACCACGTGCGAGCGGCCGCTGCCGGCGCAGCCCGCGGCCTTCAGCGCCATCGCCGGGGGATTCCTATGCGACGCCTGCGCCCTGCCGGGGATGGGCACGGTGCCGCTCGCCGCGATCAAGGTGTTGCGGCTGATGGCCGGCGGGGACATAGCGACATACAGGCGAGTGAAGCTGGATGCCCAGCTCATCGACTCGATCGAGGGGGTGCTGACGGCGCAGCTGGAGCACCACCTGGACCGGCGCCTGAAATCGCTACAGTTCCTGCACCAAATGAGAATCAGGTCATGACGGTGCCCCGCGAGCAGCTCATGGAAAAAGTCGTGGCGCTCACGAAGCGCCGCGGTTTTATCTTTCCCTCGAGCGAGATCTACGGCGGCCTCTCGGGCTTTTACGACTACGGGCCGTACGGGGTCGCGCTGAAGCGAGCGATCCGCGAGCTTTGGTGGCGCCACATGGTCGACCTGCGCGACGACGTGGTCGGCCTGGAGTCGACCCTGATCATGCCCTCGGAAGTGTGGGCCGCCTCAGGCCACTTGACCAACTTCGTCGATCCCCTGCGCCAGTGTCTCGGGGAGTGCAAGAAGCGCTGGCGAGCCGACCACGTGAGCGGCGACAAGTGCCCGGAGTGCGGCGGCCAGCTGAGCGAGGCTCGGATGTTCAACCTGATGTTCAAGACCAACGTGGGACCCGTCGAGGACTCCTCGTCGGCGGTCTACCTGAGGCCGGAGACGGCGCAGGGCATGTTCGTCGATTTCAAGAACGTGCTGAACTCCTCGCGCGTGCGCGTGCCCTTCGGCATCGCGCAGCAGGGCAGAGCGTTCCGAAACGAGATCACGCCCGGCAACTTCGTGTTCCGCGTACGGGAGTTCGAGTTGATGGAGATGGAGTTCTTCGTCAAGCCCGAGTCGGATGACGAGTGGTTTGAGTACTGGCGCACGGAGCGGATGCGATGGTACGTGGACGTGCTCGGCCTGAGCACAGAGCGGTTGCGCTTTAACGACCACCCGAAGGCAAGCCTCTCCCATTACTCGAAGCAGACCACCGACATCGAGTACGAGTTCCCGTTCGGATGGGGCGAGCTGGAGGGGGTTGCCGACCGCACGGACTTCGATCTGCGCGTGCACCAGGAGCATTCGAAGGTCGATATGACCTACCTCGACCCGGAGACGAACCAGCGCTACCTACCGTGGGTGATCGAGCCCGCGGTGAGCGTGGACCGCATTCTGATCACCTTGCTGTTGGACGCATACGACGAGGACGTGGTCAACAACGAGCCGCGGGTGGTGCTGCACCTGCACCCGAACGTAGCCCCCGTTCAGGTAGCAGTGGTCCCGCTTTCCAAGAAAGAGGACCTCATCAAGGTCGCGCGCGAGGTCCAGTCCTCGCTGCGGGGCCAGTTCAGGGTGGAGTACGACCAGACGGGCGGCAACATCGGGCGGCGCTACCGCCGGCAGGACGAGATCGGAACCCCGTTCTGCGTGACCATCGACTTCGAAACACTCGCCGACCAGGCGGTCACGATCCGCCAACGGGACTCGACGAAGCAGGAGCGCGTTGCGATCGCGCACCTTGCCGAGCGGCTGCTGAGCCTCATACCCGCCGGGAGGTGAGGCGTGGAGCGGCGCCAGGGGAAGGGCGCCGCTCCTCCGATTCAAATTTGGCTAGCGGTAGCGCACGCTGTTCGCAGAGGGGTCCGGTGCAGTTCTCTGGGTTGATGCCGGCGCATTGCGGATGGGAGCGTGGTGGCTTCCCTGGAAACCACCGCTCTGCACAACCAGGGTGCTTGAGGGTGCGCTCGCGGTCGTCAAGGCGTTGGCGAGGAACGCGCTCCCCACGCCCAAGACCACGACCGCCAGCAATGCAGCGAGCACCATCCAGATCTGGTTTGTGCTCTTCGCTTCTGTCTGAAAAGTTCTCCTGGCTTCCATTTCAATGTCCTCGATGAGTATCTGGCCGAGTCGAAGCGAGCGTATAGAGGCGCGGCGGCCTCGCCTATGCCGGCCATCACAGAGCAGGTGTGATGTTCGACACGAGCTGTTCAGGCGCCAGGGCGGCGCAGCTCGTCCAGACGCAAAAGTGTGATGCGGCCGCGCTCGACCTTGATCACGCCAAGCGATGCCAAGCGGGCGAGGGCGCGGTTGACGTTCTCACGGCTGGCGCCGACGAGGCCGGCAAGAGTCTGCTGCGAAATTCGCAGGGTGACCTCCACCCCAAAGCCCACGGGTCCGCTGCGTTCTGCCAGCTCGAGCAGCTTGCGCGCCACCCGCGCCGGGATGTCGTTGAATGCCAGGTCGGAGAAGGCTTCGTCCTTGCGCCGTATGCGGTCGCTGAGCACGGTGATGACACGCCACATGACTGCCGGGTGGTCGTGAAGAAAGGTCAGCACGGCCTTTCTGTGTAGAACGAAGCACTCAGTCGTGACCAGGCTCTGGGCGTCAGCGCTCCTGACCGCGTTCTCTTGCAGGACCGCAAGCTCGCCAAATATGTCGCCGGGACCGAGCACGGCGAAGATCACCTCTGCGCCGGCCTGGGTGGTGCGCGAGATCTTCACCTCCCCGCTGGCAACGAGGTGCAGGTGGTCGCCGGGATCGCCTTCACGAAAGATGTACGAGTCCGCGGCGTAGCGCCGCAAGCGCAAATCGGCGACCAGGGGTTCGAGGTCGGGGGGTGCCACGCCCACGAACAGTGGCGTCCGGCTCAGCAGCGCGAGCCCCTCGTCCGGGCCTGTCACGTCAGAGGCGTCCGAGTGAGGAAAGCACGGGCGTACCGTGTCACGAGGCCGTCCGAAGCGCAAGGCGTTCCGGTGCGACTCGCGCTGTAGTTAGGCAAATGTCCCATTACTTGTTCGTCCTCCTTGATGGAAAGTCAATGGTTGACACTTCGACTTCGGCTTGGAGTCGCTCACGGTTTGGGAGGGAGTCACATGACTGGCGTTGGCCGTTGTTGAGCCTGCTCTGTGCTGCCTTCGCACAAACCGCACTGCTGGCGGTCTCGATGCTGGGGGTGACTCCGCTGAACCAGGTCCGCGGCCATGCAGGGACCACGCCGGTGATGTCGTCGCCAGCGTACCGGTCGACAATCGGAAAGTCGGGGCAGGCGCAGCTCTATCCATCAGGCGTGGCGGTTGATCCTCAAGGCAGCGTTTACGTCGCCGACACTGGTAATTACCGGGTCGAGAAATACCAGGCCGGCACGTCGAACCTACTTTGGTCTGTGGGTGTTCGTGGTGCACCGATAGGGCCTGCGGGCAGCGGCAGCGACAGTTTCCACGAGCCGCGAGATGTGGCCAGCGACGGCACTTACGTCTACGTTGCCGATACGGACGACGGCGTCGTCCAGGTCTTAAAGTCGATTGATGGCAGCTTCGTGCAGACGTTCGCATCGAAGTTCGTCGACCCTATGGGAGTCAGCGTCGGCAGGAATGCGAACGGTGGTCGGGTCATCCTGGTTTCCGAAGGCAAGACAGGGAACGTATACGTGTTCAACTCGTTCGCCGATACCAAGGCGGTCCTGACTGTCGCGGCAACCGCCAAGAACGAAGGCACCCGCGATGCAGCCACGGATTCCTTCGGCAACATCTTCACCGCTGACTACCGCGGGAACACGGTCGACATGTACAGCCCGACGGGTAAGCTCCTGCTCCGCTGGGGCGGGATTGGAGCTCCTGCGTGCGAGCAGGTCGGCCAGCCCTACGGCATCGATATCGATGCGAATAACAACGTTTACGTCGCATCGTCGCAACTTGAGGTGGTCAAGGTATTCCACGTAACCAGCGGCACGGTGAGCTGCGCCAACCTCCCAGCCGCCAGCCCTCTCACCAACGTGATCGGGACCAAGGGATCTGGCCCCGGCCAGATCTTCCAGCTCCGGCGGGTCGCGGTCGGCGCCGGTAACAACCCGTTGGTCTACGCTGCGGACCTGTGGGGCGTGAAGATCCTCACTTTCAACTCGTCCGACGGGCACATCTCTACAGTTCAACCGGAGATCGGTGACGGGGTCTATCCAGCCGCAGGCGGCCTCAATATGCCCCACGGCATCGCAGTCGGCGCGGGATACGTCTTCACTACTGACACCGTTAACCAAAGGATCCAGCGCTTCGGTCTAAATGGGACCAACCCGATCGTCTGGGGCGTCAAAGGAACGCAGGAGAGTGCCGCCAACTTCAACTGGGCGCAGGGCATCGCGATCGACCCGGTGAGCGGCAATGTGTGGGTGGCCAACACCCGTAACAACGTAATCGACGAGTTCAGCCCCGATGGCGCCGGCCCGCTGCGCGCTGTGCCGACCCTCGGCCGGACCAATACGGTCTTCAACTGGCCTATGGACGTCAGCTTCGGAGCCTCTGGCACGATGTATGTCGCCGACACGGCCGGTAATGACATCCAGGCCTATTCGGTTCCGGCGACTGGTCAGCCGACCCTCCTGTGGAAGGTAGGGACTTACGGCCCAGGCACGGATCAGTTCAACAGTCCATACAGTCTGGTCGACGATCCTACCGGGCACCGGCTCCTGGTGGCAGACTCCTTCAACAGCAGGATCGTGTCCCTGAACTCGGCGACGGGCGCCTGGAACGGAGTGTTGCCAATCGCAGTCGGTTCGGCGGCCGGCGACATCTCGTCCCCGAAGGGGATCACCATCGATGCCGTTGGAGATATCTGGGTTGCCAACACGCACAACAACAACGTCGAGGAGTTCACGCCGAACGGGGCTTTCACAGGCCAGGTGATGGGCAGTTACGGATTAACCGGAGACTACTCGTTCAACGCCCCGCAGGGCATCGCTTTTGACTCGAGCGGGCTCCTGTATGTCTCTGACGTGTACAACGACCGGATTCAGGTCTACACGCCCGCAGCCTAACGGCCGCCGGCCCAGACGCGCCGAGAGTGTCCTACCGGTTACGAGATCGTGGCTACGATCGAACCCTGGTGGGACTGCACGTGCCCAATCAGCACACGCTCGATGCGCTGCTGCACCGTCATGCTCCCTCCTGACGAAAGCTGGCGTTCGATGTCGAGCCATTCATCAGGGATGGCGCGGAGCTGCTCGGCGATCCGCGGGCCCGTGTCCCGCAGCAAGCGGACCACCTCGCCCTTGGTCGTGTCGGCGTACTCGAACGCGTGCCTGGCATTGATCTCCGTGAAATCGACAGGAGGCGTCGGCCTGTTGTTCAGGACGGCCTGGATCCGGCCCATGATCACCTCTTCATTAACCGCCACGTGGTGCGCGATCACGCCCAGCGGCCTGGCCTCGTCCTCGTCGTTGATCCGCAGCTGCGGCGTGTTCTTGCCTCTCATTCGCCACTGATCCGTGGTCAGCGATTCGACCACCTGGATGAAGCTCTCCTGTGCTGCCTCGAACTGGGCGGCCAGGCGATCGGAGCGTGATGTCTCGGTTTTGGACATGGCGTTCAAGTTAACAGCGTTTGCTCCCTGTGAAATGCGCCGACATGGCGATGAAAACCGTGGTCAATTGGCAACCATTCCATCGGCCCGCAGCGAGTGGCCCAGACACTAACGTCCTGAGTTCGACAGACGGCCTTCAGTGCGCCGTTGCTGCCACGACCGCCGCGTCCCGGGCAAAAAGGATCAGCAGATACCAACCCAGCACCACCAGCAAAGGCAGCTCTGGATAAGCGACGGCGTCTGTTTCGACGTCGACCAACCCTTCTGTCTTCAACAGGCCGGCATGGCTGTTGAAGTGCACGAGTGGCGCTTGCGACGCCGTATCAGACCAGTCCCACCGCGAGTGCCAGAAGTTCGCAGCCCCTAAGCGCAGAAGCCGGCCCTGTGGAAGCTCCAACGTACCACCGCCCGTCCATGCGGGCTGGAACACCGCGATGTTGGCGTCGGAGTCAGGCAGGCGAATCGTCACCTGCGGGTGCCAGAATCCCTCTCGTTTGAACGTCCATCGTTGCTCGGCGGCTTCGCCGCTCGCAAGTGACGCTCTTTCGAACTGAAGGGTCGCCACGACTTCGTCGGATGCGTGCAGCTCGAAGCCTTGCTTCATGCGGGCCGGCTGTATCCAGACGAGCTCCTGGTCGGCGACCTCTCTGATCGTCCGCACGCACCTAGTCTGCACCGCCCGGCCGACGATGTCAGGCACACGGAGCGTCCTGGCTGGACGTCAGGGGATCAGGCGCTGTTACGGCGAGTACAGAGGCCGGAGCTCACCATGATGCCGGGCGCATACCCCTCGCCGTCCACCCGAATGGCTATAGGTCCCGTCCTTGCACGCATCCACATACCCGATGGTGACGACCCAGAAGCTGTGGATGCAGTTGAAGTAGCTGCAGAACGTCGATGGGGGGTGGGTGATGAATTTGCCTCCGCAAAAGTTGTAGCCCCACGGATTCAAAGGCGCCCCGCACGTATTAACCGGATGAGCCAAGGGGGATAGAGAAGTTTGGGGTGTCGGCGTTGGGATTGGAATCGGCGAGGGACCCGGCACCTGCGATGGCGACGGGCTGCTGGCGGGGCTCCCGACCTGGGCTACCGCGTTACTGGTGGTGGTTGGCGGAGGTAGCACTCCGATGGCGGAGCCCACCAGTGCCATCAGGCTGAAAAGCGCGAGCCCGACCACTCCGACGTACGCGACGGCTGCCATCCCGATTCTCCACGGCACACGGGCAACGACGCCGGCCACTCGCAGCAATCCACCCGTATCGGAAATCCAGGATTCGGGGCCCTGGATCGCTATCCAGGCCGTTCCGTTCCATTGCCAGGCGCCATCGGCTGACACGGCCGCAACCCATTGCCGGCCGTCCCAGACCCACCGCCTGTCGTGCGAAAAATCGCCTATCAGCGTCCTGCGCTCCCAAACAAATCCCCGACCCTGAAGCCAACACTACTATGCGCTCCTGTTCGCTAAAAGGCTCCGGAACCGGACTTACCTTCACGAACCCACAATGCGAATCGTCCACAGGTCCTGGGCCAGCCCCGGCTGGATCAGGTACGTGTACGGTAGGGTGAAGTACCCCCCGATGCCCCACGAAGTACCCCACGAGTTGCGCGCGAGGAACGTCTGGCTCGCATCGTCGTACCCCACCGCCATCACCGCATGGCCACCAATCGCGCGCTCACTTGGGGCCGGCATTGGCGCATGCCCCGTCTGAGCGACCACCAACGTCTCGAAGCTCTCGTAAACAGTGAACCCGAAAACAAACGGGTACCCGGAGGCGAGGCACCCCCTCATCTGGTTGAGGTCCTGGATCAAGCTCTGGTAGGACACCGCCCGATCAGCAGACGCGTCCTTGTAGGCCTGGGCTGAGGGCTTCTCAGCGAACTTCGTGATGTCGTACGGCCACTCGGGCTCGGGGCATACCCCCTGGCTGGCGACCGACTTGATCCCGTCGCGGATCATCGCCCCGCTGTCAAAGCCCACCGTCCCCTCGATCACCCGCTCGTTGTAATAGATGAAGAGGCGCGATGGGATGAAGTCAGGAAGGCTCTGCTTCAGCCGATCGAACTCGATCGCCCCTCCGATCGCGTTCGCAGTGCAGCTCCCGAGCTGGCCCTGGTCGTAGACGGCCGGGCACTGTGACCGAAGATCTGTATGTGACGGCAGGGCGCTTAGAAACCCCGGCGGAGCGGCATAAAGGTGGTCGCGGTCATCGGGGAGGTCCGGGATCCAGCCATATCGGGCGATCTTTCTCGGTTCAGTCATTGCCACCGCTCCTTCACAAGTACGCCCAGTTCTTGATGCTGGGGGAGTCGCCTACATAAGCCTGCGCGCCGTGAGGCAGCTTGTGGCCCTCCATCACGATCGCCGTCGCCCTGGTGTGTCCCTCGAGGACTGCGATCGCACCGTCTGGCAGCCGTAGGCAGATGAGCTCCGACAACGCGGGCGCGGGGTTGGCGTGGCAGATCGTCCATGCGAGCGAGAGGATGTGCATGTTCGTCTCGTCCCCTGCGAACACTCGTGGCACATTCGCGGCCCCCTCTGCAACGGTGCGGGTCGCGGGTGCCAGGGTTGTCCACGTCGCGTTCCGATTGGAGTACAGCATCGCGGCCACCTCCGCGATCGATACGCGAACTCGATGCCAGGCGATGTCAGCATCGAGCCCGGCGAAGATCAATGCGCTCCGCCCGAAGCCGTGTGCGGAGGCGATGATCCGGCGGCGCTCGGCATTGTGCTCGGCGTTGTCCAGGTCCGGGTTGCGCGCCCAGCGCGAGGCCGCGGGCGAGGTGTGTAGGCTTCGGAGGGTCTCCGATCAGGTAGCTCTGGAAAGGCGGGGAGTCGATCTCAGCCTGTAGCCAGGCCAGGATCACCTGGTCGTCCGAAGCTGCTCCGAGATCTTCCATTTATGCCCGCAACAGAGTAGGACAGCCTGGTTACCAATCGCGATTATCCCGGTCGGCGGCGTCTGCGACCTTGCTTGCTCCAAACTTAACGCGTTCATGAGCGCCAAGCGTAAGTGGGTCTATCACTTCACCGAGGGGTCGGCAAAGATGCGCGACCTCCTCGGCGGCAAGGGCGCCGGCGCCGCCGAGATGACGCGTGCGGGTATGCCGGTACCGCCGGGATTCACCATCACGACTGAGGCCTGCCGCGAGTACTACGCCCGCGGCCGCAAGCTCCCCGAAGGCCTTTGGGACCAGGTCACCGCCGCCCTCAAGACCCTCGAGCGCAAGGCCGGCAAGCGTTTCGGTGACGCTAAAGACCCCCTCCTGGTCAGTGTCCGCTCAGGCGCCAAGTTCTCGATGCCGGGAATGATGGACACGGTCCTGAACCTCGGCCTGAACGAGGAGACGACCGCGGCTCTCGCCAGGCTGACCAAGAACGAGCGCTTTGCCCTCGACTCGCGCCGGCGCTTCATCCAGATGTTCGGCAAGACGGTGAAGGGCATCGACGGCGACAAGTTTGAGCACGCGCTGCAGCAGGCCAAGAAGGAAGCCGAGGTCAAAACCGACCCCGAGCTCACCGCGACCCACCTGCGCAAGCTGGTGGCCCGATACCTCGCCATATATAAGGAGGCGACCGGACATCAGTTTCCCTCCGACCCGGTGGTTCAGCTGCGTGAGGCGATCGAGGCCGTGTTCCGGTCCTGGAACACCGAGCGCGCGAAAACGTACAGGCGCCTGGAGCACATCCCCGACGACCTGGGCACGGCGGTGAACGTACAGATGATGGTGTTCGGCAACATGGGCAGGTCGTCCGGCACGGGCGTGGCGTTCACGCGCAACCCGATCACGGGCGCAAAGGAGCTGTTCGGCGACTACCTAGCCAACGCTCAAGGCGAGGATGTGGTCGCAGGCGTGCGCGACACCGAGCCGATCAAGGCGCTCAAGCGCCACATGCCGAAGGTCTACGCGGAGTTCGAGGGCTACGCGCGCAAGCTCGAGAAGCACTACCGCGATGTGCAGGACCTCGAGTTCACCATCGAGCGCGGCAAGCTCTGGATGCTGCAGACGCGCTCGGCCAAGCGAACCGGTGAGGCCGCCGTGAACATCGCGGTGGACATGGTCGCGGAGCGCCTGATCAACAGGAAGGAGGCCGTGACGCGCATCGAGCCACGGCAGCTCGAGCAGCTGCTGTTCCCGCGGGTGGACCCAGGCGCCAAGGCATCCCCAATCGCCAAGGGCGTCCCGGCCTCACCGGGCGCTGCGGCGGGCGCGGCAGTGTTCGACGCGGACACCGCGGTCGAGTGGGGCAGGAAGGGAAAGGCAGTGATCCTGGTTCGGGTCGAGACCAACCCCAACGACGTGCACGGCATGGTCGAGGCGAAGGGCATCCTCACGCAGACGGGCGGCACTGCAAGCCACGCCGCTCTGGTCGCCCGCGGCATGGGTCGCCCATGCGTGGTCGGTGCAAGCTCAATCGATGTCGATGTTCGAAAGCGCACGTTCTTCGCCAATGGGACGACCATCAAGGAGGGAGAGGAGATCACCATCGACGGCACCAGCGGAGAGGTGTACGCCGGCCGTGTGCCGACGATCGAAGCGCAATCACTCAGCAAGCACCGCGCCGCGAGCGCCATCCTGGGCTGGGCTGACGATTTCCGCCGGCTTGAGGTTTGGGCGAACGCCGACTATCCGCGCGACGCGATCAAGGCCCGCGAGAACGGTGCGCAGGGCGTGGGCCTGTGCCGCACCGAGCACATGTTCATGGAGCAGGATCGGCTGCCGATCGTCCAGTCGATGATTCTCGCGACCACGACAGAGGAACGCGAGAAGCATCTCGCGAAGCTGCTGCCGATACAGCGTGGCGACTTCGAGGGCATCTTCAAGGCGATGGCGGGCCTACCGGTGATCATCCGGCTGATCGACCCGCCGCTTCACGAGTTTCTTCCGAGCCTCGAGGAGCTGATCCGCGAAACGACCGAGCTCAAGGTGACGAGCAAGAACCCAACACGCCTGAAGAGGCTCGAGAAGGTGATGGCTCGCGTCGAGGAGCTCCACGAAGCGAACCCGATGCTCGGCCTCCGCGGCGTGCGCCTTTCGATCCTTTTCCCCGAGATCACCCGGATGCAGGTCCGGGCGATCATGGAAGCGGCAGCAGACCTGCGCAAGAGAAAGGTGGATGCGCGGCCGGAGATCATGATCCCGCTGGCGGGCACCCTGGCCGAGATGAACGCGGTACGCGCCGAGCTCAAGCCGGTGGCCGACCAGGTGCAGAGGGAGAAGGGCGTTCGCGTTCCTTACAAGTTCGGCACGATGATCGAGATCCCGCGCGCTGCCCTCACTGCGGGCGAGATTGCTACGGTCGCCGAGTTTTTCTCATTCGGAACCAACGACCTGACGCAGATGACCTTCGGTTACTCGCGGGACGACGCCGAGAGGCACTTCATAGTCAAGTACCTCGAGCGCAAGATACTGGCGCGCAACCCCTTCGAGACGATCGATGAGAACGGAGTGGGCCGCCTGATGGCGATCGCAGTCGCGGAAGGGCGCAAAACGCGGCCGAAGCTCGAGGTCGGGATCTGTGGCGAGCACGGCGGCGACCCCGATTCGATCCACCTGTGCCACAACCTGGGCCTGAACTATGTGTCGTGCAGCCCCTTCCGAGTCCCAGTCGCTCGCCTGGCGGCGGCGCAAGCCGCCATCGGCGAGGGCACAGGCACCAACTAGGCGCCGAATGGCCGGCACACTCAATCCACCAGGGCTGGCACGATTCAGGGAGTTGTTTTCGGGCGAGGTCGTACTTCCAGGCGACCCTTCCTACGACCAGGCGCGGGTCGTGTGGAACGCTATCTCCGACCGTAGGCCGGCGCTGATCGCTCGCTGCTCATCAGTCGAGGACGTGGTCAGCGCGATCAGATATGCGCGCGACCAGGAGCTGACGGTCGCGGTGCGGGGCGGGGGGCACAGCGTTGCCGGTTTCGCGACTTGCGATGACGGGATGGTGATCGATCTTTCACGCATGCGCAAAGTTGTGGTGGATCCGGCGCGACGGTGGGCCCGAGCGGAAGGTGGCGCGCATCTCTCGCAGCTCGACCAGGCGGCTCAAGCGCATGGGCTGGTCTGCCCGGTGGGCGTGGTCGGCCATACGGGCGTCGCGGGCCTGACCCTAGGCGGCGGGATGGGCCGGCTGCAGCGCAAGTTCGGCCTCACGGTAGACAACCTGGTGCGAGTCGACCTCGTCACCGCTGAAGGAGAGCTGATTCGCGCGAGCGAACAGGAAAACGCGGACCTGTTCTGGGGCCTCCGCGGCGCCGGTGCCAATTTCGGCGTCGCCACAGCCTTCGAGTTCCGGCTGCACCCGATGGACGCGACGATCTTCCAAGGTTTTTGCGCTTACCCGATCGAGCGAAGCCAAGAGATGGCGGCGCACGTGCGCGAGTTCGTGGCGACTCACGACGAAGTCCATGTCGCGGTCGCCTTCACGCGAGCCGGCGACGAGCCCCCGTTTCCAGCGGGAGGGGCCGGCCGCCCGGTGTTCATGGTGGGAGCCACGCACACCGGCAGCGTCGAGGAGGCGGAGCGTAACCTGCGCGTCCTCCGCGGCCCGGGTTCGCTAGTGGACACATTCGGGCCAAAGTCATATCTCGCGGTGCAGGGGATGGCCGACGAAACTATGGCCTGGGGGCAGCGGTTCTACACAAAGTCGGGCTTTCTGCCGGACTTCAGCGAAGGTGTGGTTGACGTTTGCGTGGCCGAAGTCGAAAGCATCCCGCCGGGTGCCGAGATCTCGCTGTGGGCGCAAGGTGGGGCGCTGGGTCGAGTTTCGAACGACGCGATGGCTTTCACGGGTCGAGATGCGCAGTTCAACATCTCGGCCGAACTTTCCTGGACCGACCAGGCGCACGACGCAGAGCGGATGGCGTGGGGTCGTAAAGCAATGGCCGCGGTTAAGCCGTTCATGACGACGGGCCGCTACGTCAACGACGTGGTGGAGGCGGGCACCGACGGCGCTCAGATCTACGGCAAAGCGAAATACGACCGGCTGGTGGGGCTGAAGCGAAAGTACGATCCGGACAACTTCTTCCGCCTGAATCAGAACATCCGCCCCTAGAGGTAGGATTCCCTCTCCCCTAAGGGGAGAGGGTTGGGGAGACGGGGGTTTGGTCAGGACGACCCGAATCTCAAAAAAACTTGAGGAAACGCCGAAGCCGCACCGAGAATCCGCGCATGAGCACGTTAGGGCGCGCACTGGCTTGGGCGGCGGCATGCGTCGCGCCCCAGGCGCGAGTCGTCAGGTCAACGCCCATCGCCGGAGGGATGACTGGGTCCGTGTTCGCCCTCGACGTGATCGACGCCAACGCCCGCCTTCACCGCCTCGTCCTGAAGCTGTACACGCCAGATCCTGAGGAGCCGGCCTCGCCGAAGCGCGAGTCGCGCATCCTCGACCTGCTGCGCGAGTCAGACCTGACAGTGCCGCGAGTAATCGCCATCGACCCGCAGGGTCTCGAGTGCGAGATGCCGGCGCTGTTGATGACGAGGCTTCCCGGCAGGCCGAGGGTCTGGCCGCGCGACATCAAACAGTGGATCCACGACCTCGCAACGTGCGCCGCCCAAATCCACGCGACGCCCATCGCGTCCGAGGCGCTCCCCACGTACCGCCGCTATGAGTGGGACAAACCCCCGGCACCGCGGGTCTGGTCCAAAAAGTCTTCGCTGTGGGAGAAGGCGATCGATGCGTATCGAGCGCCGGCGCCCGACCATAAACCAACGTTCATCCATCGGGACTTCCACGCAGGCAACGTGCTCTGGAGCGAGGGCGAGGTCCGGGGAATCGTCGACTGGCTGCATGGCTGCTGGGGTCCGCCGGAGCAGGACCTCGCCCACTGCCGCTTCAACCTCTGGCTCAACCAGGGCCCGGCCGCGGCGGACGCTCTGGTCGCCGCTTACCGACGCGCGGCGCCGAGCGCGCGGCCCTACCACCCTTACTGGGACCTCGACGAGGCGCTGGGCAACCACGACCCGGCGACGCCGCCCGGCAACGCGAGCGCCTACGAGTCTTTCATTGCCGCAGCCGTAGCGAACCTCTGACCGCACGACAATAGAGAGGTAATGCCCCAGACGTCGACTGATGACGCCTTTGCCGAAGTCAAGGCGAAGATCGACCTGGTCAAGGTCGTGCAGGAGCACGTCCGCCTGACCAAACGCAACAAAGACCTGGTCGGCCTCTGTCCCTTCCACCAGGAGAACACCCCGAGCTTCAAGGTCAACCCGCAGATGCAGTCCTGGTATTGCTTCGGCTGCGAACGGCACGGAGACGTCTTCACGTTCGTAGAGCTCATCGAGAAGACCGACAAGCGCGGCGCCCTCCAGATGCTTGCCGAGCGCGCAGGGGTAGAGCTCAAGAAGCTGAGCCCGGAGCAGAAGGAGCGCGCAGACTCCCGTCGCCGACTGCTGGCGATGCTCAAGCTCGCCGCCCAGTACTACGAGTACGTGCTCTGGTCGACACCCGCGGGGGAGGTCGGCAGGCGGCTGCTCGCCGACCGTGAGGTGGGCGAGGAGACGGCGCGCCGCTTCCAGCTTGGCTACGCCCCGGCGGGCCGCGGCTTCGCCGAGTACCTCAGGGCCAAGAAGCGGTCGCTTGCGGACGCGCAGGAGGCAGGGCTGATGCGCCGCGACGGGAGCGACTTCTTCGCGCAGCGCCTGGTCATACCGATTCGAGACGAGCGCGGCCAGCCGCTCGCCTTCACGGCAAGGACCGTTCGGGCTGACGAGCCGCGCAAGTACATCAACTCGCCCGAGACTCCCGCCTATGTAAAAGGAAGGGTGATCTTCGGCCTTGACCTCGCGAAGGACGAGATCGTCCGCCGCGGCCATGCAATTCTCATGGAGGGACAGTTCGACGTCATCACGGCGCACCACTTCGGCGTTCAGAACGCGGTCGCGAGCTCCGGCACCGCGCTCACCGACGACCAGCTGCGCCTGGTCAAGCGATTCACCGACGAGCTGCTGCTGGTCTTCGACTCGGATCGGGCCGGGCGCAGCGCCGCCTTTAAGGCTGTGGAGCTGGCGGCGGCCCACCAGATGCGTACGCGAGTCGCCACGATCACCGGCGCCAAGGACCCGGATGAGTTCTTGCGGGCGGCAGGGGCGGAGGCGGCGAAGAGCTGGGAGGAGCTCGCCGCGGGCGCACCGTCGGGCTGGGAGTTCTGGATCAAGGACGGGCTCGCAGGCCTCAACACAGGCAACCCCAGCCACCTCGAGCAGGCCGCGTCACGTGCCCGCGAAGTGCTGGAACGGATCCCCGACCCTGCTGTTCGGGAGAGCTATCGGGAGCGGGCGGCGGGCTGGATCGGCGTCCAACCCCATTTACTAAGTCCCCTCTCCCCTACAGGGAGCGGGGTGCGAGTTGGGACTGGCCGGTCGAGAGAAGCCGGCAGCAACGGCAAACGCGGTTTGGATGCCAGCGTAGCTGGGAAGAAAGTGAGCGTAGCCAGATACCTGGTGCAGCTGCTTGCGGTACGGCCCGTCGCCTTCGAGCGCGTGCGAACAAAGCTCACGCCCGGGGAGTTGGACGAAGAGGACCGCGACGTGTATGTACGAATGTTGGAAACTTATGAGCGCGGCGGTGCGTCTGGGCTCGAAAGCGAGCTGGCGGGCTATCCCGCGGAGGAACAGGATCTGATCAGGAGGGCATGGGCGGCGCCCCCGCCAAGCGTTGACGACGAAGTCGCGGTGGAGCTGGCGGAGAGGATCCGGCTCGACCGCATGAAGAGCCGTCACACTGCAATAATCCGCGAGCTTTCCGAGGCGGAACGGGGGCGGGACTCGGAAGGGGTGGCGCGGCTCGAAGCAGAGGCCCGGGAGCTTGGCCACGCCATCAGTGATTTGGAAAGGAGAATGTCATCATCGCGCGAGTAGCTAAGGCGCCGACCAAGGCGGGGACTCGGACCGGAAAGGCCGTCGAGAAGCCCGAGCATAAATTCGAAGACGAGCTGATGGCTGTCGCCGAGCAGCTCATCGTCAAGGGCAAGGAGCAGGGTTACCTCACCCCCGACGACATCCTCCAGGGCTTTCCCGAGATCGACGCAGAGCCGGACCAGATCTTCCGCATCTTTGCGGCTTTCAAAGAGATTGGCATCGAGGTCACCGATGGCGAGAAGGACTTCGAAGAGGTCGAGCAGATCGACGACGAGATGCTCCTCGACATCGAGATGATGGATTCCGTCTCGCTCGACGACCCGGTGCGCATGTACCTGAAGGAGATCGGGCGCGTCAGCCTGCTCACGGCGAACGATGAGGTCGAGCTGGCGCAGGCGATCGAGGCGAAGCCACTCCACGACGCACTCAAGGCGTTGAACGTCGTCGAGGAGATCGACAGCCGCCAGCGCTCTGTCGAGGAGATGCTGCCGGACGTGATCGAGAGGTTGGCGACCGTGAAGCGAAAGGGCCAGCAGGCGCACATCGCGCAGGAGCTTTTGGGCCTTTCCGACCTGGGCAAGCTGCAGAACCTGCTCGACGCCGCCTCCGCCGAGCGCCGGCGCCAGGCCAGCAACGGGGCCGCCCGGCCCCGGATCCGCGCCGAGGCCCAGGAGTCGTACAGGATCGCGCGCTACCGGCTGACCGAGCGATACGAGCGCGCCTACGAGGCCAAGCAGAGGTTGACAGAGGCCAACCTCCGGTTGGTGGTGTCGATCGCCAAGAAATACATCGGCCGCGGCATGTCGTTCCTCGACCTCATCCAGGAAGGCAACATGGGCCTGATCCGTGCGGTCGAGAAGTTCGACTACCACAAGGGCTACAAGTTCTCGACCTACGCCACGTGGTGGATCCGGCAGGCAATCACACGCGCCATCGCCGACCAGGCGCGCACCATCCGCATCCCCGTCCACATGGTCGAGACCATCAACAAGCTGGTCCGCGTCTCGCGACGGCTGCTCCAGGAGCTGGGGCGCGAACCGAGCGATGAGGAGATCGGCGAGGAGATGGGGATCACGCCGGAGAAGGTGCGCGAGATCGTGAAGGTGTCGCAGGACCCTGTCTCCCTGGAGACCCCGATCGGCGAAGAGGAGGACTCCCACCTGGGCGACTTCGTCGAGGACCGTGAGGCAGTCTCGCCGTCCGACGCGGCTTCGCTCACCATGCTGCACTCGGAGGTCGAGGACGTCCTCGACACCCTGACGCCGCGCGAGCGGCGGGTGCTGCAGCTGCGCTTCGGCCTGATCGACGGCCACCAGCGCACCCTCGAAGAGGTGGGCAAGCGGTTCGGCGTGACGCGAGAGCGAATCCGCCAGATCGAGGCCAAGGCGCTTCGGAAGCTTCGCCACCCATCGCGTTCAAAGAAGCTGCGCGACTACCTGGAGTAGCGTTCAGAGCCCGTAGCGCATCAGGATCATGCAGCCGAAAGCGGCCAGGATCGCAACCTCGCCGAACGGGCCGCGGGTGGTCCACTTCGGCTTGTTGGGAGGGCCCGCAGGCCCGAACATCACAGCGAAGACGACCAGCAAAAAGGCGGCTGTCATGGTCAATCCGAAAGTTGTGCCCAATAGCAGTGCAAGGCTCTTGACCGGACCGAATACGGTTCCCAGCAAGACCCCGGTGATTACGCCGATGAGGATCGCGACCGGGAAGACGATGGTCAGCCGGCGGACCAGGTGGCGCGTCGCGGCGTTGGCCTCGAGGGCATCCTGGACTCGACGCTGACCGCCGAGAATTGTGGCGAAGATCATTGATCCCATCCAGAAAGTCATGCACAGGATGTGGACGCCAAGCAGGGGGCCGAGCAACCAGACCATCGGAAATGCTCCTTGGTTGAACTGGATTTGACGCGGACGGTCAGACCGTAGCACATACTAGAGTCAATCACTAGTGCTTAACGCTAGTGTAATGATCTAGTAGACTTCGCTGATGGCTGAGGCCGGCGACGGCGAACGGCCGCGACCCGCAGTGCTGCGGCGCCAGCGGGCACAGGGCACGCGGAGACGGATGGTCGAGGCGGCCTACCGCTTGATCTCTGAGCGTGGGTATGCCGCGACCACGATGGCGGAAATTGCACTCGAAGCCGGCGTTGCCGTGCAGACGGTGTACTTCACGTTTCACACCAAGTTCGCCCTCATGCGAGAAGCCTTCGACTTTGCGGTGGTCGGGTCGGACGAAGGCACCCCGCCGCACCATCAGCCGTGGTTTCAAGCCATCCGGGAGGAGCCCGATCTCAGCCGCGCACTCGGCCTGCTCGTCGATCACGTGACGTTGATCAGTCGCAGGGTCTCGCCCCTCGTCGAGGCGCTGCGGTCTCTGGGCAACCAACCTGAGGCAAATGCCTTCTACCACGAGCGCGAACGCTGGCGCCACCAGGGATTCGGCGAGATGCTGTCGGTCCTCGTGGCCAAACGTTCGCTGCGAACCTCGCTCGACCCCGCCGCTGCGCTCGACGTCTTCTTCGCCCTGCTCAGCCCCGAGCTCTACCAGGCTCTGGTGATCGGCCGTGCTTGGCCGGACGACCGCTGGCGCGACTGGATCGCCAAGACGTTGGAGGAAACGGTCTTCGAGCCGAAACCGCCAGCCGCTTGATCCCTCGGGCGCATTCTCCAGGCCCACACGGCATGGGCGTTTTCGCTCTGGTGAAACCCTTCAGGCTCGCTTAGGCTTTCGGCAATGCCTGTCATCACGATCGGGCGCCAGTTCGGTGCCGGGGGCAAGCCTATCGCCGAGATGCTCGCCGCCAGGTTGAACGCTGACGTTCTCGATTCGCGGTTGATCGACCAGGTAGCGCACCGGCTCGAGCTGCCCAAGGAGGAGGTGGAGGCGGAGGACGAGCAGCCAGGCTCGCTGCTAAACCGGCTGCTCATGGCGCTCGGGACAGCGAGCGGGGAGCCGATGATCCCCGCCGAAACGACCGCCTGGAACCCGCCAAACGTCGCGCCCGCCTTCGACACGCGGCGGGCCGTCCTTCACATCACCCAGCTCGTGATCCAGGAGGCTGCCCGCGCGGGCAACGTGGTCATTGTCGGAAGAGGTGGTGCTTACATCCTCCGCGACTTCAAGGGCGCGCTTCACGTCTACTTGAGGGCCGGGGAATCGGTTCGTGTCAGGGACGTCATGGATCGGCTGAAAATCTCCGAGGAAGAGGCGCGGCGCCGGATGAAGCAGACCGACGAGAACTGGACCGCTTACATCAAGCAGGTCTACGGCCACGATCGGAACCTCCCGTCGCACTACGACCTTGTCCTCGACACGGGCCGCCTTGGCTACGAAGCGTCGGTTGACGCGATCATCGCCGCGCTCAGAGCTCGCAAGCCGCTAACCTGACGGGCGTGACCCACGCCCTCGGCTCGCGCACGTCCGGAGTCGACGGGTCGAGCGAGGGAGGCCGTATCAACACGATCAGCCTGCCGGGAGCCCTTGTGTTGTACGGGGTCGCCCTGCTCCAGGACCTTCAGCGCCGCGGCATCAAGACCAAATTTTCGGTGGCGCCGTTGCAGGTCGACGGCGTCTGGCGCCTGGAGCTGAGCTACACGGGCGACCCCCCGACTGGCGTACCGGACCACTGGCACGGTCACCGCGTGATCCTCCGCAAGCTCGAGGCGCCTGGTGGCTGAGGGCTTCGGGCCCGACAGCAAGGTCCGCGACGTGGTGGGGCGTCTGGGGGAAAAGGGTCGAGACCTTCTTCGCCGGCACGGCTACGACGTCGGCGAGGGCTTCGTGGACGTCCTTTCCCAGTACCAGACTCTGGAGCACGCCGCCCGCGCGGAACGCCTTCGCGATCTCAACGCCCTGCTCGCGGAGTTGAATTCCACCCACTAGCACCCAAACATTTTGCGTATATATAGAACTACCAATTCCGGGCGATCCCGTGTAACATCCGCGCAACGAAACTGCAATCTGGTTCGTTATACAGGTCAAGGACAACGTCATTGCAAAAATCGAAGCTGGAACCAGACAAGGGTAAATGTGCCTGTGGGCGGCGCCTGCAGGAGGCGTCGGTGTACCTCTACCGCTCCCACACCGATCGTTACCTGTTCCACCGGTGCGAGTGCGGAACGGAGTGGACTGAGCACCAGACTGTGATCGACCCGACGGAGCCGGTGAGCTCCGACGAGGTGCTCGAGGTCCACAAACAGCTGGCCAAGTTCGAAGGCTCCATCTCAGACCTCCTGCAACAGCGCTCAGCCTGACCAGCACCGCCTAGGGCAGTCCAGGCCTCTTATGGTGTCGAGGCCGGCCCGGGCGAAGGCCAAGGGTTCAGCAACACGGGATACCGCGCCGGCTGGGTGAAGTCGAATGCCTGGCTCAAATCACCGAGCACCGCCACGTTCTCGCGCACGTCCGGGCGCGGATCGGGCCGCCCATCCGTCTTCGGGTCCAGCCGCTGGCCGCCCAGAAAGTCATCCTCGATGAACTTCGCGTAGGCATCGAAGCTCAAGGTCTGATGGTCGATGTAGCCGCGCCGGGCGTAAGGGCTGATCACGATCCCCGGAACGCGAAGGCCATAACCGTTCTGGTCGACGGTGGGCGGCGCCACGTGATCGTAAAAGCCTCCCCAGTCGTCCCAGGAAAGGAAGATCGCAGTCGAATCCCAGTTCGGGCCGCGCATGATCGCGTTGACCAGGTCCGTGACGTAGCTCTGGCCTTCGCTGACGAGAGCGGTCGGATGCTCGCTCACCTTATTGTTGGGTACCACCCACGAGACGGCCGGCAGGTGCCCGCTCCTGGCGTCTGCGTAGAAATGATTGACGGTCTGAATGTTTCCGAGCTGGCCGTCCTGCTTCACAGTCGTGAACCCGGGAAGCGGGTTCCAGATCTGGGGAGTGCCCGCGGTCTGGGGCAGTGCTGGGCAGGTGGCTTGGTTGTTTGCGCAGTCGGGTTGCGTGCCCTCGGCGACGTAATACTTCCAGCTCACGCTGTCCTTATGAAGCAGGTACGTGAGATCCGTCCACGCATAGTTGGGATCGGCGGCGCCGTGCTTGCCCGTCCGAGCCGGGTTCTGGAGTGCGTTGACGCAGCTTTGCGGGTCGGCGTGAATGCTGCACCTGGCTGACCACTCGGAGACCATGAAGAGATGCTCCGGCAGCGACCAGCTCGCATTCGGCTCGAACATGTGGTCCTGAAGCACGAAGTTCTGCGCGTAAGCCCAATAGTTGGGGATCTCGCGGGAGTCGTGGTAGCCCATCACGTCGGAGCCGCCTGATCGGCCGTTGCCGCCGCAGCGCGGGTCGTTGGGCGAGCTGCAGACTGTTGTCTGGCCTTTTACCGCCTCGGCGATGAATCCGTCCATCTTTCCCCCGTTGATGTCGGCGCTGGCGTTTGCCTGTCCGTGAGGTCCGCCGTAGTTAATGTCAGAGCTGTCGTGGTACGGCTTGATGCAAGCGCCCGTGGCGGGATTGGGAACGCAGACGGTGAATTGACCGTTCTGCACCGGAAATCCGTCTGCCCCAGGGAAGGTGCCGAAGTAGTGGTCGAAGCTCCGGTTCTCCTGCATGATCACAACCACGTGCTGGATCTTATGGATCCCTTGCCGTATCGCCGGTGTTTTGGAAGAGGTCGCGCAGCCGCCCACCATGCAAGCTAGCAGCGACAGGGCCACCATCCGGATCGCCTGGTTCATTCGTGAATTGAAGCCCTTGTTTCGGGGCAGCGCATCACCGAAACGTAATCCCTCTATGAAGCGGCGCTATTTTCAGCCATCAACGAATCCTATGGATGGCATCGAAACAATTGATTTGCTCTATCGCTGGCGCAGGCCTAGGCTCACTCCATGGCTCGCAGAGCGGATGAGGGTGTGGATGCCGTTCTGTATGGCTCGGACGATTCGCGTGAGTCGACTGCGATGGTCGCGCTGCTGAGCGAGCTGGGAGTCGAGTTCGAGTATCGCTCGCTCAACAGCGATCCGACCGCCTTGCGCGAGTGGGAGGCGCTGGACGGGGAAAGGGTTCCCGTGCTGCGCATGGGCAACGACTCGATACTTCGAGGCTTCGACCAGATCAAGGTGCAGCAGCTGTTCGGCTGGGTGGGCTGCTAGAACCCGCGACCCCGGAAAACGAAACCCCCCGGGCTGGAGGCCCGAGGGAAAGTTCAATTCGTGATTCAAGCGGGTCCGGCGCTATGTCTTTGAGCCCACTCCCAGGACTCCCTGCGCAATCTTGCTGAAGTCGTCTTCGCTCAGCAGACCCTTCTTCTGAAGCGAGGTCGCCTTGACCTCAGTGAGGATGGCCAGCGTCTGCTGCTCGCTCGCGGGCGGGAAACCAAGCTTGTCCAGCCAGATCATCACCGAGTCGAGGCCGCTGCCTTTCCCAAGCACTATCTGGGGACCGGTCTGGCCGACCATTTCCGGCCGGTAGGGAAACGCTTCGGTCAAGCGTTCGGAGCCAACGTTCTTGACCCAGCTCGCGATGATGCCCGACTCGACGTGGAAGATTCTGTCGCCAACGATCCCGCGGTTGGACGGCACCGTGACCCCGGCGAGCTCTCGCACCAGCTTCGAAAGGCCGTACAGCTTGCTGAAGTCGATACCGCTGTCGATCCCGTACATCGTCTTCAGGGCCATCACAGTGTCTTCGAGAGGTGTGTTGCCTGCCCTTTCCCCGATCCCGGTGACTGACACCTGGACGGTGCCCACTCCATGAGCGACCGCCGTGACGGTGTTGGCCACGCCGAGCGAGAAGTCCATATGGAAGTGAGCCTCAAGCGGCTTCGAGATCCGCTCTTTGACCTTCTTGGTCATGAACGCGGCAGCCTGCGGTGACAGGACGCCGAACGTATCGACAAGGGCGAGCGAGTCCATGTGGCCGTCGCGAGCGATGATCTCGATCATGTTCAAGAAGGTCGTGATGTCGGCGCGCGTCGAATCGATCGGGAAGAAGGAGACGAACATCCCGTTCTCGTGCGCGAAGCGCGTTGACTCGATCGTCAGCTCGATCGCCCGTTCGTACTCCCAGCGGTAGGCGTACTTGATGATGTGCTCGCTGGAGGGGACCTCCATGACGATCGCCTTCACCCCGGTGTCAAGAGCGCGCTTCACGTCGTCGACCATGCAGCGAGAGAACGCGAAGATGCGAGCCGGCAGGCCCGCGGCCGCTATCCGCTTGACCGCCAGCGCGTCCGAAGGTGAGACCGCCGGCAGACCCGCCTCGATACGGTGGACGCCCGCCTCCGCGAGCTTCTCGGCGATGCGAACTTTTTCGTCCGCCGTGAACTCGACCCCCGCCTGCTGCTCGCCATCCCGGAGCGTCACATCGTGTATCTCGAGCTTCGCCGGCGGTGTGAACTCGGCCGTCACCTCCGGCCGGTAGTTCCAGGGGCTCACGAAGTACTGATCCGTTTTCCAGGGCTGCTCTGACATTGAGGTCTCCTTACTCACAACATGATCCGGCCGCCGGCGACGTCGAGAGTCACACCGGTCAACCACGACGAAGAGTCGGACGCGAGAAACAGCGTTGCCAGCGCCACATCCTGGGGGACACCCATACGTCCCAATGGAGACAATGCGGCCACCTCCGCGCGGCGATCATCTGACATGAGCGTGAGAATCCGGTCTGAGAGCACAGTGGCGGGAGCGATGCAGTTGACCCTCACGCCGTGCGGTCCGACCTCCTTCGCCACATGGCGGCTGAACATCATGATCCCGGCCTTTGCTGCCGCATAAGGGGCGGTCGTCAGGATGTCCAGGAAGCGAGCCGCGTTTGAGGCCATGGTGATGATCGAGCCGCGGCGTCGCTCGATCATGCCCGGAAGAAAACTCTTGACTGCCAGGAACGTGGTTGTCAGGTTGGCATCGATCACAGCTCGCCAGTCCGCCTCGTCGATCAGCTGGACAGGGCTGTACGAAGCAAATCCGCCTGCGTATGCGATCAAGACATCCGCCGGGCCGAACTTGTCCTCAGTGCGTTGCCGCATCCGCTCGATTGCTTTGAGGTCGAGACAGTCGGCCACTACGCCGATGGCGTTCCCGCCGGCTCGAGTGATCTCGCTCACGACAGAATCGATTCCTGCCTGGTCGCGGCCGTTGACGACAACGGCCGTACCCTGGCCTCCCAACAGCCTGCAGGTGGCTGCGCCTATGCCTTTGGAGCCGCCCGTGACGACGGCGACCTTTCCGGCCAGGTCGGGATACGTCGGGAGGAAGGGCGTCTCAGCCAATTCGGGATGGCTCCAGCCGGTCGACCGGGCGTCCCGGTGGCTCGAGAGCCTCCGTCGTGACACGGCCGACCGGCATCTCGAACCTCAGCTCAGGGCTTCTTCTTCGAACGGGTACTTGGTGAAGAGGATCGGCCCTTCCTTGGTGACCAGGAGGTTTTCCTCCAGGCGCACTGTCTGTTCCAGGCCCGGATGGCCGGCAAACGTCTCGGCCGCAAAGTACATGCCCTCGACGAGCTCGACCGGGTATTCGAGCGAGTAGGCGCGTGAGATCCACATGCCTTCGTAAAGGGAGAGCCCGATCGAGTGGGCAAACTGCTGCAGGGTGACTGTCTTAAACTCGTCGTCGGCGTACTTGGGGAGCTTGGCCGCGACATCCGCCGTGGTGTTCCCCGCCTTCATCATCTCGATCGCCGCGTACATGGTCGAGTGGCATTCCTTGTAGAGGTCTTTCTCCTTATCGGTCCACTTGACGCCGCCGACTTTGAAGCAGCGCACGAAGTCGACGAAGTAGCCGCCCGGGCCGACAGCGTTCTGGTCGATGATGACGAGGTCGCCCTGCCGGATCACCTTGTCGGTGTGCCAGCGGCGATAGGGGCTGGTGTTGCCGCCGGAGGCGACGATGATGTCGTAGACGAAGTCGAACCCCTGCTCGTAGAGGTACTCGTTGACCTTGGCGGTGATGTAGCTCTCTTTGACACCGGGCTTCAGCCATTCGTTCTGGATCTTCCAGAAAGAGGTGTCCCCGATCGCCGACGAGATCTTGAGGCATTCGATCTCGTCTGGGGTCTTGACGATGCGCGCCCCTGACATCGCAGGCCAGGCGCTGACCGTGTTGAGCTTCAGGTTCTGGAAGGCGGCGTAAGCAGCCGGGTCGTAGACGTCGATGCCGATCTTCTCCTTCTCGACCCCGTTCTCCTTCAAGACCTCGAGGATTGACTTGGCCATGCGGTCGGCCATCATCGACTCCGCCGTCTCCGACCACTTCCAGGTGATGGCCGGCCGGATCTTGCCCTTCAGCCAGGGAGCGTCGATCTTGGCGCACTCGAGGTCGGAGCCCGCGGTTTCAAACAGGACCGGGTTGCCGCCACGCGGGAGCACGCAGTAGCGGATGTAGATGTTGTTCTTCCAGTTGCCCTGGAAAACCGAGGTGATGTAACGGACGTTCTCGCCGACAAAGCAGACCAGGGCGCCGAGGTCGTGCTTCTCCATCATCATCCTGGCCCTGGCCAGGCGGTCGGAACGCATGCGATCGAAGTCGACCCGCGCCTGCCAGTCGGTACCGGTGGTGCTGTACGTGCGCCGAGGATCGTGCTCGTGCGGCTTGCCGAGGAAGGACAGATCCATGCCCTTACCCGGCTTCGTGGTCGAGTGCTTCTCGGTCGCCTGTGCCATGGCAAAAGCTCCTTGTTCCGACTAGCGGAAACTCATATCGTTGTGCGAAACCGACGAAAGAATAAGCGATGTTCTGCGTCGACGAGGGTCGGGGCCGGTTGTGTGCCCATGCGGGCTCAGCCCAGGTAGCGCTGAACGTCGTCCCGCCGCTGCTCGTAGTCGGCACGAGCCTTTTGTGTGGCAGGATCGGTGGACACCTCGGCCGGGGCGATGTCCCACCAGACTGTCGAATCGGGCACTCGACGGTACAGCTCGGTCTCCGCCACGATCACGCAGGTCCTGGTCTCCGCGCGTGCGGCCTGCAAGGCTTCCACCAGCTGCTCCTCTGTCTCGACACGAAAGGCCCTGGTGCCCAGGCTGGCGGCATTGGCCGCGATGTCGACAGGAAGAAACGAACCCTCGAGCCGTTTGGTCGCGGGGTCGCGCATCCGGAACTCATTGCCGAAGCTGATGCCGGTTCGCGCGCGCTGCACGCGGTGGACGGACTGGAACCCGTGGTTGTCGGAGACGATCACGGTGATCTTGATGCCTTCCTGGACGGCGCTTGCGAGCTCGGTCGGATTCATGAGGTAGGTTCCGTCTCCGATCAGCACGAAGACGTCGGTCTGCGGGCTCGCCATCTTGACGCCCAAACCGGCCGGTATCTCGTAACCCATGCACGACGTTCCGTACTCGAGGTGGCACCTGCGCCCCGCCGTCGCGTCCCAGATCTGAAGGATGTCGCCAGGCGGCGTCCCCGCTGCGGCGACGACCACGCTGCTCGGGCCGGCGAACCGATTCAACGCCGCGATCAGCTGAGCCTGGCTCATCCGTTCTCCGTCCACCTGACGCACCGCGGCCGTTCGTCCCTTCACCCACCGCTCCTTGAGCTCGACCACCTCCCGCCGGTACTCGTCGCGAGAAACTTCAGGAAGCTTGCGGGCGGCGGCGATCAGGGCGCTGAGACCTTCGCGAGCGTCGGCGACGAGGGCAAGCGCACCCTGTTTGGCTGCGTCGCGACCGTCGACGTTGATCGCCAGGAAACGGACGTTGGGATTCTGAAAGATGCTTTGCGATCCCGTCACGACGTCAATCAGTCGCGTGCCGACGGAGATGACGAGGTCGGCCTGGCGGACCGTCTCGGCGGCGGCTGGGGTCCCATGCGTTCCGACCCCGCCCAGCGTGAACCATTCGTCCACCTGCATCGCGCCCTTGCCGGCGAAGGTCTCCACCACCGGCGTCTGGAAGGTGCGGGCGAACTCCATCAGAGCGTCCGAGGCATCCGAGTAGACGACACCTCCGCCCGCAATCACGACAGGCCGGCTTGAGGCGCGGATCAACGCAAGTGCCTCTTCCACAATCGAGGGTTCGGGGAGCGGCCTCGCGACATGCCACGAGCGAGCTTCGAAAAAGCGGCTCGGGTAGTCATACGCCTCCGACAGCAGGTCCTGCGGCAGGCAGATGGTAGCCGCGCCGGTCTCCAGCGGGCTGGTCAACACTCTCATCGCTTCCGGAAGTGCAGTGAGGAGCTGCTCGGGCCGCATGATTCGATCGAAGAAGCGGCTGACCGGACGCAAGCAGTCGTTGACGCTGGTGTCGGCCTCGGTCGGGTGCTCCAGCTGCTGCATGACGATGCCCTGCCGCCGCGTGGCGTAGGTGTCGGCGGGGAGGAGGAGCACAGGGATCCTGTTGATCGTCGCCGTCGCGGCGCCCGTCACCATGTTGGTCGACCCTGGGCCGATGGACGCTGTGCACGCGAGGGTGGCGAGACGAAGGTTGGCCCGCGCGAACCCGACGGCCTCGTGGACCATCGCCTGTTCGTTCCGCGCTTGCAGATACGGCATGGTATCCGCCGCGAGGTACAGCGCCTCGCCGAGGCCGCCGACGTTGCCGTGACCGAAAACCCCGGCCATTGCGGGTATCAAGCGTCGCACCTGACCGTCGCGTTCCGAAGACTGTGCCGTCAGGTATCTGACGATGGCCTGTCCGACTGTCAGTCGCGTACGACTGGAGATGGCAACGCTCAATTTTTCACTTCCACTGCAAGGCGCATGATAGGACGCCATGCGAGTGCACTCGTCCCGGGCGACCGCGTGACGGCCGCAGATCGCTGACCTCAGCAACAGTCGCCCGAGCAGTGACGGGCCGCCGCGTCACCGTCATTGCGCTCTTCGCTCTGCTCCTCATCTCCGACTCTCAGCGGGTCACGCCTTCGATCGCCGCCGCCATCATTCGCGAGCACCTGCACCTGACCAGCTCCGAGTTCGGCGTGCTGGCGAGCATCTCCGCACTCGCGTATGGCCTTGCCCAGCTTCCGGGCGGCTACCTGAGCGATGTTTTCGGGGCTGTCCGGGTCGTCAAGCTGGCGGGAATCGTTGCGGCCGCGGGCACGCTCGTCTTCCTCACCGCGCCGAACTATGCCATCGCCCTTGCGGGCCGCGTCGTCTTCGGCGTCGCCGACTCCATAGTCTTCGTCAGCATGATGAGATTCGCCGTCACCTCGCGCCCGGAAGGGGGCGCGATGCAGATCGGAAAGGTGCAGGCGGTCGTGGGTGCTGCGTTTGCCGGCGCAGGACTCGTCGCACTCGGGTTGACAGCGACCACATTTCCACTGCTCTTCGGCGCACTGGCGTTGGTGCAGGTAGGCCTGGCGGTGAGCATCCGGGCGCCAGTCAGGCAGGATGTGGCGCGACCTGCGTGGCCGAGCGCGGCCGAGATCGGAGACGTGGCACGAACTATGCAGTTTTGGGCGGCTGTGCTCGCCAGCACCTTCCTGTTCGCACCGTTCCTCGCCTGGACCAGCACGTGGGCGGCGCCTTACATGGTCGCCGTCGTCGGGCTCAGCACCGACCAGGCGAGGCTGGTGATCGTGGCCGACAGCATCGCGGCCGCGGCAGGCGCCCTTCTGCTCGGGCGCTTGTCGGACCTGCTCCGGCGCCGCCGGCGCGTCATGCTGGCCGGCGCCGCCGTGATGAGCGCGTCGTGGGCAGCGCTGATCGCGCTGGGATCACACGGGCCCGCGGCCGCCGCCATCGGGTTGACGCTCCTGGCGTGCTTTTGCTTTCCGGCGTGCAACTCCTCGTTGGTGCTGGCCAAGGAATCGTTTCGATCCGACCGCGCGGGCACGGTGCTCGGTCTGACCAACATGGCCAGCTCGATGGCGGCCGCCGCGCTTGGTGCCGTCGCCGGTCTTGCTCTCGACGCTCGCTGGCACGGAGCGTATGAGCATGGCATCAGGGTCTATCCCGTAGATGCGTACGTCACCATCCCGGCAGTGCTGCTCGCAGGCAGCGCGCTTGCGCTGCTCGGCGGGTTCCTGGCTCGGGAGACTTATGCGCGGCAGGTCGAGCCGCCGCTCGCTGCATGACACCGCTCGAACGTGACCTTGCACGCGTGCTCGGCAACGATGCGGTGGCGTCGAACGATGAGGCTGGCGAGGCCGGGCGCTACGAGCACGACAGCACCGAGATGGAGGGCCTTCGAGGAAAGCCTGACGCCATCGTCGCTCCCGGATCCGTCGAGTCCGTCCAGGTCCTTGTCGCCTGGTGCGCAAAAAGGCGTATCCCGATCATCCCGCGTGGCGGCGGCACCGGTTTCGCGGGCGGCGCCGTTCCGGTGCTCGGTGGTGTCGTCTGCTCGCTCGGGAGGCTGAGCGCGATACGCAGCTTTGACCCGCACCTGTGGCGCATGGAGACCGAAGCGGGCGCGACCACCGAACGCGTTCAAATGCTGGCCCGAAAAAGCGGGGTCATGTTTCCACCGAATCCGGGCGCGGTCGAGCAGTCCCAGATCGGAGGCAACATCGCGACCAACGCGGGCGGACCTCGCAGCTTCAAGTACGGGGTGACAGGGAAATTCGTCACCGGCCTCGAGGCGGTCATCGGCGAGGGCGAGCTGATCCGCCTGGGCGGCCCACTTCGGAAAGACGTCGCAGGCTACGACCTCTGTCACCTGCTCGTGGGTTCCGAGGGGACGCTGGGCATCATCGTGAGCGCGTGGCTGAGGCTGGTTCCGGCGCCGGAGGACGTGCGAGTGGTGGTGGCCGGCTATCCGGGGATCGATGAGGGCGTCGAGGCGCTTCTCCGCGTTCCCGGTCTCGGCCTGGTTCCGGCCACGCTCGAGTTTTTCGACCCGGCCTGCATCGAAGCGTGTCGCGCGAGCTTTCCCGGAGGTCTCCCGTCTGAAGCGCGCTTTGTGGTTATGACCGAATGCGACGGCAGCCCTGCGGAATCGGAACGCCTCGCGTCCGAGGTCGTCGAGGCGCTGGCGCCCGCCGCCACCGTGGCCGTAATCAGTGGACGGCCTCAGCTGGCCGAGCTCGAGCGCTGGCGGAACGGCATCGGGTTTGCAGTGCGATCCCAGCGCGGCGGAAAGATGAGCGAGGACGTGGCGGTCCCGCTGGAGAAGCTGGGATCAGTGATCGAGAGCACTCTCGAGATCGGCGTCCGCCACGGGCTGCCCGCATGCAGCTGGGGACACGCGGGCGACGGCAACGTGCATGCCACTTTCATGATCGACGCCACCTTACCGAGCGAGGTCGAGCGCGCGTCACAGGCCGCGGCTGAGCTGTTCGCGACAGTCCTCTCGCTGGGGGGGACGGTTTCCGGGGAGCACGGGCTCGGTTGGGTCAAGGCGTCCCAGTTCGAGCGGCAGTTCGGGCCTGTCGAGGTTCGGCTGCAGCGCGATATCAAGGCCCTCTTCGACCCGGCCGGGATATTCAATCCGGGCAAGAAGGTGGGTCCGGTCTCGGGATTCAGCTCATGAATATCGGGCCTTCCCCGAGCCGCGAAGGAGGGCGCCGGTTCCCGGTGGCGCGATCACCTCGCCGTCCGCCATCACCAGCCTTCCTCGCACGTAGGTCCGGACGGCTCGTCCGGTGAGCTCTCGACCGCTGTACGGAGACCAGCCGGCGTGCGAGAGTATGTCGGCGTCCGTGACCGTCCAGCGGTGGTGTGGATCGACAAGGACGACGTCAGCATCGGCGCCAATCGCAAGAGCACCCTTTTTCGGTGCCAGCCCGTAGAGCCTTGCCGGCGTCTCGGAGTACACCTGCACCAGACGTTCGTATGAGATTCGCCCGGAGGCCGCGGCGTCCAGCAGGATCCCCATCGTGGTGTCGAGGCCCGGCAGCCCAAAGTGGGCCTCCCAGATGCTCTTGTCGAGCTTGTGGGCCCGCGTCGATGGCGCGTGGTCGGAGGAGACGATGTCCACCCGTCCCTCCCGCACGGCGTTCCACATCACATCCAGCTCGCCGAGGTTTGCAGCCCGTGCCGGCGGGGTGAACTTGCGCAGTGCTCCGAGCCGATCCGCCTCCTCTTGCATCAAGGTCAGGTATTGGGGGCAGGTCTCGATCGATATGGGACCGCCTTCGACTCGACCGGCGGCGGCGATCGACGCGAGGCTGCTCGCATGCGCGATCACGACCCTCGCAGCCGCCTGTCGGGCCAAGCGGCCGACCATGTTCACGGCAGTGACCTCGGCCTCGAGGCTGCGCCATTGGGCGATGATCCCGCCGTCCTCGCGTCCGGACGCCCGCAGCCGCTGCTCGGCCACGGAGGTCAACACCTCATCCTCGCAATGGACCAGGCAGACGGCGCCGTCGGCAGCGCCTGCAGCAAAAAGCTCCGCCAGCTGCTCGGGACCGTGCGCCGGCACGCCGTGGGTGGTGCACGTGAAGACTTTCAGGAACGCGGCGCCGGCCCGCCACGCCTCGAGCGCCTGGTCCAGCTCGCCTGGCCACGCGTGGGCGGCCAGCGCGAAATCGACTCGAGAGCGGCTGGCAAGATGAGCGGCCTTCTGTTCGAAATCGCTCCGCGTGCGGACCGGCCAACCGTGTGTGTGCTCGATGACGGTGGTGACGCCCGATCGGGCGGCGGCTGCAGTGCCGCATGGGAAATCCTCGCGGTCCGGGGCGCCCGGGTCCATCAGATGCACGTGGCTGTCGATCATGCCGGGCATGACAAGGAGCCCGGCGGCGTCAAAGACTGTGCCGGCGGGCTCCCGGGTTGCGGTCACGGCTGCTATCCGCTCGCCGGAGAAGTACACGTTTGCTCGCCTTGAGCCTTGCGATGAGACGACCGTCCCGCCTTCGATGCCGGCGTCGAAGCTCACGTTCGGGGCTACCAATCGCGTGCCGCACAAACCGGAGGTATGGCAGATTGGATGCGCCACACAAACCCAGGTGACATCAGGGCGATCCTATGGTACCGTTCCCCGCGGTTTCGTCCTACGAAATAGCATTCCGAATAGCGGAATTTCAAGAAGGCACGATTTGACTGACAGCGGTAGGACCGCAACGATGGGAGCATCAACGGAACGACCCGCCCACTCGGGCGATTTGTCGATCGTCGCACATGAGCGGAGTGTCTCGGCAATGCCCCGCGACTCTCACCTTGGCGAATAGGCCGGGCCGATGACTGACATCACCCATGCATTCGGTTTCGGCATGGTCACGGCGGCGATCCTCGCGATCGCGACGGTTGCCGTGACGCTTCAGTACAGCGTCACCCAGGTCCCCAACTTCGCGCAGGGCGACATCATGACGCTCGGGGCCTACGCCGCCTACCAGATGCAGATCTTCGTTCCCAACTTGATTCTGGAAGCGATCGCCGCGGTCGTTGTCTGCGCGCTGTTTTCGCTGGGAATGAACTACGGGCTGATCCAGGGCTTTCAGAAGCGAGGCACTCGAAACATCATCATCCTGGTGGTCACGGCGGCGGTGTCACTGATCCTTCAAAACGCGATCCTGGCCGCTTACGGCGGTGCCCCTGTGAATCTCAAGTTTCCGGCGACAGAGCCCGTTGCGGCCGGCCCCTTCAAGTGGACGCAGCGGGACATCGAGATCATGGTCTCGGCCGTGCTGGTGATGGCCAGCGTGCATGTAATCCTGCGCTACACCAAGTTCGGCAAGTCCCAGCGTGCGGTCAGCGACGATCCACAGCTCGCTCGGGTTTCGGGAATCGACTCCGAGCGGGTCATCAACCTGACCTGGCTTTGGGCCGGTGCCATGACCGGCTTTGCAGGCTTTGTCCTCGCCTCCAGCATCGGGGCCTTCGACCCGTCGTTTGGGTTCAGCTTCCTCCTGGTGATCCTGGCGGCGGCGGTCGTGGGCGGCATCGGCCAGGCCTATGGCGCGATGCTCGGTGCACTCCTGATCGGAGTAGCGATGGAGGTGGGCGCCGTCTACATCTCCAGCGAGTACAAGCAGGTGGTCGCGTTCAGCTTGCTGATCCTGGCACTCCTGCTCAGGCCAAGCGGCTTGATAGCCGCTCGGGCGAAGAACGTGGTCTATTGATGGATTACGCCATCAGCCTGCTGACGCTGACGCTGATCAACGCGATCATCGTTATCGGCCTCAACGTGCGGTGGGGCTGGGCCGGCGAGTTCGATCTCTCCTACTACGCTTTCGTGGCGATCGGCGCCTACACGACGGCAGTCCTCGTCGGCCCGCCTTCAGGAGGCCCCAACCCGTTGGTCAACCCTCCGTCCGGCTGGATACTTGGACTGCACTGGCCCTTCATACCGAGCGTGCTGGTTGCGATGCTGGTCACCGGGAGCCTCTCGGCAATCCTTGGCTCAGTTGCACTCCGAAAACTCAGGGGCGACTACTTCGCGATCACGACCGTGGCGTTCACATTTATCGTCACCATCGTCTTCAGTCAAAACTTCCAGCTCTTCAACGGTTTTCTTGGCGTTTTCAACATCCCGCAGCCCTTCTACGACTTTCTCGGCCAGCCGGACATCTTCACCTACAACCTCGTCTTCATCGGGATCTGCTTCGTCTGCCTGGCGATCGTCTACGTGGTCACAGAGTGGCTGTTCAAGAGCCCGTTCGGCTTGACGCTTCGCTCCATCCGCGAAGACGAGCAGGCCTCCGCGGCGTACGGACGCGACGTCTATATCGCAAAGCTGAAGGCCTATGTCATCGGCGGGGTGGTGGCGGGCTTGGGCGGGTCGCTCTTCGCGGTCTACCTCTCGTCCTGGAATCCGTCCACCTGGTCTCCGGTCGAGGGATTCCTGCTCTTCGCCGGCATCTTCCTGGGTGGCCAGGGAAATGTCCGGGGCGTCATCCTCGGCGTCTTCATCGTTACCATCCTGATTCCCGAGGCGACGCGCTGGCTGCCTGAGTTCCAGAGACGCCCGGACCTGTATCCGGCCCTTCGCAACATCCTCGCCGGCGTCCTGATCCTGGCCGTCCTCCGCTGGCGGCCACAGGGCATCCTTCCCGAGCGTCACCTGAAAGATGCGCGCGCCTCCTCGGGCTTCCGGATTCCGTGGCTGGCGTCGATGAGGGCTCCCCGTGCCTGATCCCGAGATCTTTCTCGAGGTTGCCCATGTGGCGAAGAGCTTCGGCGGGGTCCGGGCCGTCGTCGACGGTTGGCTGTCGGTGCCCAAGGGCACGACAGTCGGACTGATCGGGCCTAACGGAGCCGGGAAAAGCACCATGATCGAGATGATCTCGGGGTTCCTGGCGGCGGACGGAGGGAAGATCATCCTCGACGGGGAAGAGATCCAGGGCAAGCCGGCGCACCAGGTCGCCGAACGGGGCTTGATCCGGACGTTCCAGACCCCCCGCGAGTGGCGTGGCTTGACAGTGATGGAGAACATGCTTCTCGCCGCCGACCAGAAGGGTCGCGATGCGGCCTGGAGGGCGATCTTCAATCGGAGGAGGCTCAAGGCTGCCGAGCAGGCCGATCGCACTCGCGCCCGCGAGCTGCTCGAGCGTTTCGGCCTGCTCGCTCTTCGAGATGAGTTCGCGGGCTCGCTCAGCGGCGGCCAGAAGCGTCTGCTCGAGTTCGCGCGGATCGCGATGCGCTCGCCACGCATGGTGCTGCTCGACGAACCCTGCGCCGGGGTCAACCCCGTCCTGCAGCGCAACATCGAAGAAGCGATTGTGGGCCTGCAGCAGGACGGAATCACGGTCCTCCTCGTGGAGCACAACCTGCCGTTCGTGGAACGCGCATGCAATGACATCTATGTGATGGCGATGGGGACCACCATCGCGCAGGGATCGCTGGCCGACCTGCGGAAAGTCCCGGTGGTGATCGACGCCTACCTGGGGGAGGTCGAGGCGATTGCTTGAGCAGCTGCCGCGCTCAGAAGTGGAGCAGGAGCACCTCCTGATGGTCGAGGGCGTGACGGCGGGATACGGCGGCGCCCCGATCATCAGCGACGTCGAGTTCCGAGCCAAGAGGGGCGAAGTGACCGCAATCGTGGGGCCTAACGGAGCCGGCAAGTCCACATTTCTGAAGGTTGTCGCGGGTGTGCTCAAGCCGCTGCAGGGCAAGGTCATGCTCAACGGCAAGGACGTCACGGGGATGCCGGCGCAGCGCCTGGTGCGTGAGGGAATCTCGTACATCCCGCAGGTTGCGAACGTCTTTCCGTCACTGACCGTGAGGGAGAACCTCGAGATGGGCGGCTATGCCCTTCGGTCGGGCGTGAACGCGAAGATCGATCACGTCTGCGAGATGTTCCCCGACTTGAAGTCCGCCTTCAAGCGCCCGGCTCGTACCTTGAGCGGCGGGCAGCGCACGATGCTCGCGATCGCCCGAGCTCTGATGCTCGATCCCGCGGTCTTGATCCTGGACGAGCCCACGGCCGGTCTCGCCCCGAAGTTTGTAGATGCGGTGTGGGCGCACGTCAGCCAAATTCGCCAATCGGGAGTGGCGGTTGTCATCGTCGAGCAGAACACCCGACGGACGCTGACGCATGCCAACTGGGCGTACGTGATGGTGCTTGGGAGGAACCGCCTCTCTGGGACGGGTAAGCAGCTGTTGGACGACCCCGAGGTCGTCGACCTCTACATAGGAAAGGAGTGACGTTTGTTGATTTCTGTCGTCGCGCGCGGTCTGCCCATGCCGGAAGGGCGGCCTGGATTGAAGCGCCTCAAATTCCGGGGAGCGGAGGTGAACATGGGTTCAATTGCCATCAACCACAACGGAGGTAAAAGATGAGCTTGGCTTCTAAACACTGGAGGATCTATGCATCGGCGGTCGTGAGCATCCTTCTGCTTGCGTCGTGTGGCGGATCGACCCCGAGCTCAAGCAACCACGACCCTGTCCACATCGATGCAACGGGCTCTTTCACAGGCCTGCACATTGCCACAGGGCTTCCCATCCTCGAGGGCGACAAGGCGGGAGTCTACGTCGTCAACCAGGCTGGCGGAATTCTCGGCCACCAGCTGATCATGGACACCGTCGACACCGTGGGCGACGAGGCAGACGCTGTGCCCGCGACGAACCGCGAGATTTCGGTCAACCACCCCGTCATGATTGTCGGCTTCACCAGTGACGAGATCCACGGAGTGCAGCCAATCTTCGACCGTAACCACCTGGTGGATGGGTGGAACGGCGGTGACACCCACTTCGACAACAACACCGACAAGTGGCTGTGGCGCTGCAACGCTTCCGACTCACAGCTGGGCGTCGCTGTCGCGGCCGAGGCCTACGACAAGGGCTACCGCAACGCGGTGCTCTTCATCTCGGCTGCTGCCAGCACTCAGACACTGACCCCGATCATCGCCGGCGCTTTCAAGGCGCTGGGCGGCAACGTGGCGGGGATTGTGACCGTCGTTCCCGGTCAATCCTCCTACCGCAGCGAGGTGCAGAAGGCGGTCAGCTTCCACCCCGACGTGATCCTTACGCAGATGGAGCCGAGCACTGGGGCGGTGGCCCTGGCCGACTTCAAGGAAGTCAACAACCTCGCGGTCCCCTTTATCGGCACCGACCTCACCGGCGGCTCTGACTTCATCAAGGCGATCGGTCCGAAAGTGGCGCAGGCGCACTTCCTCTCGGTGGAGGGCAGCAACGCGCTCACCGCTGCCGGAACCCAGTTCCTCGCTGCCTACAACACAGTCAACGGGCATGCGCCCCTTGGCGGCTCGGCGTTTGCCTACGATTGTGTGATCGATTTCGCGCTCGCCATCACCAAGGCGAAGTCGTTCGACAACAACGTCTGGGTCAACAGCATCATGGACGTGTCCAACCCACCCGGAACCATGGTCAGCGACTACAAGACGGGTGTGGACATGATCAACCAGGGCAAGAAGATCAACTACGAGGGTGCGAGCGGCCCCCTGGACTTCAACCAGTTCCACAACGTCTCCGGCGCATGGGACATCGTGCAGTCCAATGGAGATGCAGCCGGCGATATCCAGACCGTCAAGACAATCTCCGCTGAAGAGATCCAGGCCATCGTTCTGAAGATGCCGACGAGCAGCTAGTCATAGGCACGGTTCCGACGTTCGACAACAGGGGCGCCCCCGTTGGGGCGCCCCTCCACGGTATTGCCGGGCAGCCGGGCGCCACTGAGGTGCCGGCCGGGCTGAAGCTCTACCCGCGCCTCTTCTCGCCTATGCGCCTACGCCACACCACCATCAGGAACCGGATCGTATTTCCGCCGACGTGTCCCAGTTGGGTGGCCAGCCCTCAGAAGGCCGAGCTGACAGATCTCGCCACCGCCTACTACGAGGAACGCGCCAGCGGAGGGGTCGGCCTGATCATCATCGGCGGCACCCACGTACACGAGAGCTCGATCGCGGCGCCGCTCGCCCAGCCGGGCCTGTGGGACGACCGCCAGATCCCAGGCTTTGCCGCCGTCGCCGAGGCGGTGCACCGGCACGGCGCGAAAGTTGCGGTGCAGCTGCGCCACACGGGAATGAACGGCACTGCCGCCTACAAGATGGAGCCTTCATACGACCCGGACGCGACCTACTACGTGCTGGCCCCCAGCCAGGTCCCCAACGGTGAGTACCCGCTGGCCCAGATCCCCAAAGAGCTCAGCGATTCCGAGATCGAGGAGATCCTCGATGCCCATGGCGCTGCCGCCGCGAGGGCGATCCGGGCCGGCCTGGACGGAGTGGAGTTCCACGTCGCCCACGGATTCATGTCCTGGCAGTTCCTCTCCCCGGTCCACAACCAGCGGACCGACAAATGGGGAGGGTCCTACGAAAACCGGCTGAGGTTCCCGGTCGAGGCACTGAAGCGCATGCGAGCAGCAATCGGGGACGAGCCGTTTCTCGGATACCGGATCACATCGAACTCGTTCTGGCCGAACGACCTGGTCCTCGAGGACGTCGTCAAGATCGTCGCCGACATCGAATCCATGACCGACATCGATTTCGTGGATGTGACGGTGGGAGTCGACCATCGGTTCATCCACACCCCGATGGAGTTCGAGGAAGGCTGGGAGAAGGGATATACGAAGGCGATCAGGGCGGTCTCTTCGAAGCCCGTCTTTCTGGTCGGACGCATCACGACGCCCGAGGTGGCCGAGTCGCTGCTGGAGGAAGGCCACGGCGACGCGATCTCACTGGCGAGGCAGCTGTTCGCCGACCCCGACTGGGCCAACAAGGCTCTTGAAGGTCGCTCGGAGGACATACGTCGCTGTGTCGCCGCCAACTTCTGCTTCAAGAACGTGATGGCCGGCGGCCGCGTTCAGTGCATCTACAACCCGATCACGGCTCGAGAGCGGATCTGGGGCAAGGGCACCCTGAAGACCGCCTCCCCCTCGAAACGGGTGCTGGTGATCGGAGGGGGGCCGGCGGGTCTGGAGTACGCCCGCATCGCGTCGGCGCGCGGCCACCAGGTGCTGGTCCTCGAGCGCGAATCAGAGCCCGGTGGACACAGCCGGCTGCACGGCAGGCTTCCCACTCGAAGCGAGTTCGGCCGGATCGGCCGGTGGCTCGCGGAGCAGGCGGTGAGAAACGGTGCGGAGCTGCGGACGGCGTCTGAGGTGACCGCGGACAACCTCGGGCAGATCCTCGAGGCCGAACGGCCGGACCACGTGGTCATCGCGACAGGCTCACGCGTCTGCAGTGACGGGTTCCAGGGCTGGACCGGTGCGCCGCTGCCCGGTCACGAGACGGGAAGATGCGTTGGCTGGGATCAAGTCGCCACGGGCGCGGTCGTGCCGGATGGCGACATCCTCGTGATCGACGATCAGAACGACGTCGTCGGCCCTCTGACCGCGGTGGCCATTGCGGAGAACGGCAGCTCGCGTTCGGTCAAGATCGTCACGCGGTGGCCCGCCCTCGGTCTTGAGCTGATGCGCGACTCGTACCTCGAATGGGTCTACCCGCGAATTTACAAAGCGGGGGTCAAGATGATCCCGGACCGGTTCGTCAAGGCCATCGACGGCCGGAGCGTCACGCTCGGCAACCTGCACAGTCCTGAAGACGTCCTCGAGGTCGGCGCCGATTGGATCGTGATGGCGACGGCGCGGCTCTCTGAGAACTCCCTGGCGGGGCTGGTGGCAGAGCATGGCCGCAAGGTCGAGGTGATCGGTGATGCGGTGGCGCCCAGGGGGACGTTCGAGGCGGTGTTCGAAGGGCACCGTCAGGCACGCAAGTTGTGAGCAGAAGAAATTGCGAGGATTGCAAAGGAAATGACTGATGGCTGACACCATGAAGGCGAGGGGACGGCTCCAGGACAAGGTCGCCGTGATCACCGGCGCCGCCACCGGTATCGGTCGTGCATTCGCCACCGTCTTTGCAGAAGAAGGTGCGGACGTCGCGATCGTGGACATCAACGAGAAAGAGTCAAAGATCGCTCAGGACCTGGTGCGCGGCACAGGCCGCGAGGGGTTGGTACAGATCTGCGACGTCAGCAATGCCGAGCAAGTCGATGAGATGGTGCGCGCCGTCATCGACCGCTTCGGTCGTATTGACATTCTCGTGAATGGCGCCATCCTCCGCCAGGGCGGCCCGATGGAATCGCTTTCGCTGGAGCAATGGGACACGCTCATGAACATCGGCCTGCGCGGTTATTTCATTGTCGGGCGACGCGTAGGGGCCGAGATGATCGAGCGCCATTCGGGAGTGATCATCAACATCGCGTCCACCGGCGGATACCACCCCTATCCCGAGGCCGGCGCGTACAGCCCGTGCAAGGCGGCGGTGATCATGCTCGCGAAGGTATGGGCGATGGAGTGGGGAAAGCACGGGATTCGGGCCTGCTCGATCAGCCCGGGCTACGTTCGCACACCGATGACCGATCATCTCTACGCGCAACCCGAGGTCCTGGCCGGCCGAAGCGCCAGCGTGCCCATAGGCAGAATCGCCGATGCCGAGGAGATCGCGCGCGCCGGAGCTTTCCTGGCCTCCGACGACGCCAGCTACGTGACCGCCGCAGACCTGCTGGTCGACGGAGGGTTCACACACAGCAAATTCCTGGGTGTGCCCGGGCGGCACAAGCACTCGTGAGGGGGGCTGCTTGATTGGAATCGGCTGACCGGGTGCTGAGGGTGCTCGAGGTCTTTGGACCGACCGACCGCGAGCTCACGCTCTCCGAGATCGCAGATCGCATGCAGCTTCCGAAGAGCTCGGTCCACAGGCTGCTGGCGACATTGAGCGCGCGCCGATACGTCGAGCGCGACAGCCAGACGCATCGCTACTCCCTCGGGATCCGGCTGTTCGAGATCGGGTCCAACGTCATCCACGGTCGAGGGCTGCACACGGCGGCCCATCCCGTTTTGGAGAAGCTGACGATGGCCACCGGGGAGACCTGCCACCTCGCGGTTCTCCACGGGATAGAGGCCGTGTACGTCTACAAGCTGGACGGCCTTTCGTCGATCGCAATGCCTTCACGCGTCGGCGGGCGCGCGCCAGGTCACGCGACCAGCATTGGCAAGATTCTGCTGGCGTGGGCCGACCCCGACGTTCGCCGGCAGGCGCTTGGGGGAAAGCTCAAGCGCTACGCACGGAACACCACCACAGACCCCAAGCTGCTCGAGGCGGAGCTGGACCGTGTCCGCGAGCAAGGGTATGCGGTCGACCTGGAGGAGTTCGAGGATGGGCTGTGCTGCGTGGCGGCGCCGGTTCGCGACATGAGCTCCCGGGTCGTCGCGGCGGTCGGCGTGGCCGCACCCTCCATCCGGCTTACCGCCGACGTACTTCCCAGCGCGGTCGAGGCCGTGATCGAGGCGGGCGAAGCGATCTCGAAGCAGCTCGGCTACGTACGCCGCGCCCGCCCGGCCGTCGCAGCGGGCAGGGGCGCATGACCGCGGGCGCCCGCTCTGACCTGGGGCAGTTCGCGCACGGCCAGTTCAGGGTCGATTACGAGGACCGGCCAGACCCGACGCGCCTGCGTGAGAAGCGAGTGGCGCGAGCGCGCGCGGCGATGAAGGCCGCAGGTCTCGACGGACTGCTCCTGTGGAAGGACGAGAACGTGCGCTATCTCACCGGCCTCAGGGCACAGATCATTGCGGGCAAGAGCGCACTTCTCAACGGATGCCTGATCACGGCAGACGATGGCCCCGTGCTGCTCGCATCTGGCGGCGAGGCGCAGCGGGTGGCGGTCGTCATGCCATGGATCAAGGAGGTCCACGCAGTTCCGATCATGGAGGCGGCCGGTCTCGTCCAGGCCGCGGTGGCCGGGACCATCGCGCCTCTTGTTCGCAGGCTGGGCCTGGAGGACGGTGTCCTCGGCCTCGACGAGGCGGCCTTCTGCCAGCTGGAGGCGCTGCGGAACGCGCTTCCGGGCATCAAGCTCGCAGACGGCGATGCGGCCATGCAGTCGGCGCGGCGGATCAAGTTTCCCGAGGAGATCGCCCTCATGGAGGAGGCCTGCGCGATCGCCGAGGCGGTCACGCTGGCAGCGGCAGACGCATCCAAACCCGGTGTGCGCGAGACCGACGTGGTCGCCGAGGCGATGCACACGCTTTATCGCTTGGGCGGTGAGATGCCGCACGTGACCACACCTTTTGTCGCCTCCGGAGAGCGGATGGCTCCGCCCCAGCGGAGCGCCTCGGACAAGATCCTCCGCGACGGCGATGTCGTCTTCATCGACATCGGCGCCATGTGGTCGGGATATTTCGGCGATATGGGCCGCACCGTCGCGTGCGGCAAACCGTCCCGCCGGCAGCAGGAGGTCTACACCGCGGTGCACGAATGCCTCGCGGCAGCGACCAAGACGATGGTGGCCGGGCGCACCAACGACGACGTCGCCGCTGCCGTGCGCGAGGTGGCCACGGCGCACGGACTGTCCGACCACTTCATCAGCCTGTTTATCGGGCATGGGATCGGAATGGGGTCGAACGAGCCTCCTTACGTCGGGGAGTCGCTGCCCGGCGCCGAGACGGTGGTGCTCGAGGAGGGCATGACCTTCGCGGTGGAACCGCTGATCTGGGTGCCGGGGGTCAGAGGCGGGGCGGGGGTTCGGCTCGAAGACACGATTCTCGTGACTGCGGATGGAGGGCGCCCGCTCAGCCGGATGGGTTGGGACGAGAAGCTCCTGCTGTGAGTGATCCAAAGACCAGGCTGAGGGTGCTGGTCACCGACCACGTCTTCGCCGACCTCAACACCGAACGCTCGATGGTCGAGCCGCTTGGGGCGGAGCTCGTGCTCGCCACAGCGACGGACGAGCGGAGCCTTGCCAGCCAGGCGCGGGGCGCGGCCGCGATCCTCGTGTGCTACGCGAAGGTGACCGAACCTGTCGTCCTCGCCGCCGCCGAGGGTGGCTGCCGAGTCATCGCCCGCTACGGCATCGGTTATGACAACGTCGACGTCGCCGCCGCAACGCGGGCGGGCATCGTGGTGACCAACGTTCCGGACTACTGCCTCGATGAGGTCGCCGACCACACGATGGCGATGCTGCTGGACATGGCTCGAGGGGTGTTTTTCGCCGCCACCGAGGTGCGGGCCGGATCGTGGGCGGTGCCGCCGGCAGGGGTTCATCGATTGGAGGGCCGGGTGCTGGCCCTGATCGGTACCGGGCGAATCGGAAGAAGGGTGGCGGCGCGGGCTCAGGCGTTCGGCCTGCGTGTCGTCGGTTTCGATCCCTACCTGAAGGTCTGGGACCTGCCTGGGGTGGATCGCGTCGAGACCCTCGAGGAGGCACTCGAAATCGCTGACTTCATCTCTTTGCACGCGCCGATGACCGCGGCCAATCACCACCTGATCGGGACGCGCACGCTCGCGCTGATGAAGGGAGCCCCAATCCTGATCAACACCGCTCGGGGCGGCCTGGTCGACCTCGATGCGGTGACCGAGGCGCTCGACGACGGCCGCCTCGGGGGTGTCGCCCTCGACGTCACGGAGTTGGAGCCCCTGCCGCCCGACCACCCACTTCGACGCCATGCGCGCGCGCTGCTCACGCCGCACATGGCCTTCTACTCGGAGGAGGCGCAAAAGGAGCTTCAGCGGCGTGCCGCAGAGGAAGTGGTGCGAGCGCTCAAGGGTGAGGAGCCTCGCTGCCCGGTCAATCCAGAGGTCCTTGGCCGTCGGGCCTCTGGACCTGGTCAAGCATCAACCGGGCCGACGGGCCCCCACTGAGGAGCCGCCTTTGAAGATCGACACACACAACCATGTGTTTCCGGAGGAGGCGATCGAGCTCCTCAACCGCGAGCCTGTCTACGGCACGCGCGTCGAAGGCCACACCGTGAAGGGAAGGACCCACGTCGACTTCACCCTCGCGGATTCGTTCCGCAGCCCGGGCGCCAAGATCGCCGAGCTCGAGGAGAAGGGCCTGGATGGCGCGGTCGTCTCAGTCGCTCCACCCTTGCTCTATTACGACACCCCGGCCGAGGCCCTCGCTGCGATGTGCACCGCAGTCAACCAGGGCTTGAAGCGCTTCTGCGAAGACTCGCCCGATCGATTTCGCTGGATGGCTCACGTCCCCATGCCAACACCGGACAGCGCGGCAGCCGTGCTCGAGCAGGCCGCTGGCGACGGAGCGGTCGGAGTTGAGGTGGGGACGTCGATCGCCGGCAAGCGGCTGGACGAGCCCGAGTTCGAGGTCTTCTGGGCCGCAGCCGATCGTCTCAAGCTTCCCGTTCTCATTCATCCCGCCTACAACGAGGCGAGCAAGCCTCTGCAGGACTACTACCTGCAGAACGTGATCGGCAACATGCTCGAGACGACGATCGCCATCGAACGCCTCATCTGCTCGGGGATGCTCGACCGTCACCCCGCCGTCCGGATCGAGCTCGTCCACTCGGGAGGCTATTTTGCGTACCAGGCCGGCCGCTTGAAGCACGCGCGCAGCGTGAGGCCGGAGCTCAGCGACGCACCGGCCGATCCCTGGGCATACATCGGAAGGATCTGTTTCGACACCATCACGCATGATCGCCTCGCGCTCGAGTACCTCGTACGCCGGGTCGGCGCTGAGAACGTGGTTATGGGCACGGACCTGCCGTTCGACATGGCGACCCCACGCCCGATGGATGAGCTTCTGGCGGCTGTCGACGAGTCGACCGCGAAGAAGATCGCAGAATCCAATCCCGCCCGGCTGTTCGGATTCAAAGACTGAAGGCATGCCGGAAAAGGGTCGGGGCCTACTGGCCGGAAAGCTCGCGGTCGTCTCAGGCGGGAGCCGCGGCATCGGCCGCGCCATCGCCAGCCGGTTCGTGGAGGAGGGCGCCCGGGTGGTGATCGGCGCCCGGGACGAGGAGTCGCTGCATCGCGCGGTGGCCGAGATGAACCTGTCAGGAGAGGCTTGCCGTGGCGTGCGCGCGGATCTATCGAAGGTCGAAGGGGTGGCCGCAGTGGTCGCCGCGGCCACGGCGTGGGGGGGCATCGACATCCTCGTCAACAACGTTGGTAGGGCTCCGGCGGGGCGGTTCCTCGATCTCACCGACGAGCAGTTCTTGGACGCCTGGACGCTGAAGCTGCTGGGGGGCATCCGCCTGGCGCGTGCGGCGATCCCTCAGATGATCGAGCGCGGAGAGGGTTCGATCATCAACATCACGGGACTCGCAGGACGTGAGCCGGGGCCGGAGGCGGCTGCGCTCGCATCCACCAACGCAGCGATCAGGGGTGTGACCAAGTCGCTGGCTCGCGAGATGGCGGGCAAGGGCATCCGCGTGAACGCGATCTGCCCGGGCACCGTCCGCACCGAGCGGGCGATCGAGCTGGCCCGCCAGACAGCGTCTTCCCGCGGAGTCACTGTCGAAGCTGTCGAGGAGGAGCTGAAGAGAACCGTGCCGAGCGGACGGTTTACCGAACCATCCGAGATTGCCGAGGTCGCGCTTTTTCTGGCAGGGGGTGCCGCTGCGTCAATCACCGGGGTCGAGATCGTGGTCGACGGGGGCCGCAGCCACTCCATTTAGTCGCGCGCGCGCGTCTCCTTTATGTGTGCAGACGATCTGCTTTATGTGTGCAGACGATCTGCGCTGGAGCCGAAGTGCCGATCGGCGCTCAGAGGCGAACCACAGTTCCCGTTCGTGCGGACTTGGCGATGGCATCGACCAGCTCGACGCTCTTGACCCCGTCCTCACCCGACGGATCGGGCTCGCTGCCATCGATCACCGCTCGGTTGAATGCGGCCACGGCCCTCTGGAAGCCGTCCTTGGTGTCGAAGGGTGTCGACTTCTCGTCGGTCCCGCTCAGGACGAGGAGCTCGCCTTCGAGGAACGGCCGGGTCGTGTTCCGGCCTGAGATGCGCCCCTTGCTCCCGTAAACCTCCATGTCCGCCCGGGGGTTGGGCGTGCCCTGGCTGCCGTTGATGTAGGCAAGGGCACCGTTCTTGAAACGCAGTGTGATGAGTGAGATCGTCTCGAGATCGTCAGACCTTCCGGCGTTGGTCATCGCGACCACCTCAGCGACCTCGGCGCCCGCGAAGTATCGGGCCAGGTCGAGCGGGTGGACTGCGATGTTGTTGACGGAGCCCATGCCGGCGAGCTCGGGATCGGTTCTCCATCCCTTGAGAGGGTTGCCGGCGGCGCAGCTTTCGATCTGCATGACCAGGATGTCTCCGATCGCGCCGTCGCGGATGAGCTTGACTGCTTCCTGGTTGGCCGCATAGTGGCGCGTCTGGAAGTCGACGCCAAGCCGCACGCCGGCCTTCTTGGCTGCCGCGCTGACGCGGCGAGCATCATCCGGATTCAGCGCGAGCGGCTTCTCGCAGTACACGTGCTTGCCGGCTTGCGCGGCCTCGATCGCCTGCTCTGCATGCAGTCCGTTGGGACTTGCGATGTAGACGACGTCCACCGCTGGGTCTTTCAGCATCTCAGCGTAGGAGGTGTACGCATGATCGGCCCCATGCTTCGCTGCGAAGGCGTCAGCGCGTTCGCGATCCCTGCTGTAGACGGCCGCGATGCGGCTGTTCGATTCCGCGTTGATCGCGGGTCCGAGCAGCGCGTCGGATGCTCGCCCCGTGCTGACCATTCCCCACCCGAGCTTCATCGCACGCCTCCATTCCAGATAAGCGGACCAATCTTGCGGACAACCTGTCCTTGGCGCTGCGAGCAGCTCATGCCTTGCCGCCGCGTCGCGACTAGTTTGTCATAATCCTGTTGCGTCGTTCCGGGTATCGGGAACCTATTCCACGCAGCGAAACAAGCCGAATACACAAGGCTTGCAAATTGCATCAGCCCAGCGACATCTCGCGGTTCTATCACGACTCGGAGGGACATAAGAATTTGAAGGCAGCAGTGCTTCGTAAGTTCTCCGCACCATATGAGATGGAGGAAGTCCCCGTCCCGAAGCCGGGCCTGGGCGACTGCCTGGTCAGAGTTCGCGCGTGCGGCATCTGCGGAACCGACCTGAAAATTTCGAGCGGCGCGTTCGCCGACACGCCACTGCCGATGATCCCCGGCCACGAGATCGCGGGGGAGCTGATGGCGGACGCGGGCGGAATGAAGAAGGGCCAGCGGGTTGCGCTCCAGGTCTTCCACCCATGCGGACGCTGCCGGTGGTGCCAGATGGGAGAGGAGACCCTTTGCCCTGACCCGCCGCGCATCGGCTTCAACCGCGATGGTGGCCTGGCCGAATACATCTCGGTTCCGCCCGAGACCGCGCTCCCCTTCGCCGATTCTCTTGCATTCGAGCTGGCCGCGGTCGGCATGGACGCCGTGCTGTCCCCGTGGCGAGCGCTCATGGAGCGCGCAAAGGTGAGGTCGGGCGAGTCGGTCGTGGTGATCGGGGCAGGCGGACTTGGCCTGGCCGGCATTCAGATCTCACGGGCAGCTGGCGCGCGCGTGGCGGCCATCGACCCGGTGCCTGAACACCGGGAGGAGGCACTTCGCAGCGGAGCAGAGGTGGCGGTTGAGCCCGAGAAGGCAGACAGCCTGCTCGACTGGACCCCTCCCGGCGGTGCCGACGTCGTGTACGAGGCCTCAGGCTCGAGGGCAGGGCTAGATGTGGCTGCGCGCTTGATCACGCCCGGCGGCCGGCTCATCTGCAACGGCTGGGCGCCCGGAGTCGAATATGGCCTTCAGTCCAGCCAGCTGGTCCTGAAGGAGATCTCACTGATCGGATCTCGCGCCGGGACCCGCCGTGACATCCGGGCGGTGCTCCGCGCCCTGGAGCGAGGTCAGGTCAAGCCCACCTTCGAGGCGATCCCGCTTGAGGAGATCAACGCTGCAATGGCCAGACTCAAAGCGCGTGAGGTCGTCGGGCGCTTTGTAGTCGTCTTCCCGGGCGACTGAGTCGAGGCGGCGATCGCCGGCGGACGGCTCTCGCCCACGAGTCAGCTCGTTCTGGTGGTCAGATCGGCCGGAAAAAGGTACGCACCCGGCTTTCCAGCCGCGGCAGCGCCTCTTCAACGATGTGGTGGCGGAAGTGCGCGCTGTCCTCGTGCGCCTTTTGCGCGGCCTCGTCTCGATATACCTCGTAGATCAAGAACCGGCGCGGGTCTTCGGTGGATTGGTTGGCCTCGTAACGGACGCAGCCCGGTTCAAGCCTCGTTTCCCGAACCATGATTCGCAGGATGTCCGCGAGCTTCTCCTCTTCGCCCGGCTGCGCCAACCAGTGAACCACCATCACTACGTGCATCCGCGAGACCTCGGCATTGCCGCAGCATCGTAAGGGGGATGGCGGTGTCGGCTAGCGCTGGCGCGGTGATAGGCCGGCCGCCCAACCGCTCACTTGGTGTGGCGCTGATCGTGCTCTGCCAGAGCACCCAGGCGCTGGCGTTCGGAGGCCTCGGGCTGTTCCTACCTCTCATCAGAAACGACATCGGCTTGACGTTCACCGAGGCCGGAACGCTGCTGGCGAGCATGACCCTGGTTTATGCATGCATGCAGATCCCGGCCGGCTACCTTGCCGATCACGTCGGGGCCAAACGAGTCTTCCTGACCGGTTTGATCGGCACCAACGTGCTTTTCCTTTTGCTGGCCCAGCTCCATCAGTACTGGCTGGTTTTCGCCGATCAGACGGTCGCGGGTTTTTTTCGCGCTCTCGTTTTCACTCCAGGCCTGCTGTTGATAAGCGCAGTGTTTCCGCCGCACCGACGTGCCACCGCGTTGGGCCTTTATGTCGCCGGTGGATTCTCCTCCAACGTCTTTCTGAACGCGATCGGGCCCGTGCTGGTCGGCCCGTTCGGCTGGCGCGCGATCTTCACCGCCTTTTCCGTCGCCGGCTTCGTGTTGATGGCGATGTATTGGCGCCTTGGGTTGCCAGGGCCAAGCTCGACGGGGCGTGAGCAGATGAACATCAGGGACATCCCTCGTCTGCTGCGTCACCGCTTCATGTGGCTCGTCGGCGGAATCCAGTACATCAGGCTGGCGGTGGTGACCGGGCTCGCGTTCTGGCTCCCGACATTGATCGTCGACAAGGGCTACTCGCTGCAGGTTGCAGGTCTTCTGGTGGCGCTGAGTGCGGCTTTGACAGCGCCGTCGAATTTCCTCGGTGGCTATGTGTCCGACCGCCTTGGTAGACCTTTGCTGGTGATCGGAGTCTCCCTCGCGGTCCTGGCGATCACGACCTTCTTGATCGCACAGGTGAACACGCTTGCATTACTGGTTCCGGTGATCGCCGTGAACGGTTTCTTCGTTCAGTTTTACTTTGGCCCTCTCTTTGCAGTACCGATCCAGGCGCTGGGCTCGAAAACGGCTGGGCTGGCCAGCGGGTATGGCAACTTCCTGGCCAACCTCGGAGGGTTCACGTTTGCCTACGCCCTGGGTGCCGTTCGCGATGCGACGGGTGCGTTCTCGTACGCCATCTATGTCCTGTCAGCCCTCTGCGTCCTGGGCGTCGTGCTCACGCTCGTCCTCTCCCGAATGAGCCTCAGGGCGACTGCCTGACGTCAGCTCGGCGCCATGCCCTTTGTTGAATCTCAGCGATTCATAGAGCTTGGCGACCGCAACCACGTCCTCATCGGCCGAGTTGAGTCGAGCGGCTTCAGCGAACAGCCTGTGAATCGTTGGAGTCGCGATCATGGTGGCTCCCACTTCCTCCGCGAGCGCGAGTGCGAGCTGCAAGTCTTTCTCGCCCAGCCGCAGGCTGAACCGCGCGGCGAAGTCCCGCTTCAGGAGGTGAGGGAATCGCTTTTCGAATTGGAGCGATCGGCCGCTGGAAATCGAGAGAATGTCGAACAGGCGCTGGGGAGGAATGCCTGCCCTGAGCCCGAGCTGGAATGCCTCGGCGGCGACCAGCACGTTGCCCATCATCATCGTGTTGTTGACGAGCTTGACCACCTTGCCATCCCCGACCTCTCCGGCGAGACTTATGGTTCCGAGACGCTCGAGCAGCGGGGTGGCTTCGGCGAGATCGTCAAGGCGAGCTCCGACCATCAGGACCAGGGTTCCAGCCTCGGCACCCTCGGGTCCGCCGGTGACCGCACAGTCAATGACGCGCACGCCTCGTTTGGCTCCGGCCCGATCGACGGCTCGAACCGTGGCGGGTAGCACGGTGCTCATCTCCACAAGCAGGGCTCCCGGCCTGAGGCGCTCGGCGAATCCGTCGGGGCCGAGGAGCGTGTTGGTCACGGCCTGGTCGTCGGGCAGGCTGGTCAGAAGGACGTCCACCGAGTCGAGTTGATCGGCTTTGGCGATCGTCGCACCAAGCTCGCTCGCACGCTTTTCCGCGGCAGGGTCGAGGTCCCGGCCCCATACATGAAGCCCTATGCCGATAAGCCGTTTGGCGACGGCCGAGCCCATTACTCCGAGCCCGAGCAACCCGATCCGGGTGTCATCCAGCTTGGGCACGATGCGACACCGCCTACAATTCAGACGCCCTTTTTCCGGAGTAGCTCAACGGTAGAGCAGGCGGCTGTTAAGGATGGTCGAGCGGTCACTATCCGAGCAGGCACGTAGAAATTCAACTTCAAGGCCTCCTATGGCGGCCAAGTAACATTTTTCGTACTGCAGTTTCGACACCCCAGCAGGCGGTTCCGCACAATCCGCTTGGGGCGCACGCAAACAAGACTCCTTCTCGAGGCAATTTCAATTCATGACGCAGGCAGGAGCTCGTCAGGCAGCCTGACGGGAAGGGTCGTTCGGTCCACAAAGACGTAGCTCGAGTAGAAGGGTTCGAACATGTTGCCGATGCGGACGCGCGCGGCTGCCGAGAGGTACTGGATCGCGTCGCCAGTGCTCATTCCAAGCCGCGTGAGCAGCTCGCACAGCTCGACAGCCGCCGAGCGCACGCAAAGGCTCGTCGGCAAGCCCTGATACGCGGCGACGACTCCCACTCGCTCCCCGTCTACAAGCAGAGGCAGTCGCCGCAGCTGGCTCTCCCCGCGCGGGGTCACGTCGATCCTCAACGTCACCCTGGCCGAGATCTCGACCGCGACCCCTGCCACCTCTCCATCGCCCTGCGCGGCGTGGACGTCCCCAAGTGAGAGCAGGCCTCCATCGTGATTTGCGCGGATATGAATCGTGCTGCCAGTGCACAGATCGGGGATGTCGAGGTCACCCAGATAGTCAGGTGACTGCGACAGCGTCATTCTCCGTTCGTAGGTCGGCGCTACGCCGATCGTTCCGATGAAAGGACGGCTTGGAAGGCGGACCGCGCCCGTCTTGAACGGGAGAGTCACCTCGTCACGGGTCACCGTGCAGATCGTGGTGCTGGGTGCAATCCTTGCTTCCAACCCTCGGCCGTTGTCATAAACGAGCGAGCCGAAGCCGGGCACCACAGCGATGAACCCCCGATGCGTGTCCGGGGCCGGGTCGATGTCGAGGACCGTGACTCTGAGAATATCGCCTGCTCGGACGCCTTTCACCGCGATCGGCCCCGTTACATAGTTCAACCCACCGAGTTGAGCGATCAGGTCGTCGAGGCTTTCTATGAGGTCGGCCTCCGACTTGATCAATCCACCCGTACAGTCGAGGGTGTCTACGACGACGATCTCGCCGGGCGCAACCTCCTGGACTGGAATGATGTCACGGTCGAAATACAAGCGCGGATCACCAGCGTGGAGATGGTTTGATTGCGCACCCTCATTGCCATGCGCATGCGGCGTCCCGCACATGAATGTAACCTCCTTTCCAATTACGGTGAACCCCGCCAGTGTGCATCACCGCACCTTGGCGTGACCGATCGACTCCGCCGTGAGAGACTCAGCGCCACACTGAGATGGCTCGCGAACTGAAGCGCGTCCGTGACCCGATGCCGCGCGGGCTCATCACGTGCGAATCGACCAATGTGGCTACTAGCGACATGGTCGCCCCCATAGCCGGCGGCCGGAATGGGGAGCAGGCCCAACAGCAAGTTCGTGCGCCTAGGCGCGTCGAGGCGTGAACCAGCTCGAAGCGGCAGGGCCGCTCCCGGACCTAGTCGCCGAGTCGCGAAGGGTGCTGACTGCGGCGCGGCAGCGAGGCGTCGTTGTGCGTCTGGCCGGCGGCCTTGCGATCCATCATCTATGCCCGGCCGCCGGGACGCCGCCGCTGAGCCGCCCGTACGCCGACCTCGACCTCGCCATCGCGGGCAACGGCGCGCACAGGCCGCTCATTGATCTGATGCTGGGCCTCGGCTACCAGCCGGAGGCGATGTTCAACGCGCTGAACGGGAGCACACGACTCAAGTTCAACGACAGCGTGAACACCCGTCACGTCGACGTGTTCGTCAATGCCGTGCGCATGTGCCACGTGATCGACTTCAAAGAGCGGCTCGAGCTGTTCGAAGACACGCTGACCCCTGCCGATCTCCTGCTGACCAAGCTCCAGATCGTGGAGCTGAACGACAAGGACGTCCTCGACGTCATGGCGCTCCTGCATGATCAGGAGCTCGAGAAGGGCGAGGGTGAGGCCGTGGGCATCGACACTGGTTACCTAGAGAATGTCTGGGGCGAGGACTGGCCGCTCTGGAGGACCTGTCAGCTGACGCTGGACAAGATTCGGCGGGCGGCACCCACCATCGTGGAGGCGGACGCCTCAACGCGGATCCTGAAATCGGTGGTCGCCGTCCAGTCCATCCTCGAGTCCGGTCGCAAGAGCCTGCGCTGGAAGCTGCGCGCCCGAGTTGGCGAGCGAATCCGCTGGTACGAGCTGCCCGAAGAGGACGGCTGAGGCCGTCAAGGCGCTGCGGTCGTGGTCCCGCTCAGCTTGGCATGTGCAGCAGCTGCCGCGGTGAAGCACTCCATCGGTGCCATTAGCACGCCGGCCCCGATCTGACCTCCGCCGCGGCCGGCCAGCCCTCCGTCGATGAGCGGGACGATGCCCGTTTCAACCACTTTGAGTACGTCGATGCCTACGGGCGATCCCCGGAAGCCGAAATACGGGATGCGGAAGTCGGGATGCTCACCGACCGTGATCTTGTACATGGCGAGGTTATTCGCGACCATGGCCTCCGCTGAGCCGCCCTGATATGCCTGCAGCCCGAAGGCCGCTGCCTGCGCGAACGCACCGAGGCCGATCACCTCGGTGTGATGACTCTCCCCGCCCATCCACTCCACATCCTTCTCCGAGAACCCCTCGAAGAAGCGCCCTTGGAGTGTCGGGTGCGGGCCATGAAACCACGTCTCGCCCAGACCACTCACTCTGATGGCGAAGTCCCGGCAGCTTATGGTCATGCCAGTCACAACCGACGAGCCGGCGATTCCGTGGGCCGCGTTCGCGGTCGCTTTGGCCGTCGCCATCGACAGACGCAAGAAGAAGTAATCGCTCTCGCGGATGAAGGACAGCGTGGCGTTCACATCGTCAGGCCTTCGCTTCGCG
>JALZAL010000202.1 GCA_030948325.1 Candidatus Dormiibacterota bacterium
GTGCTGCAGCTCATCACCGCCGAATACCTGTACAAGCATCACCCGGGAGCCAGCGAGGGCGAGCTGACCCAGACACGGTCGGCGATGGTCAACACGAATACTCTCGCCCTTCTTGCCGAGCAGCTCGACATGGGCAGCTACCTGTACCTGGGCAAGGGCATTGCCAAAGGTGGTGGCCGGAACCTGAAGTCGCTGCTCGCGAACATGTTCGAAGCGGTTCTGGGCGCCGTCTTCCTGGACGCGGGTTATGACGCCGCCTATCACTACTACCTCAACCGATACCGTTCGCTGCCCTCGCCGGCGCAGGACGAGAACTTCAAAGGCCGCCTCCAACAGGTTGCCCAAGAGCGATTCGGAGCGACCCCCTTTTATGACAGCGAGGGAGCTCGGGTCGGGAATCACCGCGAGTACACGTCCGTGGTGTTTGCAGGCGCGGAGCCCCTGGGCACCGGGCATGGCCCGACCAAGCAGGAGGCAGAGCAGGAAGCCGCACGAGCCGCCCTTCAAGCATTGGTCGGGACCGCCGGACCGGCTGGGGGCCCCAAACCTGTCAAGACGCCGCGGCCCCGCGCGCAACGGACCCCCAGGGCTCAATCCGCGGTCATCGCGACGCCTGCGCTCAAAGCTCCGCCCGAGCCCGTCCCACTCGTACACGAGGCTCCTGCGGAGCTCGTCCCGCTCGTACACGAGCCTCCTGCGGAGCCCGTCCCGATACCCGCCGAAGAGCCCGTGGAGGTCGCCTCGCCAGTGCCCGATCCTGTCTCGGTGGCGGCGCCCGAATCCGCGCCGTCGCCACCGCGCCGCAGCCGCCAATTTGGAGAGCCGCTCGAATAGGCGTCCACATATTGTACCCAGGGGGCCCCAGACCCCTATATCTGCCACCTTCATTCTGATGCTTCCTCTGGTACCCTGAGGCCGATTTGTTCCTCCGCTCGCTGAGCCTGCTGGGTTTCAAGACTTTCGCCCGGCCGACCGAGATCCTGTTCGAAGGCGGCGTGACGGCGATCGTCGGGCCCAACGGCTCCGGCAAGACCAATATCGTCGACGCGGTCAAGTGGGTCTTGGGTTCGGGCCAGGCGCGCGATTTGCGTGGCAAGAAGATGGAGGAGGTCATCTACGCGGGCGGTGAGCGCCGCTCGAGGGCTGCCTTCGCGGAGGTGACCGCCGTATTCGACAACACGGCGGGCAGGCTGCCCGTCGACTATCACGAGGTCGCCATCAAGCGGCGAGTCGAACGTGACGGCGAGAGCGACTACTTCCTGAACGGGACCCGGGTTCGCCGCCGCGACCTGATCCACCTACTTTCCTCAACCGGCCTCACCCTGGACTCATACGCGATCATCGACCAGCACGACATCGAGAGCATCGTGGTTTGCTCACCCGCCGAGCGCCGCCAGCTCCTGGAGGAGGCCGCGCAGGTGCGTGGGGTCAAGTCCCGCCGGCAGGAGGCCGGCCAGAGGCTCACGGAGCTGGCCCAGAACCTGCTTCGCCTGGAAGACTTGAAATCTGAGATCGAGCCGCGCCTCGAGGTCGTTCGGGCGCAGGCCGCTGCAGCACGCGAAGCAGCGGAGGCGGCGTCGCGTCTCGAGTTTCTTCGCGGGAGCATCGTGTGGGAGGAATGGCGCGAGGCACGTGATGCCCACAGGCGGGCGACCGGGCAGGTCCAATCGATCGAGCGGCGGCTGGCGGAGGCGCGTGAGCTGGCGGCGTCGGCGGACTCGGAGTTCCAGGTGTGCCGCGCCGAGGTCCAGGCGGCGCAGGACCGCCGACTGGGCCGGCAGCGCAAGCTCGGCCGCTTGGGCCTGGAGCTGGCCGCGGCGGAGCATGCGCTCCAACTGGCGGAGGAGCGCGCTCTTGGGCAGAAAGCGCTGGCCGATTCCGTGAGTCGCGACGATGCGGACAACCGGGCCTTGACGGCCGCCGCGGAGGCGCTTGCCGCGCAGCTGACGGTGGAGTTCGAGCAGGCCAGGGCAGCCCTCGAGGCAGTGCCCGAAGCGCCTCCGCCTCCCCCTGCTGTAGACCCGGCGATGGTGCACCAGGCACGTCGAGACGCGGAGCTGGCTCGGCGGGCGGTCGCCGCCGCCACCTCGATGATCGCCGGCCTGCGCACGCGGCGCGAGTTCCTCGAGGAGCAGGTGGCCAGGAACGCCGCGCTGGCGGCCGTCGCGGACCAGATTCCAGCCGCCGAGGTCGCGGTCGCCCGCGAGATGGAGGCTGCCGACGCCGCCGAGGCGGCGGCAATCGCTGTCGGGCGCCTCCGCTCCGAGCTGGAGGGCCTTGACGCGCTGCGGCCGAGCACCGCACCGAGCCTGGTCCGCCTCGGGGAGGTGCTCACGCCCGAGCCGGGATATGAAGTGGCCCTGTCGGCGGCCCTCGGCTCGTTGGTGGATGCGCTCGTCGCTGCTGACCACAGCGCGGCAGTCGCCGCCGTCCCGCCACGCGAGCCCCAGCGCACAGTGCTGTATCCGGGCTCCGCGCCGCCGCCTCCAAAGCCCGGGTCGCTGGTCGAGCACGTGACCTGCCGCAAGGGGTACGAGCTCGTGGCCGGCCGCCTCCTTGGCCATATCGTCGTCGGCGAGAACGTAACGCTGGCAGGCGTGTACAGCGAGGACGGACTGGTCCGGGCGGGCGCTGACCCACGGGTCGAGATCGACGCTCGGCGATCTCGCTTGAGGGAGCGTATCGCCGACCTGGAGCCGAAGATGTTGGAGGGCGAGGCGGCCGGCGGCCGGCTCAAGACGGCCGAAGCAAAGCTTGCCGAGCTGCGGGTGCAGGCTGCGGGCGCCACGAGGTGGGAGGAGTCCCAACACACGCTGGAGGCGGCACGTGCAGAGGAGAAGGTCGAATCCGACCGGTTGCCCGAGCTCGAGCGAGCGGCAGCCTCCAAGGATGAGCACGCGGCGTCTGTGGCTCGCGAGCTGGAGGCTCATCTCGAGGCTCTCGGCGCGCACAGAGCGGCCTCCCACCAGGCCGAGCTCGAACGAGCTCGCTGGCGGGACCGCGTCGACGATGTGCGGCGGCAGCTGCGTTCGGTCGAGGAAGACGTGGCGGCTCGGAGGCGCAGTGCGGACGAGCGGGCCACGCGCGTGGCGGAGGCCGAAGGCCTGGCCAGGGCTGCGGTCGAGATACTTCCCCGGTTGAAAAGCGCCGCGGAGGCTGCGCGTACGAGCCTGGCAGTGGCAGAACGGGAATCGCCCGAGGCAGAGGCCGAGATCGCCGAGGGTGCGCAGCGCCTGGGCGCCCTCGACGAGGCGCGAATGGAGGCTCGGCTCAAGACCAGCACGCTGGAGGGCAACGTCGAGCTGGTCGCTCGCGAGGCGGAGCTCCTTCAGTCGCGGATGGAAGAGATCCGGTCCCGAATGCCTGACGGCGTGGCGCCTGAGGAGGTGCCAGGCGGCAAGTCTCGCGAGCGAGAGATGCGTGCGCTGGAACGCCGGCTCGAGGAGATCGGTCCAACCAACGCCCTGGCTGAGACGGAGTGCCGCGACCTGGAGGAGCGCTTCGAAACGCTGCGAACTCAGCTCGAGGACATCGCAGCCGCACGCGCCGACCTGGAGCAGCTCATCGCCAAGCTGCGGGAGGAGGAGGAATCCCGGTACGAAGCGGTGTTCGGGGCGGTGGCCGCCAACTTCCACGAGTACTTCTCGCAGCTCGCTCCCGGCGGGCGGGCGACGCTCAAACACGCCGAGGGTGACGATGGTCCGCGCTCTGGTGTGGAGATCCTCGTGCAGCCGCCGCGCAAGCGATTGCAGAACGTGACCCTGCTGTCGTCAGGTGAGCGTTCACTGGCCGCGCTGGCGCTTGTGCTGGCGCTCGACGAGGTCAACCCAAGCCCGTTCACGATTCTCGACGAGGTCGACGCGGCCCTGGACGATGCCAACGTCGGGCGCTTCGGCGAGATGCTCACCCGGCTGGGCTCTCAGCGCCAGTTCCTGGTGATCACGCACAACCATGTGACCATGTCGCACGCTTCGACCCTCTATGGCATCCATCTCGATGAGAGCGGCTCATCGCACCTCGTATCCGTGCGACTCGAGGACATCCGCAAGCCTGCGGCCCGGGCCGCCGCGGCCGCCCAGGCTGGCTGAGGAGCCTCGGGCCAGCATCTGGAGCCGGGTCACAGGCCGGACCCGGACCGCCCTTGCGGCCGGTCTCCGTGCCCTCAGCCCGCCCCTTGCCGCCGGGTACTACGCTGAGCTGGAGGAGCTCCTGGTCTCAGCCGACCTCGGGCCCGCCATGGCAGCTCGCATCACGGCGGGGGTTCGGGCCAGGGCGCCCCGGACGCGGGAGGAAGCAGTTGAAGCGCTGGTGGCGACAGCTTTGCCGATGATGTCGGCCAAGCCTCGGGACCTCGACCTGCGGGGCCGGCCCGCGTGCATCCTCCTGTATGGGGTGAACGGCGCGGGGAAGACGACGACGATCGGAAAGCTCGCCTACCGTCTTCAAAAGCAGGGGCACAAGCCCCTGGTGGTGGCCGCGGATACTTACAGGGCGGCCGGAATCGATCAGATGCTGGCCTGGGCTGAGCGAGCCGGGGCGGCGAGCTTCGCCGGGAAACCGGGAGCGGATCCGGCGTCGGTCGTCTTCGACGGCCTGCAGGCGGCGCGGTCACGCGGAAACGACGTGGCGCTCATCGATACAGCAGGGCGCCTGCAGACGCAGCGCAACCTTCTCGAAGAGCTGGCCAAGGTCGGCCGTGTCGCCGCCAAGGCCCTGGGCGACGAACCGTACGAGTCGCTCCTCGTGCTCGACGCCGTCGCTGGGCTGTCGAGCCTGGTCCAGGCTCGTGCCTTCAACAAGGTGATACCGATGACAGGTCTCGTGTTGTCGAAGCTCGACAGCAGCGCCAAAGGTGGATCAGTCATCGCGATCGAGTCGGAGCTCGACGTGCCGGTCAAACTCGCTGGAACGGGAGAGTCCATCGAAGACATCGCAGAGTTCGACCCCGCCGCCTTCTTGCGGGCGCTGTTCGAGGATTGATGTTGGCGCGCGCGGATCCACACTGCCACACCACGGCGTCAGACGGGATGGTGACACCGGCTGAGCTGGTCGACGCTGCCGTGAAGGCGGGCCTCGACCTCATCGCCGTCACGGATCACGACACCATGGCGTCAGTGCAAGAGGTGCGCGAGCGTGGTGACGCCGCCGGCCTGACTGTCGTGCCTGGCCAAGAGGTGACCACGAAATGGCCGGCGCAAACCCACATCGTTGGCTGGTTCCTCGAAAGGCCGATCAAACGCGGAATGTCCCTGGAGGACACCGTCGAAGCGATCCATGCGCAGGGTGGACTGGCGATAGTTCCGCATCCTTTCATGCCGGTCTATTTCGGATCGATCCAACCGGGCATGTTGCGCCGCCTGCTGGAAAGAGTGCGCGTGGACGGCATCGAGATGCTATCCACGGTCCCCATTGGAAGCAGACGGAGGAGGCTGCTGGGCGAGTTCTTCGAGGCCAACCGCGAGCGCCTTGGCGCTCCCATCGGCGCGAGCGACTGTCACTTCGGAGGCAGCGACCTGGGTCGGGCTTTGACCACGTTCGAGGGCGACTTCCGAACTGCGGTGATGGAATGCACGACCAAGCCCGTGCTGGGTGTGCGGGGGCGCGTCCCGACCGGAATCGCCCTGCGCCAACAATGGCGTGCCCTGATCGATCTACCAATCAGGCGGATGCGCGGCTTATAGGTCAGCTAGTCGGGTCCCCGCGGCGATGGACCGAAGGTAATGGTCGGAGGGATGGTCAACATCCGCCCGTCATCGCCGCGAACGATCTGCCAGCTGCCTTCGTGCACCATCCAGTGGTGGCGGTAGCAAAGAAG
>JALZAL010000204.1 GCA_030948325.1 Candidatus Dormiibacterota bacterium
GTTGAAGGTCGCCCGGCTGACCCCCAGGTTCAAGCGGAAGACCCCCGGCCGCGACAGGTCCGAGGGCCGCGACAGGCCCGGGGCAACGTCGAAGTCGTCCTTCCAGACAATCGTCGCGAAGTTGGGAAAGTGCTTCTCGGCATCAAGAGAGAAGAAGGTGCCGCCGTCGATCGTCACGACGTCGGCGTCGGGGTAGGTCTCGCGGATGAAGCGGACGACAGCCTCCAGGTCGGGCCCGATCGGCGGCGATTCAGGACTCATCCGGACCGCGTCCTCCATGGCGATCCAGGAGTCTACAGATCCCCACACGGGCCGGCAGTGAACGAGCATGATTCTTGCTTCGGAGCGGCTGGGAGGATTGGGTATGACCCTGAGCGGTCGTCTTGCGCGGCCCGGAGTCTATTTTCGATACGACACATTCGCTCGATCCGTTCTCGACGAAGTCTCGGGAGGCACACCCGAAGGGTATTCAGCCGCCGTGTTCGAGAACGTGGCGGCCCAGTACGCTACGAGGCTCAAGGCAACGCTGGACGCCGATTTGAAAACGACCGAAGCTGTCACGCAGCCGCGCGATCTTCGCGACACCGGCGGGCCAGGGATCGAGTTTGACCTGGTTCAGCTAGCGATAGAGGCGACGGCACTGGCGGGTGGGTACCTCGTATGGAAGGAAGTGGCTACTGACATCCGGGCAGTCGTATCAAGGCTTCGGCGCCTGTCTGGAAGCCACGTAATTGTCGACGAGGCCGCGGCGGTCATCCTCGCCGTCGACGCGCTTTCAACTGTGGAAACCTTCGCTGATGTCGAAATCCGTTTCGTTGCACCGCTCTCGGTCCCCGACGACGAAATGGGCGAAACACGGGGCTTTCTCGTGGGAGTCACCAAGAACGGGAAGCTCTTGGTTGTGGCACTCGACGCAGATGGCCTCATCGTTGGGACCAGTGAGGCGCTCTCAGACATCGGGCTTGACCGCTTCGGCCTCTAGTCCAAGCGTGCCTTCTTGACAACGCGATGGACCTCTCGAATCGCGACATCGCATTCCTGCTCTGGCTCGTCATCTTCGCCGGGTTCCTCCTGGCCCGCCGGGACACCCGCGGCCCGGCGCGTGGGGTTCTGTCGGCACTCCGCGGCAGGGTCGGCGGAATCATCGTCGCGTACGCCGTCTATATCGCAATCGCGGTGCTCTTGGCCCAGCGGCTCGGCGTCTGGAACGTCGGCCTCGCCAAAGACACGATTGCCTGGTTCCTCATCCCTGGCCTCGTCCTGCTCTTCGGATTCTCGAAGGCATATGAGGGAGGCGGCTACTACCGGCGAACATTCCTGCGCGTCATCGGACTCACAGCGCTGATCGAATTCTATGTAAACCTGAGCGCGTTCCCGCTGGTGATCGAGATCGTGCTGCTTCCCCTTGCCCTACTCCTGGGTGCGACATCTGCCCTCTCCGACCTGAAACCCGAGACGAAGAGCGTCAAACCCGTCGCCGACCGACTCCTGGGCCTGGTCGGGCTGGTGATCTTTGGCGGCACGGCGGTCATCGTCGTCCGCGATTGGGACACCATTGATAAGGCCGAGCTTCTGCTGTCGTTTGCTCTGCCGATTTGGCTGACCGCCGTGACTCTGCCTTTCGTCTTCTTGTTCAGCCTGTACGCGAACTACGAGCTAACCTTCGTCCGGATCGACTTGGCCACGAAGGACGACCCGCCCCGTCGGCGCCGAGCGAAGTTGGCCCTCCTCGCGGCCTTCCATGTGCGGAACCGGGAACTTCACCGTTTCGCCGGCCGGGCGCCAGGCGAGCTCGCAAGCGCGCAAAGCTGGGGCGATGCGCGGCGGATCATTGCTTACCATCGAGCCGAGGCCCGCGTCGAGGAAGCCAAGAAGGATTTGGCCGCGAAGAAGCTCGTCCGCTATGCCGGCGTGCCAGGCACGGACTGGGAGGGACAGCCGCTCGACCAGCGGGAGTTCGAGGACACGAGAGCGACGCTCCAGACGCTCGCGTCATTGCATGAGGCTCAATACCAGAACGGCCGATACCGCGCTGATGTGATTGACGAATTCGGCATTCTGCTGTCATCAAAACAGTTGCCCGATCCTGCCATCGCATCGGACGTGAAGCGAAACGGGCGCGCCTGGTTTGCTTGGCGGCGCACCGTAGGCGGCTGGTTCTTCGGAATTGGCGCCACAGGCCCGCCCCCAGATCGCTGGACCTATGAGGGCGAGGATCCGCCCATCGGCTATCCAAGGATGGATCAGGGTTGGCGACGCGGCGACTTCGGCGATGAAGCCGCCGAGGATTGAGGTCGTGCCGTTCGTGGGCGAGCAAAGGGGTTGCCTCGTCATAACCCCAGTCCAAGCAAGGGGAATGGTGCGGTTAGGGGTAGTACGAAGAGGTACCTTAAACTATCTCGTAGTCGATATAGTTTAGGGTTGACGATAATCAATAAGCCCTCTATTGTTGCGCCGTGGATATGATTCAGGGGCACAAGGAACAAGGGGTTTCGGTCGCCGAAGCGGCTGCCCTGATGTCCGTGCATCCTGCTCGCGTTCGGCACTTGCTGGTCCAAGGTGAGCTCCGCGGGTGGAAGGTTGCGGGTCGTTGGGTGGTCAAGAGGGAGGCAATCGACAGTTGGAATCAGCAACGCGCTGGGTTTGCTGGGCGACCGCTTGAGCCGATGCGGGCATGGGCCCTGTTGTATGACATGAGCGGTGAACGCCCAGAATGGGTCGACGCCGGCGAGCTCTGGAAGCTGCGCCGCTCACGCGCGGCCAGTGACCTGGGGGCGCTAAGTGCCGGAGCGCGGCGGCGCGCGTGGCGGATCAAGTATCGAGCACATCCAAGTGACCTCCCACGCATTGAGAGCGCGCCAGGTTTCATCAGATCCGGCCTCAGTGCGAGTTCTGAGCATGGCCTAGATCTCTTTGGTTCCGACCTAGTTGAGGGTTACATCTCCCGCCACTCGTTCGAGCGCCTCGGTCGGCGCTTTGCGCTGGTGGCAAGCGAGAGCCCCAACGTAGTCCTTCATGTCCTTGACGATGGCCCGCCAATGAAGGGCCGTAAGGTCGCTCCGTTGGCGGCTGCGATCCTCGATCTGTTCGAGTCCGGCGAACCCCGAGCCATGGCTGCTGCCCGCCGGGCATGGTGGAAGGCACCCCGCAAGTCCGGGTAAACCCGGCGAGCGACGGAGAGCTTGCCCTCTGGCGGGTGACAATTGAGCTGCCTGGAATTCTCGCGAACCTGCCGTGGACGCTCATTGGGGCGCAGATGGTGATGCTCCACATGGCGGAAGCCGGCGCCCCTCTTGGCCGTACAAGTGCGGATGTTGATTTCCTAGTCGACGTCCGAGCCGTCACGGGTGCCACCGCAGACGCCTCGGCACGGCTGGCTGCCGCAGGCTTTGAGCTCTCTGGACGGACCCCGGACGAGCGGGGGATGCGGTTCGCGCGGCGAGGCTTGCACATTGACATCCTGGCTCCCGATAATCTTGGCCGGCACGCCCGAACGGACACAATCGACGGCGCGCGGACGATAGCGGTGCCTGGTGGGACTCAAGCGCTACGTCGATCGCAAGTCGTGGCCGTTTCCATGGGCGGTCAAACCACACCGATCCCCAGGCCAAGCCTCACGGGGGCGATTCTCCTCAAGACACGCGCCGTCGAGGTCGCCGACAATCCCGGCAAACACCGCGAGGACCTAGTCCGCCTTCTCGGCTTGGTGCGGGATGCGACTGCCATCCGTGCCGAGTTATCGCACGCCGAACGAGGCTGGCTAGCGCGCCGTACGGAACTCCAGGACGCAAGGCACCCGAGTTGGGCTGCGGCTACGAACCCGGAGGACGCCTATCTCGCGTTTAAGATCCTCGCCTCGGGACACAGGCAGACATAACTTACCTTATCGGTAGTTAGGTCCAAGGCTTGGGGAGCCTATGGGGGAGCCTTTCCAATGTTCGGCCAAGTCTGGGCGCCAACCCTCACACAAACGCGGGGCATACCGTTATGCGATCGGAGCCGGCGTTCTGCGCCGCTTTGTATCGGAGGACCGTTCTGATGGAGGGCCGCAGCCTGCTCGTGATCCTGGTCATCGCGGCGGTGGCCGTAATCGTCTTCCTCGCGTGGGTGGCACACACGCCGCCCCACCTTGCCTAAAAGAGAGCGCCCGTCTGCCCGCTGGCCGGACGGTCCTGCCGGACCGATCGCCTGCGGCGGCGGTGGCCGAATAGACGCCGCCTCGTGAGCCGCACCGACACCGGGGAGGCCGTCCTCGCCCGCCAGGCGGCGCTCCAGGCCGAGGCGGCGGCGGTCCTCGACGATCTCGCCGTCCTGTCTCTCGCAGGCGCGGTCGGGAGGCCGGTGCGGGTCGGTGGCTCCGCGCTGGGGTTGATGGTCGCCCGCGACATCGACGTGACGACGTTGTGTCCCAGGCTCGAACCGGCGATGGTGTTCGACGCCATGCGCCCACTCGTGGCGCATCCACGGATTCGTGGACTGTCCTTCCGCAAAGACACCGGCCGCTGGAACACGGATCCCCGCTACCCCGACGGCCTGTACTGGAGGGTCGACTACGCCACCGATGAAGGCGTCGAATGGAACCTGGACCTGTGGTTCATCCATGAGAATGCGACGCAGTTCGACCTCGAGCACATGAAGACCCTCCCCCACCGACTCACCGGCGAATCACGCGTTGCGATCCTGCGGATCAAGGAGGCGGTCGCCAGGGAGGCTGTCGCCGACGCACCGCCCGACGCCGACCGTGTCCGCAGCTACGAGGTCTACGAGGCCGTGCTCGACCATGGCGTCCGGACAGCCAAGGAATTCCGCCGCCACCGCGCCGGCCACGCATCGCCCTGACGGTCTCCCCTCCCCCGCCGTCAGCGACCCGCAAGGGCTCGCAGGCGAGCGCGCAGCGCGTCCGCCGGGGGGCCTTCGGGAACGACGGCGATGCGGTCGAGCAGGGCGCCGGCCGCGGACGCACCAACGGGTCCGGCGCTCGCGAATCGATCGACCAGCCGAGCCAGGGCGTCGAGGCTGACCCAGACCGTCCGATCGAACGTCAGCCGCGATCGGTCGATGCCGTAGGCCACGACGTCGAGCGCCCCCGTGCCAGTCGGCCAGCTCCATTTGTTGAGCGTGGTGAAGCCGTGCGCCGGGGTGAGGGTTTGGTCGACGACGAGCGGCTCGACGAGTTCGGTCGCGGTCGCCTGGACCCACACGTCGGTGCGCGTGGTTTGCAGGTCCTCGGCCAGCGAGCTCGATTGATAGCCCACGAACCCGGCCCCCGTCCCGGGCATGGCGGCCAGGGCGATCCAGTCATCGGCCCCGTGACCGCGACCGTCGCCGATCCCCAGCGGGGCCGCGGGGTCGAACTGCAGGTCGCGCGTCTCGCGGACCTGCACGGTACGCAGGCGATCCCGCAGCTCGACGGCCATCTCCTGCGACAGCGACTGGCCGAAGGCGACGGTCGATCCGGCCGGGAGATTCGCCCGGAGCCAGGCTGGAACCGTCGAGAC
>JALZAL010000208.1 GCA_030948325.1 Candidatus Dormiibacterota bacterium
CGCCGCGCGGACTGAATTGGGGGGGATTTGGCCAGTGGCCGCGACTCACGATGGCGAGCGGACAGGCGTTGATGCGACCCGGCCGATTGCAAGCGCCACGCCATCGGAGGAGCGGCAGGGTGCGGCCAACGTCGAAGGCAGCGGCCAGCGCGGACTGGGCTCATCGCGCGACGACCGCACCTCAAGGGGGCAACGGACATGGCTTGAAACGCCCCGAGTGACTGTGGTCATACCGGTGGTCAACGAGGCGCTGAACCTGCCCCGCGTGCTGCCTCGGATCCCTCCTTGGGTCGACCGTGTGCTCCTGATTGACGGCGATTCGCAGGACGGAACTCACGAAGTTGTTCGCGCGCTTGACCCAACGATCGACCTTCTGATCGAAACGCCCCGTGGGAAGGGTGCAGCGCTCACCGCCGGATTCGCCGCAACCTCGTGCGACATTATCGTGATGCTCGACGGCGACGGATCGACAGACCCCGCCGAGATCCCGGCTTTCCTGGGGGCGCTGCTTGCCGGCGCCGACCTAGTCAAGGGCTCGCGCTTCCTCGAAGGGGGCGGGACGGCTGACATGTCGGCGTTCCGCAAGATTGGCAACTGGGGGTTCGTCATGCTCAGCCGGCTGCTCTTTCGCAGCCGCTACACGGACCTCTGCTACGGGTACATGGCGTTCTGGTCCCGCGTCCTGCCCCGACTGGACCTGGATGGAGAGGGCTTCGAGATCGAGGCCATGTTGAGCCTGCGCGCACTCACGGCCGGGCTTCAGGTGACCGAAGTTGCCAGCTACGAATTTCGCAGGCCCTTCGGCAAGAGCCACCTGCGGGCGATCCCGGACGGTTGGCGGGTGCTGAAGACGATTCTGCGGGAGTGGCGAAAGTATCGATTGCGGACGGTCGGTGCACGGCGACCAGCCGAACTCCCTGTTCAAAACAGAGAGGTGACGTGATGGCAGCGTTAAGGCTCCTCGACACGCCTGGCGACTATGCGGTTGGTGTCGGGGTGCACAGCGCGATCACGGCGCGAATCGCCGAGCGAACCGGATTCGAAGTGCTCTGGCTAAGCGGGCTCGAGGTATCGGCGGAGAGGGCGCTACCCGACTTGAACGTCATAACCCTCACGGAGATGGCGGCGGAGTTGCGTGAGGTGGTGCGGGCGAGCAGGCTGCCAGTGTTCGTCGACGGGGACAACGGCTACGGAAGCGACGAATTGATGCTTAGAGCTGCCGGCATGTTCGCGGAGGCGGGCGCGACTGCGATGTGCGTCGAGGATAACGAGTTTCCCAAGCGCAACTCCTTCTACACGGGCGTCGAGCGGAGCTTGGAGGACATCAGGGTGTTTGCGCGGAGGCTCGAACTGGTGCGCGTGCGGGTTCCCCAATTGAAATTGATCGCGCGGACGGAGGCCCTGGTCGTGGGGCTCGGAGCGGATGAGGCCGTCAGCCGGGCTCGCGCCTATGCCGACTCCGGTGCCGACGCCGTCTTCATTCAGACGCTGACGTCCACTGTGGCCGAGTTCGAGAGTGTGCTCGAACGGCTCAGGGGCACGATCCCGATCATGGTGACGCCGACAAAGATGCCTGGAGTGCTCGCAGCCGACCTCCATCGGATGGGCGCCGACGTGATCATCTACTCCAACGTCGTGATGCGCACGGTTATCGCCTCGCTCGAGAGGTGCCTTGCCGACCTCCGGCGGGCCGAGCGTCTGTCCGCCGTGTTCGACCAGATGGCCCACCTGGAGAGGCTTTTCGAGCTGACCTCCACCGACGACTGGCTGTTGAATGTCGTGGCCCCCCACGAGACTGAGCTGCCGTCCGTGGCTGCCGGGGGTGCGATGTGAATGGAAGCGTCAGTGGGCATTAGTTGACACCGCAGCGCGTGACCCTTGTCCAGGGTGACGGGGTCGGCCCCCAGGTCATCGCCGCGGCCTGCAGGGTGTTGGAGGCAGTTGGTGCCAGGATCGAATGGGAACCCGTGGAAGTGGGCGCGCTGGCGTTCGCAGCGTGCGGTGACGTCCTCCCCGAGCCGGCCCTCGACTCATTCCGGCGCAATGGGGTCGGCTTCAAGGGACCGCTCGGGAGCGTTCCGGACTCGCCCGTCCGCAGCGTCAACGCAGCGCTGCGGCAGGCGCTGGGCCTCTATGCAATGGTTCGGCCGCTGAAGCTCCTCGAGGGTGCGCGCTCGCGGTACCACCCTGAGGAGGTGGACGTCGTGGTTGTGCGGGAGACCCAGGAAGATGTCTACATGGGGATCGAGCTGCCGGCGGGCGGGGCGCGGACCGCAACCCTTATCGATGAGCTCAAGCAGCTCGGAAAGGCGGACATCCTCGATGATTCAGGGCTCAGTGTGAAGGCGATCTCGCGCTCCAGGTCGCGAAACATCGTCGACTTTGCCTTTCGCTATGCCGAACAGAACCATCGGCAAAAGGTGACCGCCGTTCATATGGCCGACATCATGCGCTGCACCGATGGGCTCTTCCTGGCTGAGGCGAGGAAGGCGGCGGAGGCTCACCCGCGGATCACGTTCGAGGAAGCGAGGATCGACAATCTGTGCATGCAGCTTGTTACCCGTCCCGACCAGTTCGACGTCCTGGTGCTACCGAACCTGTACGGCGACATCGTCAGCGACATCGGGGCGGGGCTGATCGGGGGAATCGGCAGCGCCCCTGGCAGCAACGTGGGAGACGATTGCATGGTGTTCGAGTCGGCCCACGGCCCCGCTCGCAAGTACACCGGCCTCGACCGCGCGAATCCTACTGCGGTGATCCTCTCAGGGGCGATGCTGCTCCGCCACATCGGCCAGACTGTCGCCGCCGATCGTGTCGAGAGGGCGGTCGCGGACGTGATCCGGCAGGGCATCGATGTGACTTATGATGTCAAGTGGGACCGCAACGACCCAGGCGTGGTGGGTACCTCGCGGATGGCTGACGCCGTGATCGAGAGGCTCGAGGGTGGCGATTGCACCGGCTGAACCGGCCCGGCGACCTGAGTTGCCTTCGGTGATGCATCCTGGCCGGATCGCGCTCGTGACACCAGGTTTCTGGCCGGCCATCGGCGGCGTGGAAAGGCACGTTGAGATGCTCGGGCGCGGCCTCGCCCGGCGCGGCATTGAGGTCGAGGTGATCACGACGGACCCCGGGAGAGATCAACCGACGCTGGAGCGGCGCGACAACTTCCTGATACGGCGCTTCCCGACCGTGGCCGGCGACTCCGTGTTCCAGATCGCGCCGCGTCTCGGGTGGTGGCTGGCCAAAAACGCAAACCGGTTCGCACTGATCCATGCCCACTCCTATCACACGCCAGTCGCGCTCCAGGCCGCGGTCGCCTGCCATTGGTCGTCAGTCCCGCTGCTCGTAACGACCCACTATCACGGCGTCGGCCACTCCCGGCTAAGACGCCGGCTCCACGCTCCTTACCGCATCTTTGGCGCTTGGATGCTCCGTCAGGCGGAAGCCGTGATTTGTGTATCCAACGCGGAGAGCACGCTCCTCGTGGAGCACTTCGGAGACCGCCTGCCCGTGACGGTGATCCCCAATGGTGTCGACGTGGACGAGGTCACGGCTGCGAGGCCCCGCGATCGGGACCCTTCCCGTCCGCTGGTTCTGGTCGCCGGACGGCTCGAGCCCAACAAAGAGGTCAACCGCCTGGTTTCGGCCATGGCTCTGCTGCCAAATCGCTTTCGACTTGCGATCGCTGGCGACGGCCCTGCCCGGGGAGCAATTGCGGGCGCCGTGAAGGAAACCTGCCTGGCTGACCGAGTCGAGCTGCTTGGCCAACTCACGCGGCTCGACCTGCTGGAATGGTTCCGGACAGCCGACGTCTTCGTGTCCCTTTCGCGCCACGAGGCATTCGGGTTGACCGTCATGGAAGCTGCAGCAGGTGGGTGCCGTCTGGTGCTCAGTGACATCCCCGCGCATCGTGAGCTTGCCGGCTACTTCCCCCCCAACAGCGTCAGCCTGGTGCCATCCGACGCGGCCCCAGCGGCGGTAGCTGACGCAATCGGAGGCGCAGCCTCGCTCGGCCGCCTTCCCAGTCCCCCCGCATCGCC
>JALZAL010000300.1 GCA_030948325.1 Candidatus Dormiibacterota bacterium
CGACGCCGAGGTAAACCATCTTTGGGCCTCCTTCTGGTCGCTTGTTTTCTCTTGAGCCGACGATAGTCGAGCTCTAAGCACTGGAGCGGAGGCCCGCTCCTTTCATGACATCACCGTTGCCGTCAACGTTAGTCTTTGCGCCTTGCCGCAGTCGCTCCAGCGGTTCCGGTCGTGGGTCCGCGGCTAGTGCTATGGATTTATCTAAAACACGGTTAGGCTAATTGGCGGAGGTGGACCTTGGTCTCATTCGGCTGGGCCGTTTCGGCCGCGATGGCGCTCATATCGGTTGGCCTGCTTGCATTTGGAGCGTATCGCATGAGCACGCACGGCCCGCTTACGCTGACACTGCTGCAGCTTGCCGTCAGTGTGCTAGGGCTTTTCCTCGCGTTTCGGGTGTATCGAAAATGGCAGGCCCTTCGAGTGGCGGGGCCTTCGGGGCGAGCAGTCGCCGCCACGAGTGCTCAAAGGGGCGGACGGTCCGTGTGGCTGGTCGTATGCGGCCTTGGAGTCGTTATCGGTCTTCTCGCAGTAGCTACCGGCTTTCTCTCTGGTCGTCGAAACTCAGCACTTTTGAGCGCAGGCCTGGTGGCGTTCAGCCTCTTTTCAGGCTGGTTTGCCTCTCGCCACTTTAGGTAGCAGGCCGCGCCGCCGGGCTAGCCGAACCAGGGCCCGACTCTGGCATACCCGATTTGTTCGATTAGTGTCCTCGATCCGCTATGACCTTCCTCGCGTGTTCGCGGGTTGCCGTGCCTACCTACATCGTCTTGCCGACATGGGTGAGCATTGGACTGATCTTCCTGGTCCAGCTGAACTACGTGATCGCGGCCGCGAATCCCGATTCTGCATCGCTTCCGAGTGATTTCCTAGCTTCGACGCCAGGGCCAGGGCGGAGGCTAGTGCGAGACGGCCCCGCGGCCAGTTCCGAGACCAACCGCCATTCCAGAACCGCGAAAGCCCAAGGGCTGGATCACGTCCGGGGTCTTGCCGGTCGTGATCAGCTGCGATCGACGCCCTAGCCGACCGCTATTCACCAGGATTCCAAAGCGCAATCGGCTTCCAGGTTCCCTCGCAACGCCCGTAAGGCAGCATAAACTCAATCCAATTCCAAGCCAAGTGCCGGACCGGCTTCATCGCCCACGTAGGAGCCGGTTTGGAGGAAACGCGAAATACTGGCCAGGATCTCCCCGGCTCTCGCCGGTCCCCATACACCGACCTGAGCCCTGGTCGACGCGCCTATGAAGTTCAAAATGATCACGTCTCTCAGAATTAGGAAGGTTCGCAGGTCCTGCGCATTCGGGAGGTGATTTTCACGTCGTCACAGCCGTACCAGCGCGTGTTGTCTACGTGACGACTAACTTGCTTCCGGGCTAGGAGTCAACAGCTTCCAGTGCCCCTCGGAGACGACGTCGATGGCGCCGTCGACCACCTTGATGGCGGTCTCGTCGTCGATCGCGTACGCGGGTCCCGAGAAGCCCGCAGCCCAGCGTTCTGCGGCGGCCATGGTGTTCCCCGACATGTCCGGGTTGTCGAGGTGCGGGTAGATCGAGAAATCGACCAACCCTAGCGTTCTGTCGCCGGCCGGCGAATGCCAGGTGACGAACTCCTCCCCGATTCGAGGGGTCATCACCATGCTCCCGGCGCTCACCCCTACCCACACCGTCTCGCGTAGCGACGGCAGAAGGTCTGCCAGGCCGGAAGCTCGCATCCAATGGCACAGGTACGCGGCATCGCCGCCATCGACGAGCAAAACGTCCGTCTCTCGAATCATGGGGACCCAGCGCTCCTCGTCGAGACTCGGCAGCGCAGTGAGCTCCAGCACTCCCAACGACTTCCAACCCAGTCCAACCATGGGGGAGCGAGGCTCTTGTCCGCTGATGAACCGCCACGCCTGACGAGGACCGGCCATCGGGTGCCCGTACAACGCCGTGGGAATGCAGAGGGCATCGGACTCGGCGATCGGCTTGCCCAGTAGCTCGAGCAGCGCGTCGTGAATGCTCGGGTTCTTGATGCCGGCGGAAGTGAGAAGAAGTTTCATGCTTTTCGGGACTGTCCGATCATTAAAAACTCATCGGTTCTGGCGAGATCCGGCCTCACCTTACTCAGCGTGCCTTCCGGAACGCTCCGAGTCCATGCGACCGAGACCGGCCTGGACCCCCACTTCGAGGAGCTGCTGGCGTCTCGGTGGTCTAGAGAGCGGGAGACGAGTCTCGAACTCGCGACCTCAACGTTGGCAACGTTGCGCTCTACCAACTGAGCTACTCCCGCACGAGTTGCCATTATAGC
>JALZAL010000303.1 GCA_030948325.1 Candidatus Dormiibacterota bacterium
GCCGACGACCAGCACGTTTCCGGGCGGCAGCTCTCTCGGGTTCCGGTAGTCCTCTGCCAGGACCTGATGGAGCGTCGCTGGAAGCGACTCGGCGCCCTTGGGTCGATGCGCCTCCTGGTAAGCGCCCGAAGCCACCACCACCGTGCGTGCGCTGACGGTCCCGCTTGAGGTATTCAACACGAACCCTGCCGTAGAGTCGGCTTCGAGGCTATAGACGTGGCATTGCTCCCTGACGGGAACGTCGAATGATGCCGCCCACGATTCGAATAGAGCGATCAGCTCGGCGAGGGACATGAAGCCGTCCGGGTCCTGTTCCAACCTGTCGATACCCGGGAGCCGCACGGTCCAGTTCGGGGTGACGAGACAGAACGAATCCCATCGGCGGCTGCGCCACGTCTCGGCCACCCTGCCGCTCTCGAGGACGAGATGATCGACGCCGGCCTGGCGCAGGTACCAGCTGGTCGCGAGGCCCGCCTGGCCGCCACCGATGATGGCCACGTCGACCTTCTCGCTCACAGCTGCGACACCATGGACTTCACCTCGGCGGCGGTTGACCGATTATTCGACCAGGTCGCCTTCCGCCGGCTCGACCTTGACCCCGCGCGACTCGAGGTAGGCGACCCCGCGATCCAGCTCGTCGGGCTCCCCCGTTATCTCCAGCAGCACCCAGCCCTGGTCGCGCGTGACGTCCGCACGCCGGATGTTGGTCACGATGTCGAACTGCTTTCCAAGCTGGTAGATGACCGGCTCCTTGACCATCGCCGGACCGAAGATGAGCTTGAGCCGACGTCTCCCCACGCGCCGAGTCTACCCTCCCCGCCTTTGGTGGGGAGCACTGGCCGCGCACGTGTAACGGGCGCCGCCCTTGGGTGGGGGCGCCGGAGAGCAGAGGCCTAGCGCCAGCCGGCCACGTGGGGGCCCCGAAGCCCTCCCGCGACCGCCGGCACTATCGAGATCTCGTCCTTATCCGTGAGCTTGGCCTTGAGCCCTGGCCCGAGTCGGACATCCTCGTCGTTCAGGTAGACGTTCACGAACTGCCGGAGCTCGCCCTTGTCGTCGAGCAGCCGATCCTTGAAACCTGGATAGCGGGCGTCGAGCGCTTCGATCGCCGAGCCGAGGTCGGTCGCCTCCACCGGGACAGTGATCTGCCCGTCTGAAAGCCGTCGAAGCGGGCCTGGAATGCGGAACTGAGGCACCTATCTGTTTCCTCCACGTTGTGTCATACATCCACCTTCTCGCGAAACGACTTGAGAGTCGGTTCTATTTCCACCCGCCTCGCGCGCCCGTCCACCGAAGCCAGCACGTCCGCGGTCTTCAATCCATGGCCGGTCACATACGCGACCACCACCTCATCGCCCTTCCAGCGGCCCTCTCGCGCGAGCTTCGCGAGCACGCCGATTGTGACGCCTCCGGCGGTTTCCGTGAAGATGCCCTCGGTGCGGGCGAGGAGCCGCATCGCCGCCACGATCTCCTCCTCCGAAACAGCCTCCACGACTCCGCCGGTCGCCAGCGCGATCCGGTTGACGTACATACCGTCGGACGGATTGCCGATCGCAATCGAGCGCGCGATGGTATCCGGTCTGACCGGCAGCACCCGCTCCGGGGTCTCCGAGTTGAAGGCGTTGTAAACCGGAGAGCAGCCGAGTGCCTGCGCGCCAGTGAAGGCCGGCACCTTGTCGCCCTTGACCAAGCCGAACTCCACGAGCTCGTGGACGGCCTGGCGGTGGCGCACGAACTGGCAGCCGCTGGCGATCGGGATGATGATCTCGTCCGGCAGCTTCCAGCCCAGCTGCTCGACGGTCTCGAACGTGACCGTCTTCGAGCCCTCGGCATAGAAGGGCCTGATGTTGATGTTGCAGAAGGCCCATGGCGTCGACTCGACCAGCTGACTGCAAAGCCGGTTCACCTCGTCGTAGTTGCCACGCACCGCGACCACGTTGGGGTCGAAGACGCTGATGCTGACGACCTTGGCCGGCTCGAGGTCGACGGGGATGAAAACAAAGCATTCGAGCCCGGCCCGAGCCGCGTACGCGGCAACCGAGTTGGCAAGGTTTCCCGTGGACGCGCAGGCGATGGTCTCGAAGCCGTTGGCGCGCGCCCAGCTGATCGCCACCGATACCACGCGGTCCTTGAACGAGTTGGTCGGGTTCATGCTGTCGTTCTTCAGGTAGAGATTGCGAAGCCCGAGCTCGGCGCCCAGCCTGTCGGCCTTGACGAGCGGCGTGAGGCCCTCACCGAGGCTGACGATCGGGGTCGTATCCTCGATCGGGAGCAGGTCCCGATAGCGCCACATGGAAGCCGGTCCCTGCTCGATCCGCTGCCGCGTCACCACCTTCTTGAGGGCTGCGTAATCGAACACCACGTCGAGCGGCCCGAAGCACATCTCGCAGACATGCGTGGCCTGGAGCTCATACTCTGCGCCGCATTCGCGGCACCGCAACCCGAGGAGCTTGGCCATGGTGTCCTCAGTTTAGAGTCAGGTCACTCGCCAACCCGGAGCCGGCGGCGGTCCCGGATCTGCAGCCACCACCTGAGCTCCTCGCCCGGCTGCAGCAGCGGTGGTGGCGCGGCAGGATCGGGGTGGTCGTTTCCGCCGGTGGCCGGCTCGATTGCGATCTGCCGGTAACCTCCGAGATCCCCGTTGCATGCCCATACCCCTACGTATGGGGTGAGCGATGAGTCCCAGGCGATCTCGATCGCGGACCCCGTCCTCCACGCGAGAACCGCACTCGATGACGAACCTGGTGACACGTGCAGCTTTGCGCTGGTGCCTTCCGCAGGTGGATCGAACTTCTCAACGCCATCGACCGCCATGCCGGGCTCGTAGCGGAAAAGCGGATGGGCACACCAGTACGCGTAAAGCGGCTCCTGCCCGCGATTCATGTAGGCATACGCCACGTGCACTGCGCGATCACTGATCTCGATCCTCCGCTCGAGCCGCCAGGGAAGCGCGACGCCGCTGCACTCCATCGCAACGGCGGCCGCACTTTCGGCGAACACCGACCACTTGAGTCGCCACGCTTCCCCATGGTCCGGAAGCTCCCGACCCGCCCACGCGCCCAGCCCGGGATAAAGACAGTGTTCGACGGTGGGCACCATCTCGTCCCAGCCCCACGCCCCGCCTGCCACGAAGTCTTCCGCCTCCGGCTCATCGACACCAATGCCCTGGTCGAGGAGCTCATCTCCATGCAGGCGAACAGATGTGACGCGCCCTCCTCGTTCCGGCCTGACCTCCAGCGACCACGGGCCTTTTAGCAATCTCACGGCCACGGATCGTAGTGTCGTCTTGGTGAAAGCCCTGGCGCTGGCCCTATCCGCCTGCTTCGTGGTGGCGTGCGGGGGGCCGGCTGCGCAGGCTCACCCTGGCCCCACACCATCGGTGTCGCCGGCGTCTGGCCAGACGTCCTCCCCCACACCCTCTCCGCCGCCCACGCCATCACACGTGTTCGTGATCGTCATGGAGAACCACACCTACTCCCAATCGCTGGCCGGGCGTTACACGGCAAGCCTCGCGTCCCACTATCCCGCGGCCACCAACTACCACGGCGTCTCACATCCGAGCCTTCCAAACTATCTGGCCATGACCTCAGGCAGCACCTGGGGCATCGCCGACGACGGTTATCACCGGCTGCCTGCCGGCGGTCTCGGCGCTCAGCTGACCACGGCGGGCATCCCGTGGCGGGCCTACATGGAGGGCATGAGCGGCGGTTGCTTTCACAGCCCCTACCCGTACGCGCTGAAACACAACCCGTTCGCTTACTACGGCAGCACCTGCCCTCCCCAAGTCGTGCCGTTCACTCACTTTGCGACCGACATGAAGGGCGACGTTCCGAGGCTGGTCTGGATCACGCCGGGCTTGTGCAACGACGGCCACGACTGCTCGACAGCCGTCGCGGACCAATGGCTGGCGCAGACCGTTCCCGTCATCCTCGCGACCTCCGCCTGGCAGCAAGATGGGCTGCTGCTCATCACCTGGGACGAGGGTTATGACAGCGCGAATCACGTGCTGACACTGGTCATCCATCCTCGCCCGGCCGCGCGCTCCAGCTCCCTCGCGTACAACCACTATTCGCTGCTCGCCACGATCGAGGATCGGCTCGGTGTTGCCCGCCTCGGCGCCGCCCAGCAGGCCGGCGCAATGACGGACCTTCTGACCACGTCGCCTGCGCCGTAGATCCGCTACCCGGCTTTGTGAACCGCCCGATTCTCCGAGTGCACCGTCTCGGTGAGGTAGGTGACCTCGGCCAGGAAGTCGAGATCGACGCTCACCCCAAGCCCGGGGCCGGTGGGCACCTTCAACCGTCCGTCTTTGAGCACGAAGGGCTCGGTGATGTCGCGGTGGTAGTAGCGGTCAGAGGCTGACGTGTCACCAGGTAGGGTGAAGTTCGGCATCGCAGCCATCGCAACGTTGCCGGCGCGCCCGAGGCCGGTCTCCAGCATCCCGCCCATCCAGACCGGGACGCCACGCGCGGCACAGAGGTCATGAATGCGCCGCGCCTCGAGGTAGCCGCCGACCCGCCCCGGCTTGATGTTGACGATGCGGCACGCGCCGAGCTCGATAGCGTCAGCTGCACCCTGCGCGGAAGTGATCGACTCATCGAGGCAGATCGGAGTGCGGACCACCTTCGCCAGCTCCGCATGCGCGAGCACCTGCTCCTCGGGGAGCGGCTGCTCGATCAGCAGAAGGTCGAAGGCGTCGAGCTCCGCGAGGTGCTTTGCATCCGCAACGGTATAGGCCGTGTTGGCATCGACCTGCAGGGGCACGTCCCCGTATCGTTCGCGGACCGCTCGCACCGGCTCGATGTCCCAACCTGGCTTGATCTTTAGCTTGATGCGGCGGTACCCCTGGTCCAGGTACTCGCCGACCGTAGCGATTAGGTCGGGGATCGAGCGGTGGATGCCGACCGAGACGCCGCAGTCGACCTCGGATCTGGTAGCGCCAAAGTATTGCCCGAACGATTCACCGCTCACGCGCAGCTGAGCGTCGAGAACCGCCATCTCAAGCGCGGCCTTGGCCATGTGGTGGCCGTGGACGGCCCGCAGGTGATGCGCAACTTCTCCCGCCTCGATCCGCGCGGGCTTGAAGAGCCGCGGAAGCAGATGGTGAACCAGGACGTGCTGCGCCCCGTCCACGTACTCGGAGGAATAGGTTGGCTCTTCGGTGGCGACGCATTCGCCCCAGCCCTCGCCGCCGGAGGTGATCACCTTAAGGAGGAGGATGTCCCGCTCGCTCTGGACTCCGAACGACGTCTCGAATGGGGCGACCAGCGGCATGCGTATCCGCCGCAGCTCGACCGCTTCCAGCGCAAGTCCGTGCACTGCATCGATGTTATCCGCCTCGACCACGCTCATCGTGAGAGCTCGCCCTGCGCAAGGCGGTCGTAGACCATCTGCGACCAGGACTCCATGCCGAGGTAGAAGATGCGCATCTCCTCCAGCGTGAGCAGCTCGCCGGCGAGCTTGTCGGTCTCGCGGATAGAGATGTCTGGCGTGTCGCCGTCGACGAGAAAGACGACGCCAAGGTGAACCTTGGACACCGGCGACGACTCGTCGTTGAGCAGACCGATCAGCTTCGCATCGAAGCTGCCCTCGTACACGACCTCCTCCTCCCACTCTCTTTTGAGACCGTCCTGGATGGGATCGCCCGCGTCGAGGTCGCCCGGGTTTATGTGGCCGCCCACGCCCAGCGAGTACTGCTTCCGCAGCCTTCTTTCCGATGAAGCCCGTAGGCGATGCGTGAGGAAGTACCTCTCACCGTGGCGAAAGACGACATAGGGGATGATCTGCTGGTAATTGGGGTCGTTTTCCACCTTTGCGCGCGCCATGAAGAAGTGGTTTTCGCGGATGACCTTCTGGTGCCGCTCGAGACGGTCGCTGACGAATCCGTGCCAGGCGCCGTCGGGAAAGATGTCCTCTCGCTTCACGCAGAGCACCTGCTCGGAGGGCGCGGTCACAGCTGCGTGGAATCCATGAGCGGCTCTGTACGCTGCGGGCTCAGCCCGCGGATATCGAGCGGGGGCGAATCACCGTTGATCATCGCCGCCAGGTTGTCCGCCACCGCGGGTGAGTGCATGACCCCGTGGCCGCTGAATCCGCACGATGACCAAACGCCCGCACGCGATGTCTCTCCGACCAACGGGTGGTGGTCGAAAGTCACCTCGTAATTGCAGGCGAGGTGGCCCTCGGGTTCGGGCACGACGGCGCGGGGCAGGCGGACTGCGAGCCAGTCGCGGATGCGCCCCCAGTCTCGCTGCTCGCCGGGGCCCATGACCCACAGCCGGCGGTCGCGTTCGCGGAAATGGAAGCCGGAGCCCGCCTCGAGCGTCATCGGGACTTTGTCACCCAGCCAATCGTATGGTCCGGTGATGAACACTCCGCGCTCCACGGCTTCGACGTTGAGGGTCACGCCCAGGCTGGTTGCGACGCCCGGCGACCATACCCCGCAAGCGACCACGACGATGCCGGCATTCAGGTCGCGCGCGCCCGCCTTCATCCCGGGGCGAAAATCAACACCCAGCTCGTGGGCCTCCTCGACAAATGAGCCCAGGACATCGAGCGGGATGTACAGGCCGTCCAGAGAGCAATAGTTCGCGCCCTCGATCCCTTTCGTGTCGAGCCACGGCACGATGGAGCGTGGGTCGGGGTGCTCGATCGGCAGCCCGAGCGCGCGCTGCATCTCCGCCCGGCGCCGAAGCTCATCCGCAGCATCCGGGGTATCGCCCAGATAGAGGTAGCCGTTGGGCTGAAAATGGATGCGCTCGGCCCTTCGGACGAAGAAGTCGCGCGACGCCAGCGCGAGGGCGATGTTCAGCTCACTTCCGTGCTGGGTTCGAAAGCCGCCGAGGGCCTTCGAAGTCGAGCCTTCGGGCACAGGCGACGGGTCGAACACGACCACATCCTTGCGGCCGCGCCTGGCGAGGGCCCACGCAAGTGCTGATCCCGCGACGCCGGCGCCGAGGATGGTCACCATGCCCCGCGGTCAGGCGCTCATGCGGACCAGGCCGCGGCCGAACACCGCGATCAGCTCCGCCGTGCGGTCGATCGCCTCGTCGCTGACCGGCAGAAAATAGATCCAGGCCGCCCGCTCGGTTTCGGTCGTGATCTTCGTACGGGCGCTATCCGAGGTCGGATTGCCGCAAGGTCCTTCGGCGTCGGCCACGCAAATGCGGCCGGCCACGTTCACCTTCTCCTTGCCGATTCCCATGTAGCTCTCGCCTTCGGCGCCGACCCTGGCCACGAGCTCGTCGCCCCGGACCTTGTCGAGGTCGTACAGCCCGACCGGCACCTGCAGCAGCACAGACATGGCGTTGGCGATGTCGACGAGCGAGTTCACCCTCGGCAGCGGCTCTCCCTTTTTGAGCCGGCGCAACAGCGCTTCGGATGAAGGCCTGACTCGCGTCGGATCGATCCCGAACCGCCGGTACAGCCCTCGAGCCGCCGCCAGGTCGCCAACACCGCCCGAACGTGCGGCCTGGGTGGCGCGCGCCACCTCGAGCTCGAAATCTTCGCGCGGCCCGGTCACCTCGAGCTCGTAAAGCTCCAGAGTGACCAGCTCGATGTCGAGCTGGTTTTGAAACTTCAAACCAAAGATTCCAGCTGGTCAAAGAACCCGGGGTATGAGATCTCAACACACTCGGCGCCCTCGATCTCAGTGACGCCGTCCGCCAGCAGCCCGGCGACACCGAGCGCCATCGCGACGCGGTGGTCGCCGTGCGAATGCACGCGCGCACCCTGCAGGCGGCATGGCCCTGCAATCGTCCACCCGTCATCGAGGGCGCGGATATTCGCTCCCATCGTGGCAAGTCCGTCAGCCATGGCGGCGATGCGATCTGATTCCTTGACGTGGAGCTCGGCCGCACCCGAGACTTGGCTTTCGCCGGGCAGCTGGGTGGCCGCGACGGCAAGGACGAGCAGCTCGTCGATCATCTCTGCGGCTGTCTCGCCGCCGACGTTCAGCGCGCGCAGCTCCGAGGCCGAATGCACTTCCAGGTCCGCAATCGGCTCGCCTGCGGAGACCCGCTCTCCGGATGCCTCGATATCGAAACCGCTTGCTCGCAAGAGCTCGAGGAACGCAGTTCTGGTCGGGTTGACCCCTGCGCCGGGAATGACCAGCGTGGAACCCGGCACGAGGCCGCCGGCAACCATCCAGAAGCTGGCGGCACTGAGGTCGCCCGGCACCTCCATGTCGAGCGGCTCGAGCTTGTCGGCCTTGCTGATTTCGACGCGAACCCCATCCGACCGCACATCGACCCCCATCGCCTTGAGCATCAGCTCGGTGTGGTTGCGCGTGCGCACCGGTTCGATCACGGTGGTGGTGCCTTCGGCGAACAAACCGGCGAGCAGAAGCGCCGACTTCACCTGCGCGCTCGCCACCGGCATCCGGTACTCGATGCCGTGGAGCGGCACGCGCCCCCCAACGCGAAGCGGCGGCCACTGCGCGCCGGCGCCCATCGCCACGAGCGGATTCACGACACGGTCCATCGGCCTTCGGGCCAAGGACTCGTCTCCCGTCAGCTCGCTGACGAATCCCTGGGCGGCGAGCACACCGGCCAGCAGCCTCATCGTGGTCCCGGAGTTGCCGCAATCCAGGGGCCCCGAAGCCATGCGCATGCCGTCCAGCCCGAAGCCGCGAACCGCCGACTCCTCGATGTCGGCGCCGAGGGCGCGCAGGCAGGAGGCCGTCGACCGCACATCAGCGCCGGTGGACAGGCCGTGCACACGGGTCCATCCATCCGCCAGCGCTCCGAGGATAAGCGCGCGATGAGAGATCGACTTGTCGCCAGGCAGACGCACCTCGCCCTCGAGCCGGCGAGCTCTGCGAACCGTCGCAATCAAATTTCTTTTAGCCAACGCTCGCGGACGGAGCGTGCCTCTTCGAAAAGCTCGACCAGGCGGGGGTCGTCGGCTTCCAGGTGACGCCTCAGGCGTCCCAACGTCGCGGTGATTGCGTCGAGCTGCTCCATCAGGTTGAGCCGGTTGGTCTGCGCTATCCCTTCGTACAGGGCGGGATCGCCGGAGGCGAGGCGGCTCATATCGCGAAATCCTGTCGCGGCAAGCTTCAATGCAGCCGGCCAGTCGGGCCGACCAGATAGTGAAAGGACGTATCCCACCGAAAGCAGGAAAGCGGCATGGCTGACGCCGGCGACCAACCTGTCGTGCGTCTCGGCATCCATCACCACCGGGTGCGCGCCGACCGACTCGATCAAGCCGAGCACCGTCGGGTCGGCCCTGGTCAGGACCCACGATGCGCCGGAGAAAATCGCCGCATCCGCGGCGTCGATTCCTGCCGCCTCCTTTCCGCACATCGGATGGCCGCCCACGAGGTCGATCCCCGAGGTGGCCGCCCAGCCCATGACACTGACCTTTGTGCTGGCCATGTCGGTGACCACCTTTCCGGCGACTCGATCGCCGAGGCCAGCGAGAACCTGCTTCATAGCCAGAATTGGGACAGCCAGAAACACGATATCCGCCAGCTCGGCGATATCCAGGTCCGCGCTGGCAGTCTCCACGATGCCGCGATCCAGCGCCTTGCGCAAAGTGATGGGGTCGCGATCGCTCCCTACGATCACGAACTCGGGTCGCGCCTTCTTCAGTGCCAGCGCCAGCGAGGAGCCCATCAGGCCAAGGCCCACGACCGCGACAGCAGGCATACGGGAGTGCCTGGCTAGGCGAGCTGCTTGGCCATCGCGCCCAGCAGCCGGCGGAGGTCTTCCATCAAGCGATCGAAGTTCTCGAAGTCAAGCGATTGTGCGCCGTCAGAGAGCGCCTGGTTCGGGGTCGGATGGACCTCGACGATGAGCCCATGCGCGCCCGCAGCCACCGCCGCGAGAGACAGCGGGCGGACCAGCGACCAGCGACCGGTGGCCTGCGAGGGATCGACTATCACGGGCAGATGAGACAGCTCCCGGGCGAGAGGCACCGCGTTGAGGTCCAGCGTGAACCGCGTCGCCGTTTCGAAGGTCCGGATGCCCCTTTCGCAAAGGATCACATCGCGGTTCCCCTGCGACAGGATGTACTCGGCCGCGAGCAGCCACTCTTCGATCGTCGAGGACATGCCGCGCTTGAGGAGGACCGGCTTGCCCGAACGTCCCGCCTCCTGCAGCAGCGCGTAGTTCTGCATGTTCCGCGTCCCAAGCTGGAGGATGTCCGCATAGCGCGCGACCAGCTCGACGTCACCCGGCGACACCACCTCGGTCACGACCTTGAGGCCGGTCTCGGCGCGTGCCGTCGCCATCATCTTCAACGCGGACTCTCCGAGGCCCTGGAACGAGTAAGGCGAGGTCCGCGGCTTGAAGGCGCCGCCTCGCAGGACCTTGGCTCCCTGGGCTGCGACATGGCGGGCGGTGTCGAGGAGCATCTCCTCGCCCTCGACAGAGCAAGGGCCTGCCATCATCACCACCTCATCGCCGCCGATCTTGATTCCCCCAACATCGACCACCGTGTTGAGAGGCCTGAACTCGCGACTTGCCAGCTTGAAGGGCTTGGTGATCGGGATGATCTCGTGGATGGCGTTCAGGTGCGAGAACGCCTCCTTGTAGGCATACGCGTTGCCTCCGATCACCCCGACCAGGGTCCGTTCCTCTCCGCGTGAGAGCTCGGTCTTGAGGCCGATCTCGTGGACGCGGTCGACCACCGCCTTGATATCGGCTTCGGTGGCCGTGTGGGTCATGACGATGATCACTGGATCAATGTTCCTTTCAGAGATTCGAGGTCGGCTTTGATCGCCCGAGCTCCGCGGAGGTAGGCGAAGCTCATCTCGGACTGTGGCTTCGCCGTGTTGTAGAGCAGAAGGATACGGATGCACATCGGAACGCCGCGGGGATTGGGAAGCTGGACGTCCATGTCGTGCCCGCACAGAAGAGGCACGTCGATCCAGCCCAACCGCCTTGCGGCGTAGGCCGGAAACTCAGCAGTCAGGTCGTGCGTCGTCGTGAAGTAGGCGAAACAGACCTCGTCCTTGTCCAGCTCGTTGATGCGGATGAGCTCGGTCAGCAGCTCCTCTGTCGCCTCGATTATGGATTCGGCCGTGTTTGCCTCCGCGGTGGTGGCACCGCGAATCCCTCTCACCGGCACGCCGGGCTGCGCTCCGGTGGGACGGCGAAGATCCGTCGGCTCACTGGCGCGCAGCCCGTAACAGCTCCTTCACCAACTTCACCGGGTCCGCGCCCTTGTCGATCTCGGCCACTATCGCGCTGCCCACGACTGCGGCGTCGGCGGTGCCCCGAAGCGCCTTCATGTGCTCCGGGCGGGAGATGCCGAAGCCTGCCGCGACCGGCAGCTCGGTGTGAGCCCGCACCTGCTGGATCAGCTCAGTCATCCCCTCAGGCAGCTCCTTGCGCGCGCCGGTGATCCCTGTAACCGTCACGCAGTACACAAAGCCGCTGGAGTGCTCGCAGATCGCCTGCACACGCTGCGGCGAGGTCGTCGGGGAAACCATGAACACGGTGGCGAGCGATGCCGACCGCAACCAACCGGCCACCGGCTCGGACTCCTCAACCGGTAGGTCGGGGACGATGATTCCCGCAACCCCGACCTGAGCGGCCTCGGCTGCGAACTTTCTCGGGTCGTACGCGAGAATCGGGTTGATGTAGGTCATCAGCACGACTGGTGTCCCCTCCGCGGCGATCGCGCCGGCGACCTCGAGGCACCCCTCGACTGTCATGCCATGCTCCAGCGCGATCTGGCCCGCTCGTTGGATGACAGGGCCGTCCGCCAGCGGATCCGAGTGCGGCATGCCGATCTCAAGCGCCGCCACGCCCGACGTCGCCAGCCTCTTCCCAACTTCGATCGAGCGCTTGCGATTCGGGTGCCCTCCCATCATGTATGCGACTAGCTTCAGATCTTTGTCGGCCCGGAGCGCTTGCTCCAGGCGCGCGTGCTCAGCCACCATCGACTGAGTCCATGTCCTTGTCGCCGCGCCCCGAAAGGCAGACCAGAATCCTCCCGCCCGGGCCAAACTCACGCGCCATTACGCCGGCCTGATGCAGCGCGTGAGCCGGCTCGAGCGCCGGCATGATCCCCTCCAGCCTGGTGCACAGCTTGAATGCCGCCAGCGCGTCTTTGTCGGTGACCGCGACGTACTCGACCCGCTTGGAATCGTGCAGGAATGAGTGCTCCGGCCCGACCCCGGGATAGTCGAGGCCCGCGGAGATCGAGTGGGTCGGCAAGACCTGGCCGTCGCCGTCCTGAAGCAGATATGAATAGCTGCCGTGCAGCACTCCCGGGCGACCGCCAACCAGTGAGGCCGCGTGCTTACCGGTTCTCAAGCCTTCGCCCGCCGCTTCGACTCCCACCAGCGTCACGTCCTTGTCGTCGATGAACGCTGTGAACATCCCGATCGCATTGGAACCGCCGCCGACGCACGCGATCACGACGTCGGGAAGCTTTCCGTCGACGGAGAGGTATTGCTCGCGCGCCTCGTCGCCGATCACGCGCTGCAGGTCTCGGACCATCTCGGGGTACGGGTGAGGCCCGACGACTGAGCCGATGATGTAGTGGGTGGTCCGCACGTTTGTGACCCAGTCCCGGATCGCCTCCGAAGTGGCGTCCTTGAGCGTCTTCGTACCTGCGGTGACCTCCGCCACCTCTGCCCCGAGCAGCCTCATGCGCCGGACGTTCATCGACTGCCTACGCATGTCCTCGGTACCCATGTAAACGGTGCATTCGAAACCGAAGCGGGCGCAAACTGTCGCCACCGCGACGCCGTGCTGACCGGCGCCTGTTTCCGCGATGATGCGTTTCTTCCCCATTCGAAGGGCGAGGAGGGCCTGGCCGACGGCATTGTTCAGCTTGTGGGCGCCGGTGTGACACAGGTCCTCACGCTTCAGGTGGATGTGCGCGCCGCCGAAATGCGCACCGATGCGGGTGGCGGCGTACAGGGGGGTGGGACGACCGACAAAAGCTCTCCGATGGCCTGCAAGCTCGAGCTGGAACTGCGTGTCGGCCTTCGCCTCGTGCCAGACATCCTCGAGCTCGGCAAGGGCGCCCATGAGCGTCTCCGGCACGAATTGGCCACCGTACGGTCCAAACCGGCCTCGCTCCGGGTGGGTCATCCGAGACGCTCTGCGACGCGGACGGCGTTGACGAAGGCACGAACCTTGTCGGGGTCCTTGACCCGGACGCTCGACTCAACGCCACTCGACACATCGACGCCGTACGGCTTGAATGCGCTCACGACTGTGCCCACGTTACCCGGTTCCAGACCCCCGGCGATGAAGACCCGGCGCGTGGCGAGCAGCTCTCGCGCGCTGTCCCAGTGCCACGTCAGGCCGGTTCCCCCGCGCTGGTCGGCCGACCACGAGTCGAGCATGATCGGGTCGGGCCACCCTTCTGCGTCAGGAACGTGGCCGTCCTTGACCTTCAGCACTTTCATCAGCGGACGTCCCGCATCGAACCCAGGTTGTTCCGACCCGTGGAGCTGGAGCAGGTCGAGGCCGACGAGCTCGGCTATCTGCCGCACCTCGTCCGCGTCCTGGTCGATGAAGACCCCGACGATGGTGGGGCGAGATGACAGCCCTTCGACGATTACCTTCGCCTGGTCTGGGGTGATCCGGCGGGCAGAGTCGCAGAAATGAAATCCGATCATGTCCGCTCCCGCCTCGGACGAGATCCGCGCCGCCTCCGGGTCGCAGATGCCGCAGATCTTTACCCGGATTGTCATGCAGACGTGAGCTCTCTGAGCCGGGCGACAGGGTCGCCGGCACGCATCAACGACTCGCCGACCAGCACGGCGTCGGCGCCCGACTCTCGCATCCGACGTGCGTCCTCGATCGTGTGGATGCCGCTTTCCGACACCAGCACCACATCGAGCGGGATCACCCTCCGCAGCTGCTCGGTGAGCCCCAGGTCGACGTTGAAGGTGCGCAGATCGCGATGGTTGACGCCGATGACCTGCGCGCCGGCCTGCAATGCGGCTTCGACCTCGCTCTCGTCATGAACCTCGACCAGCGCAGCGATCCCCCGCCTCTGGCACACCCGCAGCAGCTCGCCCAGGCGCTGCTGGTCGAGTGCCGCAACGATGAGCAGCACCGCGTCGGCTCCCGACGCCCGCGCCTCTCCCACCTCGTAGGGATCGGTGACGAAGTCCTTCCGAAGAATCGGAAGATCGGTCGCAAACCGCGCAGCCTGTATGTGCTCCGGTCTGCCACCGAAGCCCGCCATGTGGGTCAGCACCGAGATGGCCGCAGCTCCGCCCTCGGTGTAGGCTCGCGCCAGCTCAGTGGGCCGGTAATCCTCCGAGAGGACACCCATGCTGGGAGTCCGCTGCTTCATCTCCGCGATCACGGCGAGGCCGGGCCGGCGCAGTCCGGCGACGAAGTCCCTCGGCGTGTGAGCCTGGATCGCCCGCTCGAGGTCGTCCTGAGTGATCAGGGCACGACGCCGCTGCATGTCTTGCTGCGCCTCGGTCACCAATCGGGCCAACAGGTCTTGCTGTGGGCTCTCTGGCGGGCTCACGCCTGCGACATTGTCGCCCAGCGCTGGAGCACGTCGCCCGCGCGCCCGGAGTCGATCGCCTCCGCACCCGCCTTCAGACCCTGCTTCCAATCTCTGGCCAGCCCCGCGGCCCGAAGGGCAGCGGCGGCGTTCAGGAGGACGACATCACGCCGCGGACCGGTCGCACCATCGAGCACCTCGCGCGCGATTCGCGCGTTCTCCTCAGGACCTCCGCCGCGCATGGCCTCCACGGGTGCCCGGGTGAGACCGAGCTCCGAAGGGTCGAGCTGGTACTCCTTGCGTTGGCCGTCGATCTCGATGACCTGCGACGGTCCGCTTACCGACAGCTCGTCCATGCCATCGACCGCGTGGAAAACTATCGCCCGCTCGACGCCCAGGCGGATGAGAACATCGGCCATCTTGCCGGCGACCGATCCATCAGCCACCCCGAGCGCCTGGAACCTGGCGCCCGCGGGATTGCACAGCGGGCCGAGGACGTTGAAAACCGTGCGAAGCGCGAGCTCGCGACGTGGCACGGCGACGAAGCGAAAGGACGGATGGAAGATGGGCGCGAAAAGGAAACCGATGCCGGCGTCCTCGATGCAACGCGCCACACCGTCGGGAGCAAGGTCGATTTTCACGCCCAGCTGCTCCAGGACGTCCGCCGACCCGCACATTGAGGACGCGGCTCGGTTTCCATGCTTGGCGACGCGAGCTCCGCATGCTGCGGCAACGATGGCCGACAGGGTTGAGATATTGAAGGTGGCGAGCCCGTCGCCACCTGTGCCGCAGGTGTCGAGAAGATTGCCCTCAACGCTGATCGGAGTCGCAAGCGCGCGAGCGGTGCGGGCGAAGGCGGTGAGCTCCTCGACGGTTTCGCCTTTCATTCGGAGGGCGACGAGGAATCCCGCGATCTGGATGGGAGTGGCGTCGCCGCGCATGATCCCCTCAAACGCAGTTGAAGCCTCGTCCTCAGTCAGCGACTCACGCCTCACCAACTTGGCTATCGCCTCGATCACGCGACACCCCTCGCTGCTCTGCGTATGAAGTTGGCGAGGATCTTCTTTCCCTCTTTGGTGAGCACCGACTCGGGGTGGAACTGGACGCCATAGGTCGGGTGCCTGGAGTGGCGCAACCCCATGACCGTGCCGTCGGCTGTCCAAGCAGTGACCACCAGCTCGTCCGGAACCGTCGCCCGCTCGACGATCAGCGAGTGGTAGCGGGTGGCTTCGAACGGATCGGTGAGGCCGGCCAGGACCCCTGAGTTGTCGTGGCGAATCCACGAGGTCTTACCGTGCGACGGCACGTTTCGCACTACCTTGCCGCCGAACGCCTCGCCGAGACATTGGTGGCCGAGACAGACGCCGAGGATCACCACCTTCCCGCTCAGCTCCCGGATGGCCTCCGTCGAGACCCCTGCGTCCTCCGGCGCCCCCGGGCCGGGCGAGATGACGATTCCGTCGTAGCCCGCAAGCTCTCCAACCGTCACCTCGTCGTTGCGATGGACCTCCGGCTCGACACCGAGCTCGCCGAGGTACTGGAAGAGGTTGTAGGTGAAGGAGTCGTAGTTGTCGATGACAGCGAGCTTAGGCGAGGGACTGCTCATGACATCTCCTCCGCCATCTCGATCGCCTTGAACATGGCACGGGCCTTTTCGAGGGTCTCATCGAACTCCCTCTCGGGTATCGAGTCGGCGACCACACCTGCACCCGCCTGCACGTAAGCAATTCCGTCTGCGACGACTATCGTGCGCAGCGTGATCGCCATGTCGAGGTTGCCACCGAAGCTGACGTAGCCGAGGGCACCGGCGTACACACCCCGCTGGTCGGGCTCGAGATCTGCGATCACCTCCATCGCCCGGATCTTGGGTGCGCCGGAAACCGTCCCGGCCGGGAATGCGGCACGGAGCGCGTCGAGCGACGTGGCGCCCTCGCGGAGCTCGCCGCTGACGGTGGACGAGATGTGCATCACGTGGGAGTAGCGCTCAACCTCCATCAACCTGTCGACCTTCACAGTCCCGGGGCGTGCAACGCGACCGACGTCGTTTCGTCCCAGGTCCACCAGCATCACGTGCTCAGCCCGCTCCTTCAGGTCGCTGAGCAGCTCCTTCTCGAGCGTCGCATCCTCGGCCGCGTCGGAGCCGCGCCGACGCGTGCCGGCGAGCGGCCTCGTCTCCACGCGCCTTTCCTCTACCTGCACGAGCTTCTCGGGCGAGGTGCCAACAATGTGTCGATCTCCGCCGAGCGCGAGGAAGAACATGTACGGCGAAGGGTTGATGGCCCGCAGGCAGCGATATACGTCGAATGGGCTCACCGACAACGCCTTTTGAAACCGCTGCGAGACGACGATCTGAAATGCGTCTCCCGCGTGGATGTGCTCCTTGGCGGCATCCACCATCGCGTGGAACTGCCCAGGGGTCACGTTCGATTTCCACGGCGCCCCATCCACACCTCGAGGCGACGCAGCCACCTGGTCCGAAGCGAGACGCTTCTCCATCCCGTCGATGCGGGCGATCGCCGCGTCGTAGTCCTCGCGATCCGGTCGGTGGATCGTCAGCAGCTTGAGCCGCCTCGTGACGTGGTCGAAGACCGCCAGATCCTCGGCGCGAAGGAACGCACTTTCCGGCATCGGCGGCGCGGCGCCCTCGGCGCGGGGCAGGCGCTCGAAGTGACGCGCGCTCTCGTAACCGAGGTAGCCCACAGCCCCGCCATGGAAGCGGGGAATGCCGCGAACCGGCGCGGTTGCCTCCGCGGCCACAGCCCGCAGCGCCGGTAAGGGATCGCCGTCACCCAGCTCGAGGGCGCGGGGTTGAAAGCCGATAAACGAGTATCGGGCAAGGCGTTCGCCTCCCTCCACGCTCTCCAGCAGGAAGCCGGGCGAGCCTGCAGGACACAGGAGCGTGTAGGCGCGAACCGGGGTCAGCATGTCGGCCAGCACCTCCCGGTAGACCGGGATGAGCCTGAAATTCTTGGCCAGCGCCCGGGACTCTTCCCGGGTGGGTGTGCACTCTCTCAACCTGTTCTCTCCTTGCGCCCGGCGCGCACCTCGGTCTCGTCTGATCTAGTCGCCCAGCTCACTCCGGCTGGGCCGGACCGCCACTTTACCATCCTCCCCACGCTCGACGGGGAGGTCGCGCACGCGGAGCGGGCGTGCGGGGGTGGGGCGGCTGGTGGTTAAGGCTTGGCTTTCGCCTTCATCTCGCGTTTGACTGCTCGGGCCTTAACCATCGACTCCTCGGAGTCGACATCCGCCACCGTGTGCCAGCTGGCCGCGTGCTTCTCCCAGCCCTGGGGCTTGACGCCGAATTTCTTGGCCAGGATTGACACCAGGATCTTCACCTTCATGTCTCCGAAGCCGGGGAGCTTCCTGATCCGGGCAGCCAGGTCCTCCGCATCCCGGGCGTCCTTCCAGACCGAAGCGGCGTCGCCGCCGTACACCGACACCACCACCTGGCAGAGGGCCTGGACACGCTGCGCCATGCTCCCTGGGAAGCGGTGCAAAGCGGGCCGCTCGCGAAACGCGGTGGCGAGCTTTTCAGGATCCATCGCAGCGATCTGGTGCGCGTCCAGCTGGCCGAGACGCTGCTTCAGCTCATAAGGGCCAGCGAACGCCTTCTCCATCTTGACCTGCTGGTCCAGCACGAGCCCGATCAGCAGCGCCAGGGGATCGGTCTCAAGCAGCCGGTTGGCCTCAGGGCGGTCGGTCCAGACGATCGGCACGTGCGCATTATGCCGTTCGAGCCTCATAACATCATTGCGTTGCGCCCCGGCAATCCACGCAAGCAAGGTGAGCGGCCTCGCCACAGTGGCGAAGACAGACGCCCGGAAGGACGCTGCCATCGAGAAGGCTGAGGCAGCCGCGCTGACGGTGAAGCTGAAAGCTGCAGCCGCAGCCCGGGCTGCCGCTGAAGCCAAGCAGGATGCCGCGGAGGTCGCCGCTCAGCCATGCCTGGCAGCGGACAAGACCGAGGACGCGACTGAGAGGTCGGCCCAGGCAACCACCGGCGAGACGGAAGACGTGGCCGAGACGGCCGGCGCCCAGGCAGAGGACAAGACAGAGGCTCCCTGCGGCGACGACAGCCAGAAGTCAGAGGGCGACAACCACGTCGAGGGGGACCAATCCTCGATCGACACCAGCTCAGATGGTACCGACCACAGCAACGATTAGGCGCCAGAGAAAAGACCGCCGAAGGCCGGGCTCGGAAGTCCGGCCTTCACCTTGTTATTCGGGTCGGTTCTTGTTCTGCGAGCGAGGACCGCGCATCGAGCTTGGTGACTGCCTCTGCTGAACATACTGAAACCCGAAACGCCCTTTGACACACAGGTGACCGGCGGTGACGCTGTGGTCGAGGGGTGAGGTGACCTTGACTATCGAGTTGTCCTGCACATGCAGCTCGAGCATGCAACCGACTCCACAGTAGGGGCACACCGTCTCCGTCACCTTCTGCTGCGATTCGTCCCATGCGCCGCTCTGACGCATGTCGTACTCGCTCTTGAACATGAGGGCGCCGGTTGGGCAGACCCCGATGCAGTTGCCGCAGTAAACGCACGCCGACTCCGGCAGCTCGACTGTGAACTCGGTGGAGATGTGCGCATCGAACCCGCGGCCCGCCACGCCGATCGCGAACGTGTTCTGCGCATCCACGCCGCACGCCTCGACGCACTTGTAGCAGAGGATGCACCGCGAGTAATCGCGCACGTAGAGATCGTTGTCGATCTTCACCGGCTGAGCCACGGTGGCCGCACTCGGACTGAAGCGCTGAGGCTCGCCACCGTAGCGCGTCATCCAGCCACGCACCTCCGGCGCGCATAGCGACATGTCAACCGAGGACGCGAGCAGCTCGAGGACCAGCCGCCGGCTGTGACGAACTCGCTCCGAGTCGGTGTGGACTTTCATATCGGCCTCGACTTTCCGCGAACAGGCCGGGACGAGGACTCTCGACCCCTCGACCTCGACGACGCAGACCCGGCAGACATTGACCGGGGTGAGCGTTTCGAGCTGACAGAGAGTCGGCGTGTCGATCTGAAGCCGGCGGCACGCTTCGAGGATCGTCGTGCCTTCAGGAACCTGGACATCCTGGCCGTCGATGCTGAAGTTGACCAGGCGTCTTGGCAGCCCGACGAAGACTGTACTTGCCACCTAGCGTCCTGAACCTCCGACTACGTTCAACTGGATCACTGCGGAGCCAATCGCGTTCGCCGCCGTCTGGCCGAGGCCGCATATGGAGGCGTCGCGCATCGCCTGAGCGATATCGCTGAGCAACCTGATGTCACCTTCCCGAAGGGACTTGTCGCGCTCGCCAAGGATTCGCTTCAGCGCTTCCTCCTGCCGCACCGTGCCGACCCGGCATGGAACGCACTGTCCACACGACTCGTCGCGGAAGAAACGGGCGATGCGAAGCAGGACCTGCTCGAGGTCGGCCGTGTCGTCGAACACGATCACCGCGCCAGAACCAAGCGTGGCTCCGATCGCCCGAGTGCCTTCGAATGTCAGCGGCACGTCGAGCTGCGATTCGGTGACGAACGAGCCCGCGGCGCCACCGAGAAGCACCGCTCGGAGCGATCGGCCCTCGCGCAGGCCGCCGGCCAACTGTATGAGGGAGCGCAGCGTCGTGCCCATTGGGACCTCGTATAGACCGGGCACGCGCACGTGGCCCGACATGCAGAACAGCCGTGTACCCGTCGAGTCCGGCGTTCCGATCCTTGCGAAGGCAGCGCTGCCTTCGTTCAGGATGTCGAGCACGTTGACCAGGGTCTCGACGTTGTTGACTAGGGTCGGCTTGCCGAACAGCCCGACCTGCACGGGAAATGGCGGTTTGTTGCGCGGCTCGCCCCTCTTCCCCTCGATCGAATTGAATAACGCCGTCTCCTCTCCGCAGATGTACGCACCGGCCCCGCGCCGAACCTCGATGTCGAAGCGGACAGCTGTACCCGCTATCCCATCACCAAGGAACCCGTGAGCCCGAGCTTGCGCGATGGCATGCTCGATGCGGTGCCGGGCAAGCGGGTATTCGCCGCGAACGTAGAGGTAGCCCTGTTCGCATCCGGTTGCAATGGCGGCGATGGTCATCGACTCCACGACCGCGAAGGGATCGCCCTCCATCAGAACGCGATCCTTGAACGTGCCCGGCTCTGACTCGTCGGCATTACAAACCAGGTAATGGGGCCGGGCAGCAGCCCTGGTGACGGCGTCCCACTTGCGCCCGGTCGGAAACGCGGCGCCGCCCCGGCCGAGCAGCTTGGCTTCAGTGACCTCGCGGATGATGCCCTCCGAACCGAGATGCATCGCCCGCCGCAACGCTGCGTAGCCGCCTGCCTTGCGATAGCTGTCGATGCTCTCCGGATCGACCATGCCAACGCGGCGCAGCAGCCTCATAGTGCCTCGCTCCTCCTGGCGAACGACGTGTCGCTCAGGTTCCGGCCAGCCACCCACGAGGACCGCTTTGACGGCCTCGTGACCTGCCGGAGCGATCCGGGCATCGGCGCGATGATCGACAGTGCCGGCGCGCTCGACCAGGACGGCGGGGGCTCGATCGCACAGGCCGAGGCAAGGGCTGCGATACCAGGCTGCGGAGCCGGCGGATCCTGGGGTTCCGGCAGGACCGAACCCGTCCTCTAATGCGGCGCAGAGCTCATCCGCCCCGGCACATTTGCAGGCGATGTCGTCGCAAACGTGCACGGCGAGGGCCGGCCGCTGATGGAGAGCGAAACGAGCGTAAAAGCTCGCCACGCCGTAGGCGTCCGCGGGCGGGACGGCCAGGCGCCGGCACGCATACTCGAGCGCTCCGCGGCTGACCCAGCCGACCTGGTCCTGAACGGCGTGCAGGACTGGCAGCAGGAGGTGGCGGCGGGAGCGCGCAGCGCGGCCACCGTAAGCGAGATGATCGTCGCCTTCCACCCGGGCGCCGCCCTCCCAGAGAGACTCCGGCGCGCCGAGGAATCCGTCGACAGCCGCAATCTCTTCGGCGGTGGGCGGTCCCCCGGTGGTCCGTATGTCCAATTACTTGACCGGGACCGCGACCAGCTTGTCGATCCGGATCGCGCTGGCCTTGAACTCGGCCGTGCCCGATTTTGGATCGGTGGCGTCGATGGTCAGCACGTTGGTGGCCACCTGGTCTGGAAAATGGAGGGTCATAAAGGCGAGGCCGGGCCGAAGCGAAGCCTCGAACCGGATCGGCACCTCCACCGAACCGCGGCGCGAGCTGACGCGCACCCTTTCGCCATCCGCGATCCCGAGGCGAGCACCGTCGGCCGTCGAGATGAGGATGGCCTCGCGCGTTCGCAGGGGTGAGGTGTAACCGCCGGTCTGCACGCCGGTGTTGAACGAATCGAGCCGGCGGCCGGTGGTGAGCCGGATCGGAAACTCGTCGGTGAGCAAATCGACAGGAGGATCGTTCTCCACCGCGTGGAATGGCGCCCGCGGACCTTCGACAGGGTCCTGCCACAAGCGGGCGTGTAGAAACTCGGTACCCGGATGGGTCTCGTCGGTGCACGGCCACTGGATGCCACCGAGCTCGTCGAGTCGGCGGTAGGACATTCCGGCGTGCATCGGCGACAGCGCGCGGCACTCGTTCCAGACGTCCTCGGCGGTGGGATACCCCCAGTCGGTCCCGAGCCGCTTGGCGATCTCGCAGATGATCTCAATGTCGTCGCGTGCGCCGGAGGGTGGCTCGAGCGCTCTGCGCACCCGCTGCACCCGCCGCTCGCTGTTGGTCACCGTACCCTCTGACTCGGCCCAACCGGCCGCCGCCGGGAGAACCACGTGCGCAAGCTCAGCGGTCTGTGTCAGAAAGATGTCCTGGACAACCAGGTGGTCGAGGCCGCTGAGGAGCCGTACGGCGCGGGTCTGGTCAGCTTCCGACCGCGCCGGGTTTTCACCGACGATGTACACCGCCTTGAGCTCGCCGTGCTCTATCGCCTCGAACATCTCGCTGAGGTGGTAGCCCTTCTTGGTGGGGAATTTCGCGCCGCCCCAAGCGCTGGTGAACTTGGCGTGAAGGTTCGGATCCTGGAGGTCCTGGAAACCCGGGAACCTGGCTGGGATCGCGCCCATGTCGCCCCCGCCCTGCACGTTGTTCTGCCCACGAAGTGGATTCAGGCCGCATCCAAAACGCCCGACCTTGCCGGTGAGCAGGGCCAGGTTGATGAGAGCGAGGACGTTGTCGGTCGCGTTGTGATGCTCGGTGATGCCGAGAGTCCAGCAGATCATCCCCCTATCGGCTCGCGCGTACGCGAGCGCGACGTCCTGGATCGCTGCAGCGGGCACCCCGGTCTCACGCTCGGCGCGTTCCAACGGGTAGGCCTCGACGCATCGTGCGAAATCCTCGAAGCCCGTCGTGGCGCGCGCGATGAACTCGGTGTTGGCGAGGCCGGCGCGGATGATCTCCCGCGCCATGGCGTTGGCGAGAGAGATATCGCTGCCGACGTCAAGTCCAAGCCACACGTCCGCCCATTCCGCCGTCCCGGTGCGGCGAGGATCCACAGCCACCATGCGCGCCCCGTTGCGAATGCCACGCAGCAGGTGATGGAAGAAGATCGGGTGCGTTTCGCGAGCGTTCGAGCCCCATAGGATCACGAAGTCGGTCTCCTCAACCTCGCGATAGGACGAGGTCCCTCCTCCGGCTCCGAACACTGTCGCCAGACCGGCGACGCTTGGGGCGTGTCAAGTCCGATTGCAGCTGTCGATGTTGTTGCTGCCCATGACCACCCGCGTGAACTTCTGTGCGATGAAGTTCATCTCGTTGGTCGTCTTTGAGCAGCTGAACATCCCGAATCCGTTGGGCCCAAGCGTTCGAGCTTTGGCGAACCCGCCCGCCGCCCGCTCGAGAGCCTCGTCCCAGGAAGCAGGCCGTAGGCGACCCCCGTCTCTAACCAGTGGCTGGGTCAGGCGCTGGAGGCCATCGGCCATCGCGAACACAATATAGATCTGGCGACGAGAAAGCCCTAAGCCGCCCAGCGAATCCCCGGACCCCGAGCCCGTCTCATCACGACGCGTTCGGGCGGCAGGAATCGGAACTCTAGTGCGAGTGGCGTGCGACGACCATCAGGCGTCAGGCCGGTTCGCCTTGATGAAGTCCGCGATCTGCTTCAATCCACGCTTGAGCTCGTCCTCCGACTGCGTGTAAGCGAGCCGGATGTATCCCTTGCCGGCCTGGCCGAACGCGGTCCCAGGAAGGACTGCCACGCCGGCCACGCTTAGCAGCCTGTCGGCCAGCTCGCGCTCATCAAACCCCGTCCCCGTGATGTTTGGAAAGGCATAAAAGGAGCCCTGTGGCTTCGCGCACCGCACGCCCGGAATCGCGTTCAAGCCCTCGACCACGAGGTCCCGGCGACGCTCGAAAACCTTCACCATGCGCTTCACGGCCTGATCCGATTCGGGGGCCCCAAGCGCCTCGATGGCCGCCATCTGCGTGAACCCGGCGGCGCACGATGACGAGTTGATCATCAGCTGGTCCAGCTTGGCAGCGAGAGCCTTCGGCGCGACCGCGTACCCCAACCTCCACCCGGTCATGGCATACGACTTCGACAGCCCATCCATCAGCACAGTCCGCTCGCGCATGCCTGGCTGCGAGAGCGGCGATACATGCTGGAACCCATAAACGAGCTGGCTGTAGATCTCGTCCGACACAACGAGCAGGTCGTGCTTCTGCGCGAGCTCGCACACGAATGCGACGTCCTCTTCGGTGAGAATGCCCCCGGTCGGGTTTTGGGGCGTGTTGATGATGAGCATCCTGGTTTTCGGGGTGACCAGGCTTGCGAGCTGATCCAGGTCCATCCGAAACCCGGTCTCCTCCCGCAATGTGACGAGCTTCGGCACAGCGCCGATAAAGTTGACCTGGGACGCGTAGGCCGGATACGCGGGATCCGGCAGGATCACCTCGTCGCCGGCTTCGATGCAGGCGAGCAAGGTGAACAAGAGCACGTTCTTGGAACCCGGCACGAGCACAACGTCGGCAGCGTCGACGTCAGCCTTCAGCGTCCTCGACACAAAGGCGGCGACCGCCTCCCGCGCCTCCATGATTCCACTCGCCGGCGTGTAGTGCGTGTATCCGTTCTGCAAGGCGGAGATGCCCGCTTCGATGATGTTGTCCGGCGTGGCGAAGTCCGGCTCGCCGATCTCGAGGTGCACGATCTTCTTACCGTCGGCCTCGAGGCGCCGGGCCTTGGCAAGCACGACAAACGCGCCTTCGGTACCAAGCCTGGACATGCGCTCGGCGAAGCGAATCGTCACTTGCAGATTCTAGTGAACGCCAATCAGGGTGCCGCCGTCGACGCCCAGCGTCTGGCCGGTGATGTAGCCCGCCTGTCGGGAGCACAGGAACGCGCACGCAGCCGCGAGCTCGGCCGGCTCCCCAAGCCGCCCGAGCGGCACCTCGGCAGCCATCCTCTTGAGTCCTTCCTCAGGGCTCCCTCCAGAAGCCGCCGCCATCTGCCGGATGCGGTCGGTGAGAATCTTGTCGGGCGCCAGGCAGTTGACAGTGATGGCGTCAGGGCCCAGCTCGCGGGACAGCGTCTTCGCCAGCCCCGTCACGGCGGCGCGCAGCGAGTTGGAGAGCGTGATGTTGGGGATCGGCTGCCGAACCGAGATCGAGGTTATGAAGACGATGCGCCCGCGACCAGACCGCTTGAGGTGCGGAAGGCACGCATTCACCAGCCGCACGGCGCTCATGAGCGTCAGCTGATATGCAATGTCCCAGCTCTCGAGCGGAGTGGTCTGGAACGTCCCCGGCGGCGGCCCGCCGGCGTTGACGATAAGGATGTCGAGGCCGCCAAGCTTCGCAACAGCAGCGCTGACCAGCGGCTCGATGTCGCCGGCCCCTGAAACATCGGCCGCCTGCCATCCTGAAGCGCCGATCTCTTTCGCCGTTTTCTCGATCGCGGCGGCGTCGCGCGAGGATATGAATACGCTCGCGCCCTCTGCGGCGAGGGCCTCGGCGCACGCACGCCCCAGCCCCTTGCTGGCGGCGGTGACAAGCGCGTGGCGTCCACCGAGACCAAGATCCACGCCCACAATTGTGGACGAGGATGAGGGTCATCAAGGTCACCGCGACACCCGCGCAGTCCGGCTGGACGTGTCAAGTGATGATCGCGGAAGGCGGCCGACCGGTGAGCGTGCACCACGTGACTGTGAGCACGTCCGACGTTGAGAAGCTCTCCCCCGGCTCTTCCGTCGAGGAGCTGGTCAAGCGCAGCTTCGAGTATTTGCTCGAGCGCGAGCCGCCGCAGAGCATCCTGCCGCGCTTTTCGCTGCAGGATATCGAGCGCTACTTCCCTGATTATCCGGCGACGATCAGGCAGCGGGACTGAGATCACCGGGTTTGGGGGAGGGCCCCGGCCCTCCCCCACCCAACCTGTCGATCAGCAGTGCGGGTTTGCTTTGATCGGGCCCGCCAGGTTGCCGAAGAAGCGTGCGCTGGGGACACCGTACTGAGCGTCTCCGCCAAAGCTCTTGCCGTTGGCCATCTGGCCGAATTCCCACACGCACTGGCCGCCTACCATCGCTTGCGTCCAGTACGGGTAGAACTTGCCTGGAGCAGTCGGTGGTGGCGCGGCGCAGCCCGTCAGCGTCGTCGGTGAGCACGTGCTTTCGCTGGCGGCAACGTCTGTTTCGAACATGATCCTGTCGTAGCCGGCGCCTCCATTGGTGGTCGGCTGCAGCTGCCGAAACGTGGACGGGAATGTATTGGGGCTCGTGCTGTTGGACCAGTCTCGGTAGTACGGGGTGCCGTCGAAATCCACGTCGCCGCCCCCCAGGATGTTGGAACAGCCCGTCACCTTGTTCGGGGGCGCCGTGCCGCCGTGCGTGTCTCCCTTGTAAAAGCAGAACCCGTCGACCAACTCATGGTTCGGCTTGCGGTCGGGAGGGGCGGCACGCTCATAAGCGCCGTGACACTGGAGGAAGAACTTGTCGGTGAAAGTCCCGGATGTGATTACAGCTGGACCGCTCAGCCGAGAGCAGGGGGTGAAGTGACCGATCTCGAACTGGGTGTTGATGTTGGCCTGCAGCGCGGCCCAAGGC
>JALZAL010000332.1 GCA_030948325.1 Candidatus Dormiibacterota bacterium
CCCCGACCCTCCTTGGCGACGGCATAGATCACCGGCGCCTCCAGCTGATCCGCGTCTTCGGCGAGCTCGAGGAACAGGTCATGGACCTTGTCCAGTGCACCCTTCGGGTCGGCATTCTTGCGGTCGACCTTGTTGATGACGACGATGATCCGAAGTCCAACCTCGAATGCCTTGCGAAGGACAAAACGCGTTTGGGGCATCGGGCCTTCCGCGGCATCGACCAGCAGCAGGCAGCCATCGGCCATGTTCAGCACCCGCTCCACTTCACCGCCGAAATCGGCGTGGCCTGGAGTGTCGATGATGTTGATCGTCACGTCGCCGTGCCGGACGGACGTGTTCTTGGCGAGGATCGTAATCCCCTTCTCGCGCTCCAGGTCGTTCGAATCCATGATCAGGGTGCCCACGTCCTGGTTCTCTCGAAACGTATGGCTCTGCTTCAGCAGGGCGTCGACCAGCGTCGTCTTCCCATGGTCGACGTGAGCGATGATCGCCACGTTGCGAATGTCGTGCCGGAGATTGGTGAGCGTCATAAGGCAGTAGTGATCACGAGCGTGGACTATTCGGGCCCGACGCCCGCTTCACGACTATACGACGCTGCGTTCCGTCCCTAGGAATTCGCCCGCGCGGTTCGCAGCGGTTCGCCGACCTCATTCAAGAATCCAAGCAGCTCGCGGTACGACTGGACGAACGTCGTCTCGTGATACGCGATTCCGCGCTCCGCGCAGAACTGCTTGACGATGGGCTGTGCCCGCTTCACGTTGATCCGCGGCATGTTCGGGAAGAGGTGGTGCTCGATCTGGTAGTTGAGCGCGCCGTACCAGAAATCAGTGATCGGGTGGCCGTAGATATTGCGAGCTGTCAACACCTGCGTGCGTACGAAGTCGAGGCGGGTGGAGCTGTCGGTCTGCGGCATGCCCTTGTGGTTCGGGGCGAAGACCGAGGCGAGGTAGGCGCCGCCCACGCCCTTGTGGATCACGATGACCATGAGAGCTGACCACGGGCCGAGGAAAAAGAGCATCGCGCCGAGATAGATCGCCGCGTGCGCAGCCAGGAGGGCGAATTCCAGGCGGCGGTATCGAGACTCCTCCTTGACCAAGTAGGTGGCGCCAACCACGTGCATGCTCCACGCGAGAAATGTGGTCAAAGGGAAGAAGAAGTACACCTGGTACATGGCCAGGAGGCGCCCTGGCCCGCGTCGCCCCATGGCCTGTTCGTGTGTGTATGCGATGGCGCCGACATCGATATCGGGGTCGAGGTCGACATCGTTTGGATTGCCGTGGTGGCGATTGTGCTTCTGGACCCACCACCCATAGCTCATGCCCAGCAGCGCATCGGCGGTGAGCAGGCCGACCAGGGCGTTCTTCCAGTTCGACCCGAACATCTGGCGATGACCGGAATCGTGCAGCTGGAAGCCGAGCTGGCCGGAGATGATGCCAAGGAAAACCGCTGTCAGGGCTTCTGCCCACACAGGCTTGACGATGAAAAGGACGGTTAAGCAGCCGAAGAAAAGAACGAGATTGGTGGTGATGCTAAAGGCGTAGAACCAGGGCCGCTTTTCCATCAGCCCCGCTTCCTGAATGCGACGCTTGAGGACGGCATAATCCCGTTGAACGGTGTCGGGGGCTGCCGCGCCCGCCTGTGTGAGCTGCTGAATCAAGGCTGCCAAAACTAACAGTTTCCTGCCACCCAGCGTGGGATCAGCGGCGTAACAGAATCCATAACAACGTGGTTCTTTGTCGTTCAACCCGGGCAGCGCGAATGACTTCGCAAACCTGGTGCCGAGAGCGGGAGTCGAACCCGCACGTCCTTGCGGACATCGGTTTTTGAGACCGACGCGTCTGCCTGTTCCGCCACCTCGGCGCGCCCGTACGGGGCTCGACAATACCATTGGCCAATGCCAACCGCCCGTTCCCGGGCCCGACCAGGATGGGCTCGACTGATTGCCACGCCGGCGCTCTCCATGATTCTGGCGTCGTGCGCCTTCACCGGTCCCAGCGCTTCGGCGACTCCCATTGCAGGGCCCAGCAATGCTCCGATCCAGCCCGCATCCGCGCCGAGGATCACACCGCCGTCGGTGACTCCGCCCACGCCTCCGGGTAACAGCCTGCCCGCCTTCAAATGCGCTGACGCCGGTGGAGGAACACCGGGCGTCGCCAATGTCACGGATGTCAGGGTTGCCGAGCAGGCGGGGGTCGGATACGACCGCTTCGTCATCCAGTTCGACATCAAAGTGCCGGCGTACACCGTGAAACGCCAGGCCAAGCCCGTCTTCAAGACGGGCGGTAGCGGCCAGTCCCTGACCGTGAGCGGGACCGCGGGCGTCCTTGTCCAGATCCATTCGGCGACCGGGGCGAGCACGTACAACGGTCCCACCGACTTTCTCCATCCGGAGTTCCAGGTGCTCAAGGAGGCCCGGCTCACCGGGGACTTCGAGGGCTACGTGTCGTGGGGATTGGGTCTCGGGCAGCCGGCGTGCATGCGTACTTTCACACTCGCCAGCCCAGCACGCCTGGTCGTCGACTTCGTCACGCCGTCCGGCTAACCTTCCTGCGAATGGCCATGCAGGTGCCTCCGGCGCCGGTCAACGCACCAGTTGCCCCGCCTGTGAAGGCCGGCAGGGCCTGCTTCGGTTGCGGGTGCGGCGGCTGCCTGCTCGTGATCGTGTTGATCGTTCTGCTGGTGGCCGGCGGCGGCTACTACTTCTTCGTCGTCCAGGCCCAGGCCGCCGTTCCATCGCCGGCTGCGCTGCTTGTGATCACGACCCCAGTCGACGTGAACACCGACGGTTCTGGCTTCCACCCGGGACGGCCGGGCCAGGAGCTGACCGCCGGAAACGCTGTGCGGACAGGCGAGGCTGGCCACGCCGCGATCCAGTTCCCGGACGGGTCCTACGTGCGCATGTCCCCGAGCACCCTCGTCACGCTGACCGCCGCGCAGCTCTCGCATGACGGAAATCTTCAGTCCGCCAGCCTGGCGCAGAAGATCGGTCGCACGTTGACCAACGTCCAGCACCTTGTTAGCGGCGCGACCTTTCAAGTCAGCGGCCACTCGGTGAGCGCTCAGGTGCGCGGAACGCAGTTCGAGGTTCTAGTCCGGGCCGACGGCACCAACTTGATCAAGGTGTTCGAGGGGACAGTGCGCGTCAGCGGAGCCACAACCGTAACGCTGACCGCCGGCCAGCAGATCGAAGCCGATGCGAATGGCCGGCTGTCGGTCCCGCGCGCGATCCAGAGCGAACCCCAAGACCCTTACGCGCAGACCGCCCAGTGCGCTGCTGCGGTCTCCACCGGCACTTCCAGCGGAACCGCGCAGACCTCGACCGGCGACAACCTGACCACAGGGCAAACGGCTGAAGTGGACTACCACTCACCCGGCGGCACTGTCAGCGTCGCGCTTTGCTATCCGGGGAGCTCGATGAGCGTTACGGTCATCGACCCCACCGGAGCGCAGCACACTTCCCGGCAGGCCAGGCCACCAGTTCAGTTCAACCTCAGTGGGCCGCCGGGACTCTACAGGGCGATCGTTCGCGGTGTCGGCTTGCCAAAGGAGGGCGAACCCTTCTCCCTGGCCTTTGCCACGAACGCGCCCTGCACCGAAGGCAACGTCGATTCAGGTGGATTCGTTCGCCAGACCATCAGCAACGATCAGATCGCCCAGGCGCTGCAGCAGTCCGGCATCACTCTTCAGGTTCAGGGGACGTCGTCCAACTCGGCGCGCGTCTTCTATTACTCGGGAGTGGGCGGGGTGTCGATCTCGTGGACGATCATCTTCTACGCAGCATCACCCAACCTGGGATTCGTGCTGACCCAGGTCACCGTGCGGGGAATCAACATCACGACCGGGGTCGTCTCCAGGCTGAGCTCGATCACAGGACAGTCCGTGAGCTCCATCCCCAGCGACTTCGCAATCGATCGCGTGTACTCGTGCAGGGGTCCCGGCGGCGGCATGATGGTGATCGAAGGGCACAGGTAGAGCGGGCACTTACCGCGCGCCAGCGCTAAGGAGTCCATTTCCGCCAACCCTTTAGGTATCGTTCCCCACCGTGTCCATGACGTCGGCCCGCACCCCGCCGAAGCGGCGCGGCGGGTACCGCCTGATCATCATTCTGCTGGTCGTTGCCCTGGTTGTCGGAGCCGCTCTCTTTTGGGTCTCCACCGTCGCCCAGGCAGCCACGAATGTCAGTGCGACCCTGACGGTCTTTCTCCCCACCACCTCTGTCGGCCATCGAGGCGGCGCGTTTGGGGTGGGCAAGACGGGGGCGGTGGTCCAGCCTGGCGACTCGGTCAAGACAGATGTGAAGGGCCGCGCCTCGATCCAGCTGCCGGACGGATCCTTGACCCGCCTGACAGGTAGTACGGAGATCACCCTCACGTCGGCTCACTTTGCGAAGACCGGCCACATCCAGAACGTTTCGATCCTCCAGAAGGTCGGCCGCACGCTGACCTACGTACAGCGCCTCGTCAGCGGGGCGACGTTCAAGGTCGCCGGCCCGTCCGCCGTGGCCTCAGTGCGTGGAACCAAGTTCGAGGTCCTCGTCAATCCCGACGGGTCGATGTTGGTCAAGCTCTTCAACGGACAGCTGGACCTGGATGGCAAGAACCATGTTCAGCTCAATACGGGTCAGCAGGCGGCAGTCGATGCGCAGGGCAACGTGGCCACCGCCGGCCCCATCCTGGCCGACCGTAGCGACCCGTTCGTACCCGAGGTGGCTGCCTCTGACGCGACCAGCGTGGACACCACCCCCGGCACGGAGCAGGACTTCATAGGGCCGCCGATCCACAACGGGGAACAGCAGACGTACACCTACAGCTTCGCCGGGGGCGGAGCAGTCAAGGCCGCCCTTGGTTATCCGGGCAGTGCGATGGCACTCCGCGTCAAAGCCCCTGATGGGCGCACGTACTCAGGCACGGGAGCTTCGCCGATCGTGGTCGTCGTGCCCAACGGTCCGCCCGGCATCTACAGCGTCACCGCCGCCGGCATGAGCGGGCTTGGTGTGGCCGGAGAAGAGCCATTCGTCAGCGTGGCCGCGCTCGAGCCCTGCGTCAGCACGATGATTGGCGCAAACGGCGCTGTGAGGCGTGGGTACACAGCTCAGGACCTCGCCGGCGCGATCTCAGTGCCTGGCCTGTCGAATCTCAGTCTCACCATCGTCGGCGATTCAATATCTGGCGCCATCGTCACCGGCACAGGCACCTATAACGGCGTGGGCTGGAACGGAACGGTGGTGCTGTTCACGCACGGTGGAGAGCTGGAGATAGTTGCCGTCGGAGCGTCGGTGTTCAACGTCAGCGTCCCCGCCGGGTCGACAGTGCAGCAGATCGGATCGGCGATAGGCCAGGACCCGACCAACATCAACCCCGGCTTCGTGATCGATCGCCTGTTCACCTGCACGCAGGTCCTGATGATTGACGGACGGATTGGCGCCTAGGCGGCGCCTTATGAGAGAAAACCCGGATGGTTTTCTCTCATCGCGCGTGCGGCTTCGCCGCAGGCGCTGCTCTCATTCCGGTATATCGAAGAGCTGATTTAGAAAGAGTTTTCTTCTCACAAAGCCGCGAGTTGTTTGGGACAAAGTTATGGCCGGGGGGACCCCGGCCAACCCTGCAACGCTGGTGATGAGGCGCTTTATGCTCTCTTTCCGGTATATCGATGGGATGTGTTAGAGGATTACTTCTCCACGCCACGCAAGGTGGTTTGGAGGACAAAGTTATGGCCGGGGGACCCCGGCCAACCCTGCAACGCTAGTGACGGTTGCGGGCCAGGTGCTGTTTACGGCGTCATTGTTCCGTTGGGCGGACGCTTGATGACGCGGCGGAGCCAGTTGACTGGTTGGTAGCCGTTGCTCTTTGCCGCGAGAGCCCGCTCAAGGCTGTCAAGGAGGTCTCCGGCTGTCGGGGGGCGGCGGGCCGGTTCGCGATCCATTGCTTGCTGGAGCGCCTCCGCGAAGGGAGCGGGAAGCTCTGGCGCCGAGTCCCGCACACTCGGCGGAGGCTCGTACAGCCGCCTGCTCAACGTCTCGATCCAGCTCTTGGATGAGAAGGGCCGCCGACCCGTGACCGCTTCGAAGACGATGGCCGCGAGCGAATAGACGTCGGCGCGGCCGTCGACCTCGCGCCCGACCAGACGCTCCGGGGCGACGTAGTCGGGAGCGACAGGGCCTCCAGTACCAGGACCGGTGTTGAACGAGGCGACGATGCCCAATCCGAAACCGGTCAACAGCGTCCGGCCGTCATCGGCGAGGAGGATGTTCGCGGGCTTGACATCGCGGTGAACAGTGGCCCTGCTGTGGGCGTAGTCGAGTGCGCTCGCGATTGGCCGCAGCAAGCCGATGACACCAAGAGGTTCGTATCTCTCACCGGCGCCAAAGACCACGTCCAGGGTGCGTCCATCTATCAACTCCGTCACCAGGTACGGGCAATCGCCTTCGTACGCGAGCTCGTAAAGCCGCGGAATTGCATGGTGCTCGAGGGCCACGTAGGAGCGTAGCTCGAGCAGGAACCTACGTGAAAAGCTGACGTCGCGAGCGACGTCGGCTCCGATCGTCCTCAGGGACACCTTTCGATGGAGGCGCGGGTGCTCCGCCTCGTAGATCACGCCGAGGCTGTCGGTCTCGATCTCACGCAGGATGCGGTAACCGCCTACGTGTTGGCCGTTGCCGGTCATGGCTACCTTCCGGCCACGAAGTCGGCTGGTTTACCGCTTGTCATCAGACTTGACTTTAGGCCTCCGAGCTTGCATTACGCGCCGGACGGCCGCGACCTCGCTTGGTGTCGGCGAGAGGATTCGAACCTCCACGCCCTTTCGGACACCAGCTCCTAAGGCTGGCGCGTCTGCCATTCCGCCACGCCGACATCCCGAAAATTATTACCGTCGCCGCCAGCTTGACGGTTCACGGCTGAAAGTTCTTTATGTCGACAGGCTCGATGTCGTCTGCCGTGACGAAACCAAAGATCCGGGAGTAGAAATTGAGCTCCCCTTCGATGGAACGACGGATATTCTTTTCCTGGCGGAAACCGTGCTGCTCGGCCTCGAAAGGCAGATAAGCGTAAGGCAGGTTTTTCTTCTCGCAGACCGCCACAAATTCCTCGGCTTGGCTGGGCGGCACGACCTTGTCCTCCAACCCCTGGAACAGGATCACCGGGCAGTTGAGGTTGTCGGCGAAGTTCACTGCAGAGCGGTCGCGGTAAAGGTCTTCGCGCTCGGGATATGGTCCGATCAGTGTGTCCAGGTACCGGGATTCGAACTTGTGCGTCTCCTTGACGAAGGTGACGAGGTCACCGATCCCGAAGTGGCTGGCGCCTGCGTTGAAGAAGTCACGTTTGGTGAGCGCGACGAGCGTCGTGAATCCGCCCGCAGAGCCGCCGCTGATCGCAAGACGTTCGGCGTCGACGACGTCGCGTTCAACGAGATATCGGGCGGCGTTGATGCAATCATCGACGTCGACCACGCCCCAACTGCCGTTGAGGCGCTGGCGATATGAACGCCCGTAACCGGAAGATCCGCCGTAATTGACATCCACGATCGCGAAGCCGCGGCTGGTCCAGTACTGATATTCGAGGTTGAAGCTCGAGCTGACCGAGTCCGTGGGGCCGCCGTGGCAATGCACCACCATTGGCGTGCGCTCGTGCGGAGGCGCCTCGTAATCCTTGTTCTTAGGCGGGTAATAGAGCGCGTGAGCAGTCAGTCCGCCTTCGGTTGGAAACTCGATCGCCTGCGGGGTGCTGAGGTAGCCGGGATCGATGCGCGCTGGATTGGAGACCTTCACCACCTCCTGCACAGCGGTGTCGACATCCACGACGAGGATCCGCTCCGATAGCGTTGGCGATGCAGCGACCATCGCCACACGCCTGGCGCTCAGAACCAGGTTCGAAAGAGAGGTGTAAAGCAGGTCGATTTGCTTGATCGTCCCTTCTCGCGTGTCGACGCGGCCTAGCTTGGTGCCTCCGGTTTCGGAGTAAAGGCACACGATTTCCGCTCCATCCAGGAAGGCGTAGCTGGTCATTCCAAAGTTCCACTGCGGCGCGCCGAACTCCGCGGCACGCCGGCAGACCGGGTCCTCGGTCTCACCCCGAATGCGGTAGAGGTTCCACCAGTCGTTGCGATCCGAGACGAAGTAGAGCTCACCCGCCGGCGACCATTCGGGTTGGTAGATCGACTCGCTCCGGCCGCCGGCGACCTGGCGCGCCGACTTGACGCGGCCCTCGGTGTCCAGCTCGCCGACCCACAGCTCGGTTCCGTCCCACGGCATGTTCGGGTGGTTCCAGGTGAGCCAGGCGAGCCTGTCACCACCGGGACTGAGTCTGGGCGAGGAGTAAAAGTCGTTGCCCTCGGCCACGGTGACTGCTTCGCGCCGGCCCTGCCAGTCCACCGCGACCAGGGTGTTTACAGGCTCAGCCGCACCCGTGGAATGGTCCTCGCGGACGCTGAAGATCCTTCCGCGCGAAGGATCCACGAGCAGGTCGGCATGGCGGATGTCGGCATCGGGGGTGATGGGTACCGGATCGGCGTCGCGCTCCTGCCGGTACAGGCGCTGGTCACTGAAGTTCGTAAACCAGACGGTCCCGCCGCTCACCGCGTATTGCCCGCCACCGTATTCGTGGACGCGTGTGCGCGCGTTGTATCCCTCAGGAGTGACATCGGTCACGGCTCCGCCGCTGCGGCGCACTATCACCAGCCGCCCCGCCTCCGTAGGTCGCAGCTCGGTCCAGTAGAGATCGTCGCCGTCCCACCGCGGCATGCTCCTCTTGAGCACGACCGCACCGTTGAGGAGCACGTCGATCGTGATCGTGGATGCCCAGGCGCCATATGGCGCGATCACCCTGCCTGCACCTTTGGGCCCCCTCCCGGCGCCGCCGGGTGGTGACGGGTTCGGGCTCCCGGCCGGTCCATTGCTCACGAATCTGGTCGTCGGATGATCAGCGCGTCGCCCTGGCCGCCGCCGCCACAAAGCGCAGCCGCCCCCGTCCGGAGACCTCGCCGCTTCAGCTCATGCGCGACGGTCAGCACCAGCCTCGCACCGCTCGCACCGATCGGGTGGCCGAGGGCGATAGCACCGCCATTTACGTTGACCTTCTCCTCATCGAGCCCCAGCATCCTGGTCGCGTTGAGAGCGACCGCGGCAAATGCCTCATTGATCTCAACCAGGTCCAGATCCTCGGACGACAAGCCTGCCTTCTTCAAAGCATTGCTGAGCGCGAGCGCGGGCACCGTATGGAGCCATGCGTAGCGGTCGGCGCTCATCCCGTGGGCGACGATCTCCGCAAGCGGCTCAACCTCCAACCTGTTGGCGCGCTCCTTTGACATGACCACCACCGCGGCCGCGCCGTCAGAGATCTGCGAGGCATTTCCGGCGGTGATCGTTCCGCCGGCTTTGAAAGCGGGCGCCAGCTTGCCGAGCGTCTCGGTCGTCGTCCCTGCTCGAACGCCCTCGTCTTCTTCGACTCGGACGTCGTCCCCGCGGCGCTGTGGAATCGCGACGACGACCACCTCGTCCGCCATCGCGCCGCTCTTCCATGCGCGCTGCGCTCGCTCGTGGGAGCGCGCCGCCCATGCATCCTGGTCCTCGCGGCTGATCTCGAGCTCGCGATTGACGTCGTCGGAGCTCTCCCCCATGTGCTGTTTGAGGAATGTCGACCAAAGGCCGTCATGAACCATGGAATCGATCATGTCGGTGTTGCCCATGCGCGCGCCGAACCTCGCCTTGGGAACGAGGTATGGCGCCTCGGACATCGATTCCATCCCTCCCGCAACGACGACCTCGACCTCGCCGGCGCGGATCAGCTGATCGGCCAGCGCGATGGCGTTGAGCCCGGACAGGCAGACCTTGTTGATGGTTATCGCCGGCACCTCTTGCGGTATGCCGGCCTCGATGGCTGCCTGGCGTGCGGTGATCTGCCCGGCTCCGGCCTGCAGCACCTGGCCCATGATCACGTAATCGACCTGATCGGCCCCAACGCCCGTGCGTTCGAGCGCGGCCCTGATCGCGCGGGCGCCGAGACTGACCGCCGGCAGGTCCTTTAAAGCTCCGCCAAACTTGCCGAAAGGCGTGCGCGCTCCAGCTAGGATCACTGATGACACACGGCCAGTCTAAGCGGAGGTGAGTCGCCGATCATGCGGAACGGCCTATTGATCGTTGACGTCCAGAATGACTTCGTCGAAGGGGGCAGTTTGGCGATCCCCGGAGGCACCATCCTGGCTGCCCATATGGCCAGGCATGTCCGCAACTTTCGAACCGAGTATCACTTCATCGTGGCGAGCCGCGACTATCACGAGGATCCCCAAGAGCACTTCGCCGACGCGCCGGACTACGCCATCACGTGGCCCAAGCACGGGCTCATCGGCACGGCTGGTGCTGCGCTGTGCACCCCTATCTCCAACCTGGTCAGGGAGAAGCTGATCCAGGCCGTTGTCGACAAGGGCCGGCACGCAGCAGCGGTGTCGGCCTTCGAAGCGCAGGACCCGCGCGGGCACCTGTTGGTGGACGTCATGCGGGAACAGCGCATCGATCACATCGACATATGCGGTTTCACCACCGAGTACAGCATTCGCGCCTCCGCACTTGACGCACGCAAGCACGAGTTCCAGGTCCGCATCCTCGTCAACCTGTGCGGATCGACGAGCCCGGAGACGGGCAAGCTGGCGTTCGATGCAATGAGGGCGGCGGGCTGCCAATTAATGGGAGCTAGCGCACCATAACCATGAGAGGGAACCCAAATGGTCCCCTCTCATCGGCGGGCGCTTCGCGCGGGCACCCCGCCCTCCATCCGATTGCTAGCGCAGGCAAGGCCTGTCGAAGGGCCGGCGCTCTCTTTCCGGCATAAGGATGGGACTTGCTTTAGGACAGTCTTTCCACGCGACGCACAGGAGTAGTTGCAGACAAAGTCATGGCCGGGGAGACCCCGGCCAACTCTGCCACGCTGGTGGTTCTCCTTACTTGCGGCCTCTCGCCTTCGCAGGCGGGGCGTCGTATTTGAAGGAGACGTTCAGGCGGACTCTGTACTTCGTGACCTTGCCGTTTTCGATGGTGAGATCTTGCCTGGTCACCTCTGCGACGCGAAGGTCGCGAAGGGATTTGGACGCGGTTTCGACCGCGCTCTTCGCGGCCGCCTCCCACGACGTGCTGCTGGTCCCCACAAGCTCCGTCACCCGGTAGACGCTGTCGGCCATTGCTACCTCCTCTTCACTCCTGCTGAATCAGCGCCAATTGTCGCGCGTTTCAGGAACGCACCCGCTCGAGCTGGCGCAGGTCCGGCAGGGCTTCGGCAAGCTTGCCCGCGAGCATGGTGTCCTGCTGAGGGTCGAGCATGAAGATCTGCTCCGTGAAGCCGAGCTCGAGGTAGTGCGCTGACTGCTCGAACAATCGCGAGCGATCTTTTCCGTCCCACGAGAACTGGATCGAGTGACGGATCTCGGACGGATCCCGACCGACCGCCCCGCACGCATCCGCCAGCCGCGTGATCACCTCCGTTCCCTTCTCGAGCTCGCTCACCCCGGTGTTCCAGACGTCGGCGTGCCGCGCGACCAACACCATGGTGGTCTGGCCCGATGCCCCGATCCACATCGGAGGGTGCGGTTTCTGAATCGGCTTTGGATTGGCGATGGCGTCCTTCATCCGGTAGTAGCGGCCGTCGAAGTTGGTCCGCTCCTCCGTCCACAGCGACTTGATGATTCGCAGCGACTCGCTCAACCGGCCGACGCGATGATCCAGGCCTTCGATCCCGTACATGGAGTGCTCGATCGCCGCCCACGCCGCGCCGATGCCGAACTCGAGCCGCCCGCCCGACAGGTGGTCGACGGTGACTGACAACTTGGCGAGGAGGGCAGGGTTTCGGTAGGTGTTGCCGGTGACCATGCAGCCGATACGCACGCGTTTGGTGGCCTCCGCCATTGCGGCTTGCAGCGTCCAACCTTCGTAAACCGGCCTGTCCGGGCCGCCTGGTCCGATCGAAGCCAGGTGATCGAAGTCCCATATGTGGTCGAAACCGGCATCGTCGGCGAGCCGCCACACGGCTCGGAGGGCCTCGATGGTCGTCCCCTGGCCTGACAGCTTCAGCCCGAAGTGGAGTGGGTGCGTCATCGAATACCAGGCTAATCGGTGCGGAAGCGGGTCGGACGTACGCGAAGCGCGATGTGGTACTGCCGCGAGAAGCCCTCGGGTTCCCAGTCATAGCTCTTGATCAGTCGCGCGTACTTATGGATGTAGTCGGGCACCCTGTGCGCGGGCGGATGGCGGCGCAGCCGTGCCGCTTCGCCATCGATGCGCACCACGTCGCCGCCGTCCCGAGTCGCGTTGAAATGCATCGCCACCTTGGGATTGGCCTCGATGTCCCTCACCTTCTGACCTGGCAGCGAGTAGATGAGGAACGACTTCCCGTCCCACCAGAACCAGACCGGCACCACGTGGGGCCGGCCCTCGGCGCCGGAGGTGGCGAGCCAGATGATGAGCTCGTTTTCCAGCCGCCTGTGCACGTGCTTGCCCGACCGGGTAGCCGTGTCGAGCACCGCGCGCTTGCTTGCGGCCATTCCAAAGCAGACTACAGCTGTTTGGACGCTCGATGAACGTGGCAGAGTAACGGTGTGAAGAAGGTAGAGACGGTGAAGAAGACCGAGGCGGAGTGGAAACGAGACCTGACACCGACGCAGTACCACGTGCTCCGCGAGAAGGGCACCGAGCGGCCGTTCACCGGCGAGTACTGGGATACGAAAACTCCCGGCGCCTACCTTTGTGCCGGCTGTGGCGCCAAACTGTTCGAGTCGGAGACCAAGTTCGACGCTCACTGCGGTTGGCCAAGCTTTTTCGCGCCGGCGGACGGAGCTCCTGTCGCAGAGCATGTAGACCGCAGCCTGTTCATGGAGCGGACAGAGGTGACCTGCGCCAGCTGTGGCGGCCATCTCGGCCATGTCTTCGACGACGGGCCTGAGCCGACCGGCCTTCGCTACTGCATCAACTCCGCCTCGATCAAGCTCGAAGAAAAATGAGAGCGAACCCGGATGGTTCCCTCTCATGGCCGGGCGCTCCGCGCGCGGACCCGGCCCTCGATGCGGTCGCTGCTGCAGGCAAAGCCTGCTGAAGGGCCGGCGCTCTCTTTCCGGTATGCGGATGGGCCTTGTTCTAGAAGGAGTTCTCCACGCCGCGCTTGGGAGTGACTAGAGGCAAAGTCATGGCCGGGGGGAACCCCGGCCAACCCTGCAACGTAAAAATGAGAGTGAACCCGGATGGTTCCCTCTCATCGCCGGGCGCTCCGCGCGCGGACCCGGCGATCGACCCGGTTGCTAGCGCAGGCAAAGCCTGTCGAAGGGCCGGCGCTCTCCTTCCGGTATTTCTAGACGGAGTTCTCCTCGCCGCGCTTGGGAGTGACTAGAGACAAAGTCATGGCCGGGGGGAACCCCGGCCAACCCTGCAACGTAGCGGGAAGCGGCCGAGTCTTCCTCTCTTACCAGCCGCCGGCGAGCTCGCCCTTCAGGGTGGGCACAACCGAGCCCCCGACCTCGATGCGCGACGGCAAATCACCTTGCGACGGATATGCCAGCTTGATGTGCACGAAGCTCTGGCGACCCATCTTGGTCCCCTGCTCGCTGACGATCGACACGTCTGCCGATCGCGGCACCAGGCCGTACTTCACGACGAAAGCGCCAAGAGGACCGCTTGCGGAACCGGTCGCTGGATCCTCGTGGATGTCGAGAACATGCGGCGCGAACATCCGGCTGTACAGCGTGTTTTCTCCTTGGACCGCAAACAGAAAGACTCCCTCACCGAAAACTCTGCTCAGTCGCTTCTTCTCTGACGCGGCTGCGTCGACGGATCGCTTGTCCTTGAGCGCAACGAAGGCGAAGGCAACGCCGGTGGTTGCCACCTGGATCGGAACGTCCCGATGCAGGTCCTCTTCTGAAAGTCCAAGGGCGTCTGCCGCCTCGGCGCGCCCCGTCAACACTCTGCCAAAGCTCACTGCGGGGTGCGTCATCCAGAACCTCACGCCGCCGGCTGCGTGCTCGCCTCGAACGCGCACAGGGCCGATGCCTTCCTCAAGCGCGAACTCGAGCGCGCCGCCCGGAACCAAACCCTCCGTGAACAGAACCCAGGCAGTCCCGATCGTGGGATGACCTGCAAATGGCAGCTCAGAGCCAGGCGTGAAGATTCGCACGCGAGCGGCACTGCCCCCCTCATGAGGGGCTAGCACGAAGGTCGTCTCAGAGAGGTTCATCTCCCTCGCAATTCGCTGCATCACATCGCCCGGAATCCCCTCGGCGTCGAGCACCACTGCCAGCTGGTTGCCGGCCAAGGGTCGCTCGGTGAAGACGTCGACGACGTGGATCGCGTAGCGCTTACCTAAAGCCAATCTCTTTTCACCTCGCCATGACGAGGCAGGTGGTGGTTGCGTGCGCCAGCAGCTTGCCTGTTTTATCGGCGTAAAGCCTTCCTTCGGCGGTGGCCACCCTGCCACCCCGATGCAGAACCAGGCCCTCGCAGCGGACAGGTCCGGTGTCGGCGGTGATCGGCCCTACGAAGTTGACCTTCGACTCGAGTGTCGTATACCGCTCACCCACCCCCAGTGTCGTGTGAACTGCGCAGCCCATTGCCGAATCCAGGATGGTCATCGCAAAGCCGCCATGGACGACGCCGATCGGGTTGTAGAGATACTCCCCGGCCTCACCGTGGAATACAGCCCTGCCTTCCTCGACCTCGCCTCCGGTCACGCCCATCGTCGACATGATGGGCGGGGGCGGCAACCTTCCCTCGAACATCGCTTTCAGGAATTCCAGGCCTGACATGCCCGCCGCGGCAGGCAGAGCGGCCAGCGGGTCCTCCCAGGTCACGGTTCGGGTGCGCGCCTTCGAGCCGGTCAACTTAAGTCCCTGAACTGCATTTTCACCTGAAAGCTTCCCTGGACGTTTGTCATAGTCCTGGCTCGTTGCCCGGCGCGAGTTCGATCTTCGGGCTCATCGCCGAGGGCTTGTATCCTCGGGTACCTGATGGAGATCCTTCGCAATATCTCGCGGCGCAAGCTTCGCAGCATCCTCACGATCTCGGGCATCGTCATCGGCGTCCTCGCCTTGACCACGATGGGAGCGATCGCAGAGAACTTCAACGCTCTGCTGGATGGTGGGGTCAAGTACTTTGGCTCCAACATCCAGGTCGGGCCGCCCGACGGACAATCCGCCGCGCTGCTTCCGATCTCGAAGATCGACGAGATCAAGAAGATTGACGGGGTGGCGGCTGCCTTCCCGAGTTATGGCTTCTCCGCAAAACCTGGCGCGGTGGCGACGGTGAGCTTCGGGATACCGGACACCATAGTCGCCACGGACCCGAATGAGAACAACTGGGCAGCGCTCAAGGTGACATTCGCGCAGGGGCACCAGATCGACACCGGCTCGACCGGGCAGGTGGTCCTCGGCTCGACCATCGACCGGGAGTTCAACAGGAAGATTGGAGACACCATTCTCTTGCCGGTGAAGCCGGCGGATGCCAGGCCGGATTTCGTAACGCATGCCTTCACTGTGGTCGGCATCCTAAACCCCACGCTGACCGCGCCCGACAGCTTCGCCTACATCAACATCCGCGACGGGCAGGCGCTGTTCAAGGACAGCCTTCCCCTGGCCATTCGCAATCAGATCGACGTCACCCAGACCACTCAGTCCATCACCGCGTACGGCCAGCCGGGCGCGCCCATAAGCGGCCTGGACACGATCGCGGACCGGATCAATTCGCAAGTTACCGGCGTGAAGGCGACGAAACCCAGCGTGATCGTCAACAGCTTCAAGTCGGGTGGCGCGATCTTCACCGGGATCACGACAGCAGCGGCGCTGCTGGCGCTGGTCATCGGCGGCCTTTCAGTGGTCAACACCATGTTCATGGCCGTCGCCGAGCGCGTCCGTGAGATCGGGCTCAAGAAAGCGGTGGGCGCGACCACCCGCCACATCATGGGCGAGTTCCTGCTCGAGGCGACCTTCATAGGCGCGTTGGGTGGATTGATCGGTTATGGCCTCGGCCTGGCGATCACGATGATCGCAAACGCGACCACGCCGGCGGGCCAGGCGACCCTCTTTCTTGTCACCGCCCGCCTGACGTTGTTCGCCCTCGGATTTGCCATCGCGCTGGGAGCGGTGGCCGGCATCTTGCCGGCCTGGCGCGCAGCAAGGCTCGATCCTGTCACAGCGCTGCGGAACCAATAGGACAAGACATTGGCCAACCTTCAGCTCGACAACCTGACCAAGCACTACAAGCAGGGCAAATCTGTGATCCGAGCGCTGGCTGGTGTCACCCTCGACATCGGCGACGGCGAGTTCGTGGCAGTGGTCGGGCGGTCCGGTAGCGGCAAGACGACGATGCTCGACATGCTCGGGCTGCTCCTGCGCCCGACGGCGGGTCGGCTGATGCTCGACGGCACCGACACCACCACACTCGGTGACAGAGACCTGGCACGCCTGCGGGGAACCAAAGTCGGGTTCGTCTTTCAGGAGTACAACCTGCTGCCCTCGCTGAACGTGCTGGAAAACGTGATGTTGCCTCTTCGCTACGTCAGGGGCAACGGTGATGGGCGCAAGCGTGCCGAAGACCTCCTCGAGCGCGTCGGCCTTTCCGACCGGGTTCGCCATCGGGCGACTGAGCTCTCGGGCGGGCAGCAACAGCGCGTCGCGATTGCACGCTCGATGGTCAACCAGCCCTCGCTCATCCTGCTCGACGAGCCGACCGGCGCCGTGGACACGGAGACGGCAGAGCAATTGGTGGCGCTCCTGAAGAGCCTCAACGAGCAGGACCGGGTCACGATCGTGGTCGTCACCCACGATCTTGATGTTGCCAAGGAGGCCAAGCGGCAGGTCCGGTTGAAGGATGGCAAGGTCGTCGCCGACGAGGCCGTCTCACCGGTTGCTGCCGCCCCAGCCTGAGTGTCCGTGGCGCGTTCCAAACGCGACCTTTTGAGCTTTCTGAGACAGAGGAGATGGCTCAAGGTCGGTGCTGTGGGCGCGGCTCTGCTGGCGGTGTTGGCGGTGGCGATCGCAGCTTTTCTTGCCATGCAGGTTCCATTTCAAGGTCCGGCGGCGAACGTGGCCAAGCCGTCGGTCGACTGCTCCCCCGCTCCTTGCGCCAATGTGCAGGGCTACACGTTGTGGGTCTCCAACCTCAAGTTCGCCGGAAATCTGGTCAGCATGGAGATCTCCTTCAAGAACTCCAGCGGTTCAACTCACGCTTCGCCCGAAGACGTTCAGCTCATCGATTCGAAGCTTCACGCCTCAAATCTCGTCACCGACTCTCCGGGGTGCCTTACGTGGGACCGCCACGAGTTCAACAACGGGGCGGCGTTCGGACCCTTGAAAGTGTGCTTCCGTGTCAGCACAACCGAGCCTCCGCTGGTTCTTCGCTGGTCGCCTGACATGGGTTTGATCTGCTGCCGGACCGACATCAAGCTGACCTGAGATCAGCTGAGAGCTCACTCGCCGGCGTGGGAGCGCATGCGGAGGGCAACATCGGGCCGGTTGGTGACGAGAGTCGTGACCCTATGGTCGGCGAGATAACGTGCGATCTCCCTGTCCTCGTCCACGGTCCAGACCCAGACAGGAATCCGCCTGCGCGCGCAGTACCCCAGCAGGCGGATGCGCGCCAGCGACTGGTGCGCCGCGACGAAGTCGGCACGTGAACGCTTCAGACGCGCACCCGGGAAGAGCTCGCTCAAACGCTCCCTCACCGTGACCCAGGCACGCGCATCCTTCAAATCTGTGCCCAGGGTGAGCCCGGCGTTGACGTGCGGGATCTGCTCCTTGATGGTTCGGATCGACTCGACCCCGCCGGTGGTGACGGCGAAGCTGCCTGTGTCTGCGACGTGGCTGAGAATCGCGCGAACGACGTCGACCTCGTAGCCGGGCTCCTTCAGGTCGACGTGCAGGTGGACGCGCCCAGCGACGATGTCCAGGAGCTCGTCAAGCGTGAGCAGCTCAGAGCTCAGCTCTGCCTTGAGGTCCGCATAGCACATGGCGCCCGTCGGTCGACCGGACGGTGTTACGTGGTCGTGGTAGTTGACGTACAGGCCGTCGCCGGTCCGCCGCACGTCGAGCTCGACATAGTCGACGCCGAGCTCGATGGCGCGGCCGTACCTTTCCGCGGCGGGGAGCCCGGCGATGCCGCACTCTCCCCGGTGGGCGCAGATCAACGGGCGCACCACAACAAGCTACTTGCTGCGCCGGCACGCATGCGGCGACACTGACGTTATGGCGGGCTTGCATCCGGTGGTCATCCTCACCGGGGCGACAGGGGCCATCGGCTCGGCGACCGCCGCCGTGCTGGTTCGGCGGGGAGCCCGCGTCGCGCTTCTCGCAAGGCCCTCGGACCGCTTGACCACGCTGGCGAGAGTGCTGGGCGGGGAGGACAACCGGGTCAGCACCATCCCGGTCGATCTCTCGACCCTTTCATCGGTGCGGGCCGCGGCCAGAGAGATAGGACGCGCAGGAGAGCACGTGGATGCGCTGGTGAACGTTGCAGCCACATTCTCGCGTGAATACCGAAAGACCAAGGAAGGATTCGAGGTCATGCTGGCGACCAACCACCTGGCGCCGTTCCTGCTCACCAACCTGCTCCGCGACCAGCTGGTCGGTAAGGGCCGTGTCATCACTGTCACCGCGCCGTCGTCGACTCGCCTCGACCTGGATCAGTTGATGGTCAGGAGAGCCAACCAAGGCCGGCGTGCCCACGATCGCGTTCAAAACTTCCGCGCGCTCGAAACCTTTGGAGCGACCAAGGCCGCCAACCTGCTGTTCTCGTTCGAGCTCGCCCGCCGCGCCAGTAGATGGGAGGTGCGGGTCAATGCCTGTTACCCCGGCCTGGTCCGCTCGGAGCTGATGCGCGAGTCGTGGGCGCCGATCCGGGTGGTCACCCGCATGGTGTCCAGGGCGCCCGCACGCGCCGCAGAGGACCTCGCGGACCTGGCGGTGTCGCCGGCCCACGAGGGGACCACAGGTTGGTTCTTCAAAGGTAGTCGACGGATCGATCCCCCGAAGGCGACGTTGGACCCGCAGCTTCAGGGCGACTTGTGGAAGCGGACGGCGGAGCTCGTCGGGCTGGAAAACACCGGCTTCTGAGCCGGCGGTCGACAGGACGGCGGGGTTGGCGAAACTCCACAGCGTGCACTTTGTTTCTTCACACCGCGTTCACACGCTCCGGGAAGCATGAGAGGCACGCAGTCAACCTCTCGAATTTCAAAGGAGTTATCGACATGAGACGCGGCTTCAGCTTTATATGGGTGGTGCTGACCGGGGTCATCGCCGCCATCGTCGGCGTCATTTCGTACCAGGCGGGGGTGTCCACGCAGCTACCGGCCGGTGCCGCGCTGCCTCCGTACTACTACGAGCCACACTTTTTCGGCTTCGGGCTGTTCGGGGTCCTGTTCCTGCTGTTCATCCTCTTCCTGCTGTTTCGCGTGGCGAGCTTCGGCCGGCGAGGATGGGGCGGCGGCGGTTGGGGGCACGGCGGAGGCTGGAAGCAGGGCAGCCACGGCGGTGGTGTCCCACCGGCGATCGACGAGCGGATGCAGGAATGGCACAAGCGCGCGCACGGCGAGCCACCGGCGACTCCGCCACCCGATCAGCGACAGGCGTGACGCAGCACAAGGCGGGGGCGGTACAAATTCCGCCCCCGTTCTAGCATGGTCACGGTGGCGACCATCCTGGTCGTGGATGACGAGCCTCGCATCGTCCAGCTCGTCCGCGACTACCTCGAGCACGGTGGGTTCACCGTGCTCGTCGCGTCCGACGGACAGACGGCGCTTCGGACAGCACGCACGGGCCGCCCGGACCTCGTCGTCCTTGACCTTGGCCTTCCCGGGCTTGACGGCCTCGACGTCACCCGCGCACTCCGGCGTGAAGGCGAGGTTCCGATCATCATGCTGACCGCGCGCACAGAGGAGACCGACAAGCTCATCGGCCTTGAGCTCGGCGCCGATGACTACCTGACCAAGCCCTTCAGCCCGAAGGAGCTCGTGGCACGGGTCCGCGCAGTGCTCAGGCGCGCAGAAGGGCTGCGCTCGCCGTCCGACGTGATCCGAGTCGGGAACGACGTCGAGCTCGACGTCCCGCGGATGGAGGCTCGGTTTGGGAACCGTCGAGTGGACCTCACGAAGACCGAGTTCCAGTTGCTTGCGACGATGGCGCGACAGCCCGGTCGCGTTTTCACGCGCGCACAGCTGCTCGACGCCGTCAAGGGCGTCGCATTCGAGTCGTACGAGCGCGCAATCGATGCGCACATCAAGAACATCAGACGGAAGATCGAAGAGAATCCGCGCACACCGCGCCACGTTCTCACTGTGTTTGGGGTGGGCTACCGCTTCGCCGAGCCGCCGGACAGGTGAGCGGACACTGGCGGCCGACCCCTCGACGCCGGCCACCTT
>JALZAL010000348.1 GCA_030948325.1 Candidatus Dormiibacterota bacterium
GGGGATCTCGGCGACCAGCAGGCGGCCCTGTTCGGGCAGACCTGCTTCTCGGTCGGCGAGGCCAAGAACACGTATGGGACCGGCAACTTCCTGCTCCTCAACACTGGTAATCAACCGGTACAGTCAAAGCACGGCCTCCTCACCACCCTCGGGTACAAGATCGGCAAGAACGAGGCGGTCTACTGCCTCGAGGGCGCAATCGCGATCACCGGTGCGCTCGTGCAGTGGCTGCGTGACAACCTTGGCCTGATCAAGACGTCGCCAGAGGTGGAGACGCTCGCGAAGACGGTCGAGGACAATGGCGGCGCGTACTTCGTTCCCGCGTTCTCTGGGCTGTTCGCTCCCTACTGGAAGGCGAACGCGCGCGGCGTGATCGCCGGCCTGACTCGCTACGTAAACAAAGGACACATCGCGCGGGCGGCGCTGGAGGCCACGGCCTGGCAGACGCGTGAAGTCGTGGACGCGATGAACGCGGACTCTGGCGTCAAGTTAACTGCACTCAAAGTCGACGGGGGCATGGTCCACAACGAGCTGCTGATGCAGCTGCAAGCCGACGTTCTCGGCGTACCTGTGATCCGCCCGACGGTGGCGGAAACGACCTCCCTCGGAGCGGCCTACGCCGCCGGCCTGGCGGTTGGTTTTTGGGGCGAGGTCGAGGACCTGCGCAAGAACTGGGGCAAGGACAAGGAATGGGAGCCGAAGATGGCCAAGGCCGAGGTCGACCGCGAATACGCGCTCTGGAAGAAGGCCGTGACGCGGACGTTCGACTGGACCGAGTAGTCTGACTTAGCCCGGCGGCCGCGGCCGCCGGGCCACCCGGCCGGCGCTTTATGTCTACGTCGATCCGGAATTCGGCTGCAAGGAGAAGGGTCATGGACAAATCGGACGAAAAGAAACCGCTCGATCCCAAGCACGAAGGGAGCTTCGCAGAGGGAGTCGAGGACATCGAGAAGCACCCGGAAGACTCAAACAAGGGCGATTTTGCAAAGGGGCAGGAGAAAGACCCTGCATCTCACGAGCACCGGCACGAGGGCAGTTTCGCCACCGGCGAAGAAGTAGTCGAGCACCATCCCGAGACGCGCTCCAAGGGGGATTTCGCCAAGGGCCAAGAGGACGTAGAAGAGGATGATCGCCCCTAAACGAGCAAGCCCCACGTAACACCTGTAGCGCGCGCTGACGCTCCGCGAAAGCGTCCGATGACCTCGCTCCAGACCGACGTTCTTGTCATCGGCGGCGGCTCGACCGGAAGCGGCGTGGCGCGCGACGCCGCGATGCGCGGCTTCTCCACCGTGCTCGTCGAACGCCGCGACCTTGCCGACGGCACCACAGGCCGCTTCCACGGTCTGCTTCACTCTGGCGGACGCTACGCAGTCAAAGACCCATCAGCCGCCATCGAGTGCATCAACGAGAACGTCATCCTGCGCAAGATCGCGCCCGACTGTATAGAGGACACAGGCGGCCTCTTTGTCGCGACGCCATGGGACGATCCCGCTTTCGGCGACCGTTTCCTCGCGGGATGCCGAAGCACCGGGGTGCCCGTAGATGAAGTGTCGGTTGAGAAGGTGCTTCGGGACGAGCCAAGGCTGCACCCTGGCATCAAGCGTGCATTCACCGTGCCCGATGCGGCTGTCGATCCCTGGAAGCTTGTGTGGAGCAACGTGCGCTCAGCGCTGGAGCACGGCGGGCGGATTCTGACCTACCACCGCGTCCTCTCTCTCGATGTCGAAGACGGCAAGGTCAAAGGCGCAGTGCTGCAAAACGAGCGGACCGGGGAGGAGATCCGCGTGCACGCTGAGGTGGTGGTGAACGCCGCAGGCGCATGGGCGGGTCAGATCGCTGCGCTCGCCGGCTGCGAGGTGCAGGTGCTGCCGGGCAAAGGCGTGATGATCGCGATGAATCATCGCCTGGTGCAAACGGTCGTCAACCGATGCAAGATGCCGGGTGACGGCGACATCATCGTCCCGATCCGCACGACCTGCGTGATCGGCACTACGGACGTGCACCTCACCGACCCCGACCAGGCCGAGATAACCAAGAAAGAGGTCGAGTTCATGCTGGACGAGGGCGAGAAGCTCGTGCCGGGCTTCCGGCAGGCCCGCGCCCTTCACGCGTGGGCCGGAGTGCGACCACTTTTCCAGGAGACCCACGCGCAGGACATCGACACGCGCGACGTCACGCGCTCGCATGCGTTGCTCGATCACAAGAAGCGGGATGGCGTCAACGGACTCATCACAATCACAGGCGGCAAAACCACGACCTATCGGCTCATGGCTGAGGTGGCTGTCGATGCCGTTTGCGAACAGCTCGGCGTCCAGAAGCCGTGCCGTACGGCCACGGAGCTGCTGCCCGGCTCGGAGCGGGGCGTGACATATCAGCTCAGCGCGCGGCTGGCCGCTCGCGAGCCGCTACCGCAATCCGAAGAGATCATCTGCGAGTGCGAGCTGGTCACGCGATCGCACTTGGATGCGGCGATCGCGCGGCGCGAGACGGACAGCATCGACGACATCCGCCGGCTTCTACGGGTGGGCATGGGGCCCTGTCAGGGCGGCTTCTGCATCTATCGGGCGACCGCCCTGCTTCACGGCGCTCGCCATCTCGATTACGCGACCGCCAACCGAGCGCTGCTCCAGTTCCTGCAGGAGCGGTGGAAGGGCCTGCACCCGATCCTCCATGGGGATCAGCTGCGGCAGACGTGCCTGGATGACTGGATCTTTCAAGGCCTGCTCGACGTGCAGCACCTGCCGAAATGACTTACGACGTCATCGTCGTCGGGGCGGGGCTGGCAGGACTCACTGCTGCGCTTCGGCTGACCGAGCAGGACCAGCGCGTTCTTGTGATCGCCAAGGGTATCGGTGCGACGCATCTGGCGCCGTCCGCCATAGACGTGCTGGGCTATTCAGGCGACGAGCGCGTCGAGAACCCTCAAGCGGCGCTGCCCCGATTCGTCAATTCGCATCCAGGTCATCCATACGCTCACGTCGCGGTGGAGCGAATCGCCGAATCGCTCGATTGGCTCAGAGGGAGCGTGCCCGAGCTCGGCTACCAAGGGCGGCTCGACGAGAACTGGCTGCTGCCCACCGCCGCCGGTGTGCCGAAAGCATCGGCGCTCGTGCCCGACACGATGGTGGGAGGCGACCTGCGTGCGGGCGGCCGGTTTGTTTTTGTCGGCCTCCGTGGACTGAAGGACTTCCATGCGTCCTTCCTTGCCGACAACCTCGCGCGAGCTGAGCTTCCGGCTCGAGTGTCTGCGCGCGCCATCGAGCTGGACCCGCCGGCTCGTCGCAGGGTCGACACTGGAAACGTTGGCTTCGCGCGTCGCTTTGAAGAGCCGCAGTTCCGGGACTGGATTGTGCAGGCGCTGACCGGCCGGTTGGAGGCAGACGAGAAGGTCGGCTTTCCGGCCGTGCTGGGATTCGAACGGGCGGGCGAAGTCTGGCGAGAGCTGGAGCGAAGATTGCATCACCGTGTGTTCGAGGTGCCGTTAGTGCCGCCCTCGCCGCCCGGCATGCGCCTTTACGAGGCGCTCATCGGAGCGCTCCGCCGGGCCGGAGCGCGCATCCTCATCGGCGACAGGGTCGTGGCCGGCGGCTCCGCGGGCGGGCGGATCGAAGAGCTCAACGCGGACGGAGCCGCGCGTCCGGTGACATTTCGCGCGCGCTCTTTCGTGCTGGCGACGGGTGGCTTCGCGTCGGGCGGGCTGGAGCTGGATTCGCACGACTCGGTCCGCGAGACGGTCTTCGGGTTACCTGTCACCGGTATGCCTGAGGCCGGAAAGCCGTTGTTTTCGCCCAATTATCTGGACACACAGCCGGTCTCGCGTGCCGGGATCGCCGTCGACGCGTTTTTGCGACCGGTAGACAAAGCCGGCCGCGTCCTCCACGAGAATCTGTACGCGGCAGGCGCGATTCTGGCTGGATGTGTACCTTGGCGGGAGCACTCAGGCAACGGGATAAGCCTCTCCACCGGGTATGCGGTTGCGGCCGCGATCCTGCGGCAATCCGCTGCCGCAGCGAGGAGTGCGGCGGGTGACTGAGGCCGTGCGCGACTCCCTCGATCACTGCATCAAATGCACGATTTGCGAGTCGTTCTGCCCATACTCCAGGGTGACGCCGCTCTTTCCAGGTCCCAAATACGTAGGCCCGCAGGCGGAGCGGTATCGCGACGCGGGACCCTCCGCCGACGCCTCCGTCGATTACTGCTCCGGTTGCGGGATCTGCACGCAGGTCTGCCCTCAGGGCGTGAAGATCGCAGAGATCAACTCGCAGGCACGCGCGAAGTTGTGGGAGGAGCGTGGCGTGCCGCTGCGCAACCAGCTGATAGCGAGACCCAGCCTGATTGGAAAGCTCGGCACGCCCGTGGCGCCGCTGGCCAACTGGGGGCTCGGTAACCCGGCCTTGCGATGGCTGGCCCAAAGGGTGATCGGGATCCACCGTGATGCGCCGATGCCGAAGTTCGCCGGGCACACGTTCCAGGGCTGGGCCCGCCGGCGCCCCAAGCACGTCGCCGCAAAGAAAGTCGTCTACTTCCACGGCTGCGGGACGAACTATTACGAGCCTGCGGCGGGGAAGATGGTGGTCGCTGTGCTCGAGCACAACGGGTTCGATGTCGTGATCCCTCCGCAGGATTGCTGTGGGCTGCCGCTGCAGTCGAACGGAAACTTTCCCGCGGCGCGAGCCTATGTCAAGCGTCTGGTGGCCAACCTCGCGCCGTACGCGCGCGAAGGCCTCCCCATCGTCGCCAACTCAACCAGCTGCGGTCTGATGCTGAAGCGCGAGGCTCACGAGATCCTCGGGGTTGAGGATGAGGACCTGCGCCTGGTCAGCAAGCATCTGTTCGACGTGTGCGAATTCCTGCTGCTCCTACATGAGACAGGTGAGCTGCTCACGGATTTTCACCCGCTTCCCCTAGAGGTGCCTTACCACGCGCCTTGCCAGCAACGCGGCCATGGAATCGGCAAGCCTGCCCTCGATCTGCTCGCATTGGTGCCCGACCTTCGGGTGATCGACCTCGACGTCGACTGCTGTGGGATCGCCGGCACTTACGGCCTCAAGCAGGAGAAGTACGAGATCTCAATGGCCGTCGGCGAGCAGCTCTTTCGCGGGATCAAGCAAGCCAAGGCAGACGTTGCCGCCTGCGACAGCGAAACGTGCAGGTGGCAGATCGAACACGGGTCAGGGGTGCATGCGGTGCATCCCGTGGAGCTGCTGTACCGCGCCTACGGCCTGACGGGCTCCTAGCCGGGGTCACAGTCCACGACGTGGAGGCCCTTGACCTCGCGGTTGAGGCACAAAAACAAAACCCCCCGGCCAGCGGGCCGGGGGTACTAAACGAGCCTTGGGAGACACCGTTTACAACGGGCGGGCCGCATCCTTCTTGCGGCTCAAACCTGGGTGCGAAGCGCAGTCAGGAGCCCGACTCGGCTTTCTGTCTTAGGCCCTCGAGGACGGAGTTGAAGGTCTTCAGGATTGTCCCACTCATCATCGGTCCAACCAGCGGGGCCAATAGGCCTCGCGCTTCGAATGCCTGCGCGATCCGCGTCCCATTCGCGGTTGGCGTGATGGTGGCCCGGATCGCCATCTTCGTTGCCGGCATTGCAGTGCTTTCGAGCTCGAAGCTGCGTCCGTCCTCGAATTGCGTGACGACCACGTCGTGCTTGCCCCCGGAGCGCGTGTTGATCGTGCCGGTTCCACCGAGCTTCAGAGGTCCGTCCAGGCGCGACTCCTTCATGTCGGGATTCCACTCGGGCCACGTGTTCACGTCCGACCAGACCTGCCAGACTCGCGCCGGGGATGCCTTGGTCTCGAGCGACGCTTCGCGGAAGGCCATTGTTCTCACTCCTATGTATTCGTTTGAGATCTTCTAGACCGAGCGACTGTCCCAACGTCGCTCAGTCTGAAACCTTAGGCCAGCAGTCGAGCATCCGCTGAAGATGATCTCGACAGCCATGATCGCGATGAGGCCAGTTGCGGCGGATCGCGGCGGTGCCGGCGGCCTGCCGGGGGACTCTATAGTCCGCTGACATGTCGGAGGGTAGGGCCGCAGCTTCGTCGAATCGCAGCGCCTCAGGGTGGATCACGCTGCTCGTGCTCTTCGGGATCGCTTCGACGGTCGAGGCCTTCACCGTCTCTCACGTCTTCCGCTTCATGCCCCTGTACCTCGCGACCGTGCAAGTGCCGCCGGCGGAGGTGCCAGCCTGGACCGGATACCTGAATGCTGCTTTTTTTCTCTTCGGCCTCCCCTTGGTCCCGTTCTGGGGGGTGTGGGCGGAGCGTTACGGGCGCATCCCGATCATCGCCCGCAGCGCCATCGTCGAGATGGTGGTCTTCGCCGGTCTCTGGGTCGCACAGAACCGGTGGGAAGCGGGGTTTGCATTGCTGCTGGTCGGCTTCCAGCTCGGAAACACCGGCGTCATGCTCACCGCCCTTCGCGCGGTTACGCCGCATGGCCGGGTCGGCTTCGCGATCTCTCTGTTTGGCGTCACGCCCTCGCTGGGCTTCGCGCTAGGCCCCACCATCGGTGGCTGGCTCGTGGACCGCGGTGTCTTGAACCTGCACAGCCTGTTCGCCCTCGACGCGGCGATGTCGTTGGCGGCCGGTGTCATCCTGCTGGCATTCGCCAGGGAGGGCCTGCGCCCGCCGCGGCCTGCCGGCTCGGCGACGCGGCTCGCAATCGGAGCCCTTCGGGTGGCACTGACGGGACGCACGACCCTGATCGTGTTCGGCGTTTTCGGCCTGGCTTACTTTGCGCAGCAGATCGCGAACCCGTTTCTCCCACTTCTGGTGATCAGACTCGTGGGTGGAACGTCCGGTGCCGCCGGCCAGATTGGAATCGTCTTTGGCGCGTCGGCTCTGTTAGGAGCACTGCTATCGCCAATTGCCGGCGCCGCCGGCGATCGCTATGGCTTCCGGCCGCTTTTGGCGGGGGCATGCGTGCTGGCGGCGGCAAGCCTTGCTGAGCTGGCGCTGGCACCGGACCTGGTCTGGCTGACGGTGGGCGCCGTCGCGCTCGGCGCGGCGACCGCCACCGCGATCTCGATGGTGTTCGCGCTCCTGGCGACCGCCGTTCCCGAGGAGCGTCGGGCCACCACGCTGAACCTGGTCTTGCTCCCGATCTATTTCTCATCGGTGGCGGGGGGCATCGTTGGAGCACTTCTCGTGCGCAACGGCCTCAATACCGTGCTCTGGGTGGGAGCGGTGGTCTCGCTGCTAGCCGCATTGCTGACCACAAGGTTGCCATCGACCGACCGGACCACGCCATAGGCGGTTATGCTGCCCCGCGTCGTGAGCTCCACGTCGCATGGACTCAAACCGGATCCACAAAGCGCGATGAGTGATCGTTCGCTCGGCGTTGGGGTGCTCACCTTTCAGGCCCTGCCTTATGCCGAGCTGCGAGGCGACGCTCAATTCGCTGAGAGGATCGGGCTCGACAGCGTCTGGCTGGCGGACCAGGCGGTTCCCGACACCCTGTCGATCCTCGAGGCATGGACCGCCCTCGGCGCGCTTGCCGCTGACACGAGGCGGATCAGGATCGGCACGCTCATCACCAACGTCGCCATGCGGAACGCGATGTTGCTCGCGAGGCAGGCGCTGACGGTAGACCAGATCTCGGGCGGGCGCCTCGACGTCGGCATCGGCGCCGGCTACTACGAGGATGACCATCGCTGGCTGGGGATCGACTACCTCGACGGCCTCGGGCGTATCCGGCGGCTGACGGAGGTCGCTGAGGTCCTCGACCAGGCGCTGCGCGGTCAAAGGGTGACGTATGCGGGCGAGTACGTGAGGCTGAACGACGCGCCTTCCCTGATGCCGGTCCAGCTCCCTCGACCGCCGATCTGGATCGCCGTGCATGGGGCGAAATCGCTTCGTCTTGCGGCTCGATTGGCAGAGGGCGCCGCATTGGTGGGCGATGAAGGCGCCGCTCCCGAGGAGACGCTCCCACGCTTCGCTGAACGGATGAAGCGCCTCGACGACATCTGCGCGGAGCAGGGCAGGGACCCCCGGTCACTGCGCCGCTGCTATCTCGCCGGGTTCGCCAGGGAGTACATGTTCACCTCAGCCGAGTCGGTGGCTGACTTTATTGGACGCTTCGCAGAGGCGGGCGCAACCGATTTCGTGTTCGGCATGGCCAACGAAAGCCAACCGGCCTTCGAGGCGTCCGTCACCAGCGGCCAGCTCGCCACTCGCGAGAAGCTGCAGAGGCTTGTCGCGGACGTGCTGCCCATGTTCCGCACTTGACCCTCAGTCGAGAGCAGCGCCCCCACAGTACTCAGCGCCGCGCCACCACATAGAAGGTGGAGCTTTCGTCGAGCTCGGCATCCGGGTGGCCGGAAAGGCGGAGGAGACGCAGCCCGGCGGTGGCGAGGAAGTCCTCGATGTCCTCGGGCCAGAGCAGCCGGATCTCGGCCTGTTGGACGGTGCCGTCCGCATACTCGACCTCTATCGCGGCGCTGTCGCGATCGTGGTGCTGGACCCTGAACCGCGGGTGGGCTCCTGCGGCCAGCCAGTGCGGGTTGGTGAGCTCGAACGCGAGTCTGCCATCCTGCGCCATGTGTGCGGCCGCACACTTGAGCAGCTCCGTCGACTGAAGGATGTTGGAGGGGACCATGATCAGGTCGAAGGTCTGGTCGAGACGAAGCGTTTCGATCAAAGATTGATGGACCTGCACTTGTGGCAGACGGCGACGAAGATGGCCGACCATCGCCGGATGGGCGTCCACCAGGACCAGCTCAATGCCCGCCGCGGCCAGGGGGACGGCCAAGCGGCCGGCGCCGGCGCCCAGATACAGAACCGCGGGCTCGCACCTCTAGCCAGGGTCAGCCAGGGTTCCAGATCTGCAGCGTCGGGTAGCCGCGAATAGAGCTCGGCGAAGCCCGGGGTCCGGATGAAAGGGGATCATCGCGGACCAGTGCCTTTCCCCTGACGTTACTCGAGCGTCGGGATCTCGACGACAACCTGCGCCTGACCCGGGGAGCTGTTATAAGCGACCGCAAGCAGCCCGCCGACCAGCGCTCCCAGGACGGCGACCAGCAAACCGACGGCTATCCCCGTCGCCGGGATGACCAGGAACCACCAGTCCTGGACGGACTGGAGGCTGTCGCGCCGGTCCCCGAACGGCACGAGCGTCTGGCTGATGCCGATCGTATAGGAGAGCTGACGCTGCCATTCGAGCACGGCGCCGGCGAGCCACGTGATGGCTGCGCCGATGATGGCGCCTCCAAAAAGCCCAAGGCAGAATCCAACCCAGGCGCCGGCCTGGATCGAGGATCGCACCGAAAGCCGGGCCAGATAAGCGACGACCTGATGGCGTCCGGTGGCAGGGTTCAGCACCCGGCTCACGAATTCGTCCGGCGCCGAGCCAACGCCCACGTCACGACCAACATGGCCCCCAGAAGGCCAAACGTCGAGAGCACGCCATAGAGCAGGTAGGCGACGAAGAGGTCCGAGCGCGTGCGCGGATGGAGGGGCGTTCCGGCGCCTCCGGAGCGGATCTGCCGGAGGTCTCCTCCGCCTGCCCCGGGCTGGAAGGATGTCGCCACCGCATCCGCGACCGGCCTGCGGGTTCCATCGGGCCGGAACAGGCCGAAGCGCTCGACCTGGATTCCCGGCCGAGTCGTCCAGTAGTCCTCGAGCGACCACCACAGAGCGAACCCGAGGTAGCCGTCAGGCATGGTGTCCCGCGCGCCGGCCAGCGCCGCCCAGGTGTTTTCGAACACAGCGCGTTGCGCCACCTCGCCCGCGGGCGAGTCCGCCCAGTGGCCGAACTCGAGCGCGACGATCGGCTTCTTCGGATAGGTCGCGTGCAATGAAGCAAGTGCTTGCACAGTCTCGCCGGTAACGTCATTGCCTCCGTAGAAGACGCCGTAATAGAACGTGAAGCCGGCGACGTCGAGCGGGTCGCTGCTGTGGTCCGAGATGTCAAAGCCGTAGGCAGCCTGACCCGTCAGCCGGGTTCCATCGAGGCGGCGGTCGAGGTCACGCAGCGTCTGCATCGCCTGGACGCGGCCGGACTGCCCTGTCGACTCGTTGGCGAAACCGTGAAAGAGAACCGAGGGGTGATTCATGTCGCGCAGCACCATCTCGGCCAGCATCTGCTGCGCAATGCCGCGCCGGAGGGCGATGTCGAACGTCTCGGGCGTGTAGTGATATAGGGGAATCTCCTCCCACAGGGCAAACCCAAGGCGATCCGCAAGTAACGGCAGCCAGGGATTGGGTGGATGGTGATCGGCTCTTATCAGTGTCAGGTTGACCGCCCTTGCATTGTCGAGTGAATGCATGACGTCTGCGGCATCGCGCCATGGACCTCCGGCCGGCTGTTTGGGGTCACGGTTGAGGGAGCGCTCGTCGTGCAAGGCGGCACCCTCGAAGTAGGTGGGCACACCTTTCAAGAGGAGCTTGGGGGCGCTGGTGTCCACGGTTATCGTGCGAAACCCGAACGTGTCCCAGTAGTCGTCGACTGCTGCGCCCGCCTGGCTCACGATGATATGGAGCAAATAGAGGG
>JALZAL010000349.1 GCA_030948325.1 Candidatus Dormiibacterota bacterium
GCAGGTTGCATAGAGCTCCAACGGTGCCTGGAAGATTCGCTTCTTTGGCGGGCGCGATGGACTCGAACCATCCACCCCGCGGTATTAAGGCGAGCCGGCGAGTCGGAGTCCCCGCGAAGCTGTCAAATGCCGCAAATGTGACGCATTGCGGCAGACCGACCACAACATATAGACCGTAAGGCGAGTGCAGGCACCACATATTGGTGCTCGCGCAGGGAATCGAACCCCTGAACCTTGGGATTAAGAGTCTGCCGACACAGCGTCTCAGGGAGGATCAGGGAGGATCAGGGAGTCTCAATCGAACGTGAATTTATGACGCAACAGTCTCAGGGAGTCTCCTGGAGTCTCAGGGAGTCTCCCGGTCAAGGTGTCAAATTAGGTGTGAAATGGACCGGCGAGAGCCAGCCGTTAGTCATGGGGCCGGTGCCAGGACCCTATACACCAGGATGCTGCCGTTGAAGCGCGCCGCTAACTGCTCGTTAGGTGAGTGGCCTTTGACCTGATAGACAGGCGTTCCGGGGTCTAGCAACGCTGCGTCCCCATCTTTGAGCCGATAGTTGGGGTCGCAAACATGGCCACTGACTCTGAACTTAACGTGGGCGTAGACGGGGCCCAGGTCGCTCGCCTGAAGAACGCTCGGAGACTCTGGTCCCGCAACGTACTGCGTTGAGCCGACCTCGACGAAATTGACCCAATCGATTTGAGCGTTGCAGGTTGAAGTCGAGCCCGGCAGCTGGCAGGCGGCGACCAGGAGGACGCCAGCCACAGCAGCAACGACTCTAGAGGCCATTCATTTGAACGAACGTCTCGGCGCCCGGCCGGGTCACGACTACTTCTTGGCGGCGCCGATGTACTTGCCAGGGTCTTTGTCGAAGCTCTCCTTGCATCCCCCTGAGCAGAAGTAATAGGTCTCGCCATCATGAAGCCAGCTGTAGTCAGTTTTGTCCGGGTCAACTGTCATCCCGCAGACAGGATCGATCGTTGTTCGCGGTTGTTCCATTTCGCCTCCTGGCATCGCAGCCAATGTGTGTGAATGGCCCAGATGACCTTCGTCGGTGTGCCCCGCGTGCACCTTCTGGGCCGCGTACCGGGCGGGGTCCATAGCGAATTTCGACCGGCAGCCGGCCGAACAGAAGTAGTACGTCTCGCCGGAGTACTCGACCTTCTCCGTGGCGGTAGCCGAGTCGACGGTCATCCCGCAGAGAGGGTCCTGAACCTGGTTTGCCCGCTCGCCCGGTCGGCGGGCGTGAGCACGCAGCATTTCAAGGCCGCCAGTAGTGACGAAGCGCCACGCCATGACCGCCATCAGGATCAGAAACGCGATGTCGAGGAAGGTCGTGTAGTTCCAGGTCGGTTGGGTTTCGAACACAGTCACGTGGTGATTGGTTGGAGCCAGGCCAAGGAGCTGGAACGCGCCTCCGACCAGGAAGCCGGCCAGCGCCATTGCTGCGTAGGAGATGGCAAGCAAGTAGAGGGACATCCGGCCCCCGTAGTACTTCCGGTAGATGTTGATGATCGGCAGGATGATCAGGTCGGCGAAGATGAAGCTGATCACCCCACCGAAGCTGATGCCACCGTTCCAGAGCACTACCGCCAGGGGTACGTTCCCAACCGAGCAGACGAAGCTGAGCATCGAGATTACAGGTCCGATCAGCGGACTCCAGAACGCGTTCAGGGCTGGGTGATTGGTCAGGAAGAACGCCTGCCACCAGCTGTTCGGGACCCAGGCTGCCAACGCGCCTGCGATGAGGAAGCCGAGGCCAATGTCCACGTACAGGGCGTTTAGGTCCATATAGAAGGTATGGGAGATGGCGGTGAACGCCCTCGGCGAGAAGAGCCGGGCGAGAAACGGCCCGTCGGTGATGGACATGTCCATCTCGCCGTGCGCCTCATGGGTCGAGCCGAAGACTCCGCGCTCAGCCTGGCGCTTGGCATCGTCGACCATCCGCTGACGTAGCGTCACCTTGAAGAGGATCCAGAGGATCACCGCCATTAGCAGGCCGCCCGCGAACTCGGCGGCGACGAACTGCCAGCCCAGCAGGATTAGAAGGACAAGGCCCAGCTCAAAGACCAGATTGGTGGATGCGAACTCGAAGATGATCGCGTTGACGAAGCTGGCCCCTCTGCGGAACAGCGCTCTGCCCACGGCAACGGCTGCATAAGAACAGGACGAGCTGGCGGCACCAAAGCCGCAGGCGAGGACGAAGCCCTTCAGGTCGGGTCTCCCCAGTGCGCCCGCCACGGCCCGCTTCGAAACGACGGTCTGGATCATTGCCGAGAGTAGGAAGCCGAAGGCGAGCGGCCACAGGACCTCCCAGAGCATGAAGAACGAGATCTGGAGGGCGTGCAGGATTGCATTGACCACGAACATCCGGCTTAGCTCCTCACGAGCCGCTCGACCGCTTCGTTGAGCTCCTTGACCTTCTTGCTCCCGCCGCCTGAGCGGATCGCCTCCGCCACGCAGTGCTCGGTGTGGTCGGCGAGCAGCTGTAAGGCGACGCTCTCGAGCGCGGCCCTGATCGCGTTGACCTGGGTCAGCACATCAATGCAATAGCGGTCTTCCTCGACCATCGTCTGGATTCCCCGTACCTGTCCCTCGATACGCCGCAGTCGTGTCTGAATTTTCTGCTTGTCCTTGGTGTACCCTGCCATGAGCGAACTATACCCCCTGTAGGTATAGTGGGTCCAGTGAGCTCAGCATCGGTCGTCCTCCATACCGGCGGTTTGCGCTTCGGCACTGAAAAGGCGGTTCTCGCGCGGGTGCTCGGCCGTCGGCCGGGCGTGCTGGCGGTGTCAGCCAACCCAGCCTCGCAAACAGCCAACGTCACATTCGACACTGAGAAGACCAGCGTGGCTGATCTCCGGCGCTGGGTCGAGGAGTGTGGTTACCACTGCGCCGGTCAGTCTGTTCCCGACCATATCTGTGACGCCATGGAGGAGCCGGCAGTCCACACAGCCATGGCACACGAGACTCACGGGACTGAGCCCCCTGTGCATGCAGCGCCGGAGGGAGCGCTGCGATCCCCGCACGATGCAATGGGCCACGGCGGGCATGCAGCGATGTCGATGGACGCAATGGTCCGGGACATGCGCAACCGCTTTTTGGTCGCAGCAGTGCTGTCGGTGCCGATCCTGCTCTGGTCGTCGATCGGCCGCCAGGTCCTCCACTTCGGTATTCCGGCTCCATTTGGCCTGCGCGACGATGTCTTCCAGTTGATCCTGAGCCTGCCCGTAATCGGGTACTCGGCCTGGATCTTCTTCGACGGGGCAGTTCGCGCCCTGCGAGCGCGGACCTTGGACATGATGGTCCTGGTCGCAGTGGCCATCGCCGCAGGTTGGATCTACTCCGTCATAGTCACCATCCGCGGCGGCGGGGACGTCTTCTACGAGGCGTCGACCGTGCTATGTGCCTTTGTCCTCCTCGGGCACTGGTTCGAAATGAGAGCTAGGGGCGGAGCCAACGACGCCATTCGGACCCTCTTGAATCTCGCTCCATCGACGGCCATTGTGATCAGGGACGGAAATCAGGTCGAGGTGCCGACATCTGAGCTGCAGGTTGGCGACCTCCTCCTCATCAAGCCGGGCGCCAAAGTGCCCGTCGACGCGGTGGTCGAGGAGGGGACCAGCGATGTGGACGAATCGGTGGTCACCGGCGAGAGTCTCCCCGTTTCGAAAGCGCCTGGTGCTGCACTCATCGGCGGTTCGATCAACACGAACGGAACGCTGCGCGCTCGGGCTACCCGGGTAGGCTCGGACACCGCCCTGGCCCAGATCGTGAAGCTTGTCCAGGAGGCCCAGAACTCCAAGGCGCCCGGGCAGCAGCTCGCGGATCGCGCCGCCTTCTGGCTGGTCTTGGTCGCGCTCATCGGCGGCACACTGACATTGATCGTCTGGTTACTTGCCGGTCGGACCTTCAGTCAAGCCATTCTCTTTGCGATCACGGTGGTCGTGATCACCTGTCCCGACGCACTCGGGCTTGCCACTCCGATGGCGATCATGGTCGGTACCGGGCTCGGCGCCAAGCGCGGAATTCTCTTCAAGAATGCGGCCGCCATCGAGGCGGCAGCTCGGGTCCAGATCGTCGTCATGGATAAGACGGGGACCCTGACCAAGGGTCAACCCGAGGTCACCGAGGTATTCACCGATGGCGTTTCGGACGAGCAACTGCTGGCGCTGGCAGCGGCTGTAGAGCGAGACTCCGAGCACCCTTTGGCGGAGGCCATCGTTCGTCGTGCCGACTCCTCTGGTGCCGGCCAGCTCGCCGCAACTGGCTTCGAGAATGTTCCCGGTCACGGTGCGACAGCCACCGTCGATGGTCACTGGCTGGCAGTCGGAAACGCGCGTTTGATGGCACGCGAGGAGATCAGCATTGACGGTTTGATCAAGAAGCGCGACGAGATGGCCGCGGAGGGCCGCACGGTCGTCGTGGTTGCGGTGGACGGCCGCAGCGTTGCGCTGATCGGCATCAGCGACGCTCCTCGTCCAACCGCCCAAGCGGCCGTTGCGGCTCTCACTGCCGAAGGAGTCGACGTTGTAATGCTTACCGGCGACAACCGGGCCACCGCCGAGCGCATCGGCCGCGAGCTCGGTATCCGCGATGTTATCGCCGAGGTCCTTCCCGGCGATAAGGCCGGCAAGATCGCCGAGCTGGAGCGGGCGGGGAAGAAGGTCGCCATGGTCGGCGACGGCGTCAACGACGCTCCAGCCCTCGCCCAGGCCGACCTCGGCATTGCGATCGGCGCCGGTACTAACGTTGCCATAGAGACTGCCGACGTGGTGCTTATGCGCTCCGATCCACTCGATGTCGCGATGGCGATCACGATCGGGCGTGGCACCCTGCGCAAGATGCGACAAAACCTTGCGTGGGCTGTGGGCTACAACGCGATTGCCCTGCCCATAGCTGCCGGCGTGTTTCAGCCCGCGTTCGGGCTGGTGCTGCGACCGGAGATAGCGGCTCTCTCAATGTCAGGGTCGAGCTTTCTTGTCGCGGTCAACGCGTTGCTGCTCAAGCGACTGAAGCTGCCGTCCGCGTAGTCCTGGTCAGGCAGCCTTCACGGCTGCGACGATCTCCTCGATCGGGACGTGCATCGTGTCGGGCGCAAGATGCTTCCACGCCACGCGTCCGCTCGCATCGATCACGAAAATCGAGTGGCTGTCCACCGGCCCCATGTCCATCCCGCTCGGTAATCGGTAGACATCAAAGGCCGATCCGAGCCGGTGATCGCGATCCTCCAGGATCGGGAAGCCGAGCTTTAGCCGCGTGGCTAACGACTGGGAGTTCTGGAGTGGATCGGTGCTCACCGCGATCACCTGACCACCAGATGATTGAATCGCCGCCAATTGGTTCTGCAACTCGACGAGCTGCGTATTACAGGCGCCTCAACCCCCGCCTTCATAGAAGTAGAGGACGATCTTTGATCCCTTCAGCTGGTCGAGTGAGACGTCGGCACCATCGGTCGATTGCAGTGACATTGACGGCACTGCGGCTCCGACGGGGAGCCCTCGCGCCCCGATTGTCGTGGTGCCGGCCGTCGGCCCAGCGCGACTCGCGATCGCGAATACGATAACCGCGACCAGCACTGCGCCAGCCAGTGCGTAAGGCCACCACGAGAGACCCTCTCGGACGATAGGCAGGCGGCTGGGCTTTGAACCGGAAGCCTTGCTCATTGCTGTGCGTGCGCGGTCAGATCCGGTCGGCCGTGGCGACTTCAGTTTCGGCCTGACTCACGTCTGGCTGGCCTCGTCGACTGACCGCCGAACGCAGTTCATAGACCTGGCTCTCAAGTTCGGCGACGCGGGGATCGGGCTGCTTACCGTGATCCATGCTTCGCATCATCACCCACATCATCGCCCCCATTGTGAGCGGGCAAACCAGGATCAAGATGTAGGGCAGCAACTGGCTCATCTGACCTTCCGATTCCTACTAACTAGGCCTAGTACCATGTGGCGATAGTAGCACTCAGATCGGCGGCCAGCGGGCCTGCGCATACCAACTCAGCACTGGCGAGATGAGCTGCAGCCAACGATCCGTGATGAGGAGGACGCCCATAAACACCAAGAACGCGCCCGCCGTTGCTTGCATGATGGCTGGAGCTCTTCGGACTCTTTGCAGCCAGGCGCGAACTCTCGGTACCGATAGGCTCAGCGCAACGAACGGAACAGCGAGCCCTAGGCTGTAGGCTGCGAGGAGTACGACCCCCTGCTGGAGCGAGGCAGTGCTTCCTGCCAGGGTCAAGATTGCTCCGAGGACTGGGCCGATGCAAGGTGTCCAAGTGATCGCGAACGCAGCCCCCAGCAGCGGAGCCGTCCACAGCTTGCCGCCCGCCGACCATCGGCTCCAATCCCCACCGCGGCTCAGCAATCCGACCTGGCCCTCGAGCAGCAGCACCACGCCTAAAGCAAGGATGAAAACACCGGCAAGGCGACCCAGCGGCAGTCGGTTGGTCAGCAGCATGGCGCCTACCACCGAGGCTGTGGCTCCGAGCCCGATGAACACGAGCGAGAACCCGCTCACAAATAGCAGGGCAGCGGCTAACGTCCGGCGGCGATTGGCCTCCAGCTTTCCAGAGGACATACCGGTCAGGTAGCCGAGGTAGCCGGGAAGCAGGGGAAGGCAGCATGGGGATGTGATGGATATGACTCCCGCCCCGAAGGCCACCGCGAGGTTGACAAGGTTCACGTCGCCGTCATCCTAGCTCGCATACTATCGGGGCGTAGTAATGCGGCTGCGGGTCATCGGATGGACAGTGGGAGGGGCCCTGATTAGCGTCTTGATGGGTTCTCTCGGTTGGGGCCTGATCCACCGTGCCAACACAGTTCCGCCGAACCTCGTCAGCAAGTTGGCTCCCGACATGACCATCGCCACCTTGGACGGGCGTGAGCTGCAGCTCTCGAGTTTCCGCAACGAGCCATTGGTGGTCAACTTCTGGGCTTCGTGGTGCGTGCCCTGCAAGCTGGAGGCACAGGTTCTCAATGACGCTGCCCGCACTTACGCGGGCCGAGTGCAGTTCATCGGTGTCGACATCAAGGACGCCGATGCAGCTGCTCGCGCTTATCAGGCTGAAGTGAGGAGCCCGTATCCCGTAGGACCCGCGATTCATGGCAGCTACGGTCAGTGGGGAGTAACCGCACCGCCGGAGACCTTCTTCATCGATCGGCAGGGCGTGGTCATCTCGAGCATCTTGGGTCCGGTGGATCGTCAGCGCCTCGAGGTCTACATGAGTCAGCTGGCGACATGAGGGCCGGGACCAGTTGGCTGCGTCTTGGCGCTTGGAGCGCGGCCGTCGCCGTCGCTGTTCTCTTGGGCGCCCGGTTAGTCCTCACACCGGTCCAGGGGGATGTCTTGGTCCTGGCGAGCGCCCAGCAGCCAGATCATCTTGCAGGCTTGACCGTAGAACTGCATTCCTCGGCGGGCTGGATCACGCTTGGCCACTTTCCGGGTGGCTCCATTCCGGCAGCACCAAAAACCGTGACTCTCGTCGAGGCAAGAACGCCGATCGGTTCGTATGACGGCTTGAGGCTGGGCAAGCAGGTGCTACCGCTTCGTATGGCAGTCCAGCAAAATGTGCTCGCTTCGGCTCTGATTGAAGTGACCGGTGGCCGGCCGGCAAACAATGGCATTTACGCCGGCACCGAGAGCGTGAGCCTGGGCTTGAATGAGCTTTCCGGCCAGATGAAAGTCGTGCCGGCATTCCGCTTGGTAGACCAGTTCGGTCGGCCCTTTGACAACACATCGATTGCAGGTCACGACGTCATCCTGGCCGCCTTCCACACTGCCTGCGACGAAACCTGTCCGCTGTATACGGGGCTGTTCCTGCAGCTGACCAAGCAGCTGCCACCAAATGTGTTGCTGATCGAGGCCACCACCGATCCTCGGGGGGATACGCCGGACGTCCTGCGCACGTACGCGGGGAATATCGGCGCGAGTTGGACATTCCTCACCGGAGACCTGCCTGCACTCACCGGCTTCTGGAAACCGTTCGACGTCGAGCTCAGTGCCGGCGACATCCATCGGTCGACGCTCGCCTTGATCGATTCCCACGGCTACATCCGGAGCTACTTCCTAGGAGCCCCCGATGTCGGCGGTAGTTTGCCGGCTCTGCTGGCAGAACAACTCGGTGCCGAGGGCCAAGCGCTCCTTAACAGCCATGGGGCCGGTTGGGGTCAAGCGCAAGTACTCGACTCGCTAGGTGCAATTGGCGGCGTTGTCTCGCCATCGAGCAGTGGCGAAGGTCAGGCTCCAGATTTCACCCTGAGTACGTTGGCCGGCAGCAGCGTCAGGCTGAGCCAGTATCGTGGCCGGCCTGTCCTGATCAATTTCTGGGCCACCTACTGCGTGCCCTGCCGAATCGAGATGCCCGTGATCCAGCGGATCGCCGATCAGGATCCCACGCTCGTAGTCCTGCTGGTCGACGAACTTGACAGCACTCCAGCGGCACGCAGCTTCATCGGCGACCTGCACATCCGTGCGGCTGTCCTGCTCGACACGGACGGCACGGCTGGACACCTGTACCGCATCACTGGACTCCCGACCACGGTCTTCGTTCGCGCCGACGGGAGCGTCGAAGGTCGCTACCTTGGGCAGACTAATGAGCAAATTCTTCGCTCGCACATTGCCGCGATCGGGACATAGATCAACCTCCGCGGCGATTGTGGTTGCCCGGCGGACAGACCGCCTGTTAGCGGCCGCCGTAATCGCGCTTGCGGTCCCCTGGCTCGCCTACACGCGACTGTATTTCTGGCTTCAACCCCGTGGCTTGACCTTCGATGGCAGTGCCTTCATGTATTTGACGGGCAAGCCGGACCCCAGCTGCGGATTGACGCGTACCTTCGCTTGGATGTGGCGTGGTGATCTGTTTCATGCCGTAAGCGTCTACCCGATTGGACCGTTGATCTTCCTCGGGACCATTGCGCTCGTCCTGTACTCGATGGCGGTCCTCGTCGGCGGACGTTCGCTTCGAGTAGCGCTGTCTCCCGCCGTTCAGCGGAGCCTTATTGCGGGTGGGTCGGCTGCCTTGGGTCTGAACTGGGCGTCCAAGTTGATCTGGCTCGGGATGTAGTCGACAGCCATGGCAGATGGAACTCCACCTAGCCTGTCATGCCGGGCTTCGGACCAGCTACGTGTCGATGCGGGGGTATCCTGCTAGCGAAAGGCAACGATGGCACCCTTCCGACTAAACCGGCGCGGGTCGCAGATGGTCCTGGCCGTATGTGCGGTCACATTGGCGGCTGTCGCCGGGATGGCGATCGGAGTGATGGTGCCGAGGCTGCTCGCGAAATCACCCCCACCAAGCTTGGTTGGGTTCGTCATGAACGCTCCTGCGCCCGGCTTCACGTTGCGCGATCAGCGGGGGACCATGATCTCTCTGGGGAGTCTCCACAACAATGTGATCGCCCTGACGTTCCTCGACACTCAGTGCATTCAGATCTGCCCGCTCCAGGCAAGTCTCCTTGGTCGCGTGCAGTCGGACCTGGGCTCCCGTGCGCCTTTTTCAGTTGTTGTCGTGAGCATCCATCCGGAAGCCGATACGCCGTCAAACATTGCCAACTTCGCGAGCGCCCATGGACTTCGTGATCCGTTCTACTGGCTCACCGGAACTCGGGCTCAACTCGCCGATGTGTGGAACAGCTACGGCGTCGGTGTCCAGGTGGTCACCGGTGACGTGGTCCATACCTCGGTGATCTATCTGATCGACCGCAATGGCTACGAGAGGATCGCCTTTCCTGACGCACCGGAAGCGGCCGGAGTCGAGGGTGACGTGCGAATACTCGCGTCGGGCCAGGGCTGACGATTCTCGCTGAGCTCGCAGGCTCGGCACTTCACGGGCGCAGCGCCCGATTTAGATGACGTGTTGTGCGGCCTGCAAGAGGCAGGACGCCACCGAGAAGGCCAGATAGGTGCCCATGCCGGAGACTACGACGAGCGACAACCCTGGCGCTCTAGTGGGGAGGGGGTCACCGAGCACCTGAGCTACGCGGAGCTGGGCCACTCCGCCAAACGCAGCGACACCCTGGACCGCGGGGCTGCTCCCTCCCAAGACCCACAGCGCGGATGCGACGGGCCGCGGCCCGAGGTGCTTGAGCGCCGCACGGTCGGCGCGCAGCTCGGAATCCTCGAGGCGGCGCTGACTCCACCAACGAACGATGGGAATATAGAAGAACACCTGGGACGCCGAGTCATATGCCGCTCGGACTAGAGGCTCGAACGTGCGCACATGTTCGCGCTCGTGGAGGAGCACCGCATCCAACTCGTCGGCGGTAAGTCTCCCGATCAGACCTTCGCTCACCACAACACGTGGTCGGAGCGCCCCAGCACAGAAGGCGGTTGGCGAATCGGCGGCGAGGCATCTAATTTCATGGACGCCGGTCCTCTGCATAGCGATGACAAGGCCGGCAGGTAGGACTGTTGCTTCCGGAAACCCGCGTATCCGGACGCCAGCTCGCACCTGCAGCCAGACGAGGTGAGCTAGCCAGATAGTGAGGCTCGCAGCTGCTAGCGGGAGCGCTACGTTCGTTCCGGCTGAGACCAAAGTGTCGACCCGCGTCAGGGCACTGAGGCTCGGCATGCGATAGGGGCAGAGGAGAAGCCAGGCAAAGCAAGCCAGCGTTCCCACCGAGAGGCCGGCCAGGATAGCAACCTTGCCTCGATCATTCACGGCCGGCTGCCTTGCGCAGTCGCTCACGCTGCGACCGCGGCAGGTCATCGAGCTTGGCGGCGAAGGCTGCCAAGGCCGCGTCCCCATACTGTTCTAGCATCCGGTTCGCCTGCTCGCGGCTCGCGGCAGCGAGGAAGTCGGCTGGTGTCCCGGCCGGTCGATACTCGAAGGCCCGCTGGTGTGACAACCGATGCTGCGTCAGGATCCCCTTTTCAGCCAACCGGCTGAGCGTGGTCATGAGCGTCGTATAGGCCAGCTCCGGAGTGACCTCCTGAATGTCACGTACGGTGAAGGCCGGCGGAACCGAACCCGCCCAAACCGCCCGCATGATCCGACCCTCCAGTGGGCCTAGAACGTTGAGGGCGCGCCTCAGCCCTTTATCCCCGCTCATGTTCGCTAGCGTACTAAAGCTTCGTAGTAGATGCGGTCAACGCGCTGCTACTAAGCGACTGACGCTCCCGGCTTGATAGTCCGTCGGCTCGAGACAGCGGGCGCTGTGCGCACGTTTCTACCCCTGAAGCGCCTTTCTCGTCTTCTCGAAATCATCCTGGCTGATCTCGCCGCTGGCGAGTCGCCGCCGGAGAATGTTCATGGCTTGGTCGTTGCCCTTGGGCCCGGTGAACGCCCGGATCGCAAAGATCGCCAAAACGATGATCCCGCCCCAGAACAGGGCCATCACGCCCGCCATCCAGAGCCAATCCCCGCGGTCGAAGTAACCCCACATCATTTCAATCAACCCCCTTTTGGTTGTGCACTCAGCGCGTGAAAGACCGTCTCCGGACACTGGTGCCAAAAAGGCCCGTTAGTCACGGGCCATTTTGCCGGTAGGGCTTTGCCCTCCCCGCGAGCCGTCCTAATCAAGCCTGTTTGCGCGCTCGAATTGAGTACCCCAACGTTCCGAACTCCCGAGCGCTTGCCTCTCCGCTTGCACCCGCGAAGGTGTCAAGCGGATTCGCGAGCTCGACATCGACGAGGCCAGCGCCGGTGATCACCGTCTCCCACCCTGCGCACGGCAGGGCTCCTGCGATTCAACCCGTCCAGAGATCGATGTCATGAAGCGCCTCCTCCGGGACGGGGCGCTCGAGGCAGATGTCCGCCACCGTCATTCGGCCTCCCGGCTTTAGCACCCGAAAGATTTGGCGATAGACGCTGATCTTGTCCGGGCAGAGGTTGATCACACCGTTGGAGATCACAACATCAGCCCAGCCATCTTCGACGGGCAAGTCTTCGATCAGGCCCTCGCGAAACTCGACATTGTCCAGTCCCAACTTGGCTGCCATTGACCGGCTGCGATCAAGCATTTCAGGAGTCATGTCGACTCCAATCACTTGACCTTCGCTACCCACCCAAAGCGCTGTTAGGAACGAATCCATACCAGCTCCGGATCCGAGATCGACAACCCTCTCACCAGGCTTCGGTCCGCCCCAAAAGAAAGGATTGCCAACGCCCGCAAACGCTTCGCATGCGTAGTCGGGAAGCTGGTCGAGGGGCGTCGCGGGATAGCCAAGTCGAATAGCGTGAGCACGCCCGGTATGGAAGTGGTACGCGGCAGTGGGATCCTCTGCGACTTCGCGATATTTCTCCCGCACCTCTTTGCGCAGTGCGTCCAGATTGACCACCTCAAGTATTTCGGCCATCGTCTTCCCCTAGTGATTGGCAGCCGGTTGATCTGCCTTGATTGCCGTCGCAATGATCAGCTCACCTTGGTAGACGTACTGCTCGGCGTCGGCACCGGACAGACGATCTCGAACGCGGTGCAAGCAGGTCTCCCGATCCTCGACGTCTAGTGATTGAAGAAGCAATCGCGAGGTACTCCTCACCTGGTAATCGAAATGGTCTTCCGGTCGCCATCGGTGCTCAATCGACTCACTCCAAACCCTGATGGTGACGAAGCCTGCTTGTCCAAGTAGCGTCGTCATCTTCCGATTGCTGTCGCAGCAAGCCCGATTGTCGACCGCGGGCAGGTCCATGACCTTGGCGCCGGCTGCATGCAACTCTTCGTCCCAAATGGCGTTGGCCGGCGGCATTCTTTCGGCTCCCCATGTAACCGTGCCCACGGCGCCTCCCGACTGCAACACCCGGTTCACCTCCGCGAGGCATTGGTCGGGGTAAGGCAGGTGAAACAGGACGAAGGCAACGACCGCGACCTCAAATCGGTTGGCGGGTAGCGCCAGCCTCTGCACGTCCATGAGTGCCAGCGGGCCCGAATGCTTCTCTTTGGCCAGGCGAAGCATGCCCTGTGAACGATCGATGCCAATGACGACGGCGCTCGGAGCTGACCTCTGTATCGCCGGCAACAGTGCGCCTGTGCCGGTGCCAATGTCAACAACGAGACTGCTTCTGCTGGAGAACGGGAGGTGTGCGATCAAGCGCTCGCCTGCGGGTCGGATGATAGGACTCCACATGGCGTCATACACTGGGGCGCGCTGCGTGTAGCGGTCGGCCAGCATCGCCGTCTGCTGATCCGCCGTCAGGTCCATTCGACTCATCCGTCCGCAGTCGAGGCTTTCGACTCGACACCATGTCCGGCGTCGGCCCATTCCGGCAGCCCGCCGGTCAGATATCGGGCAGCGTAACCGTGCGCACGGAGAGTACGGACCGCTTCCGGCGCAAAAGCGCAGTACGGACCGCGGCAATAAGCGACGACTTCCCGCTCGCGTGGCAATTCACGCAGCCTCTCCTCCAACTCCGCAAGCGGAATCGAAACCGCCCCTGCAACATGCCCTGCTTGATACTCCTCGGCCGGTCGCACGTCGACCACCACCAACGGTTCGCCGGACCTGAGTCGAGCCAGAAGTTCCTCGCCATTGATCGCTTCGAGGCCTTCCCGTGAGCCTAGATACGCCTCGACGAGGCCCTGTACGCCGGGCAACCTTTCAGCCGCCAGCGAGCGCAATGCCACCCAGAACCGGTAGACGGCCGGTGAGGCCAGCCGATACCGAACGCGGGTCCCGTCCCTGGTGGCGGCCACAAGGCCGGCCTCCTTCAAGACCTGCAGGTGACGGCTGGTGTTGGCGACTGACATCGCGACCTGGCGCGACAGCTCCTCGACGCTCCGCTCGCCGTTGGCCAGCACATCGACGATCTCTACCCGGCGACCGCTAGCGGCGGCCTGCGCGACCCGGGCGAATTGATCGAAGAGCTCGATCTTCAAAGCTCGCTCTGTCATCGGTTGCCGACCAGTATCGCTTTTTCCGGGTCGACTGTCAAGGATTCAATTGATCTCTTGACAATTTGCGAACCAGCCCAGACAATGCCGGCAACGGACTTCAGGAGGTGGTCGAGATGATCGAGCAGAGAGGCGTTCCGACAGCCGAGTTAGTCGTGGCCGCGACAGCTGAGCCCGCACCTGCGCGCAAGTTCCTGGGACTGCTGGCCGCGCGCGACTTCGAACGTCTGGCGGCCTCCCTGGCGAGCGACGCGCACGCTCGGTTCCTGCTCCCACATGGGCTGGAGGAGTACGACGGCCGAGAAGCGATCGTTGGCCGCATCCGGAGCTGGTTCGGGTCGGCGATCGTTTTCGACCTCATATCCTCGACCGAGGACGAGGTCGGGATGCGACACCGCATCAGCTGGCGGTTCAACGTCGTATGGGATGGCGGCTCACGCGACGTAATCGAGCAGCTCGTTTACCTAAACGTCGGGCCCCAGGGAGTCGAACGGATCGATCTCCTCTGTTCCGGATTCCAGAAAGAGCTCAGCCTCATTGCTGGCCCGACGCAGGTCTTCGACGCCGGCGACATGGGCTGCGCCGACGGCCTGGCTCAGGAGTTCCGGCGCCAGATCGCCAAGGTCTCGATAGGCGGGTCGCTAGAGGTCGTCGTCAGCGATCCGGCCGCCAAGGAGGATCTGCCCTCGCTGGTGAGGCTGCTCGGGCAGCGGATCACGTCCACCGAGGCGCACGACGACGGGCGCCTCACCATCACTGTGGAGAGACAGAAATGAACGAAAAGCTGATCTTCAACTGCACCTGGGGCCGCGACGAGCCGGAGAGGGCGACCCTGCCCTTCGTTGCCGCCAACATCGCGGCCACGGCGGGACAGGAGGCAATCGTCCTCTGCACAATCGAAGCGGTTCGCCTGGGGTGCAAAGGCGGCAACGAGGGCGTCGAGGCGAGTGGGCTGCCGAAGCTCCACGATCTCATGGCTGAGTTCATCGCCAACCAAGGGAAGGTGTGGCTTTGCGGCGCCTGTGCCAAGCCGCGGGGCATCACGCCGGAGCAGCTGGCAGACGGCGTGAGCATCGTCGGGGCCGCCAAGATAGTGGAGGAGATCGTCGCCGGTGCCAAGTCGGTCGCTTTCGCCTGAAGCGACACGACACCTCAGCGAGGCTCCTGGAGGATGCGTTTCATAACAGCTGACCGCATCTCGGTCGGCGAACTCCAGGAGCTGCTCGCTGCAGGCCGGCCGGTCACTGTTCTCGATGTCCGGTCGTCCTCGGATGTCGATTGGGAGATTCCGGGGAGCATCCACGTGGACGCCTACAGTGATCTCCAATCCGGTCGGCTCGGACCTTTGTTGGATTTAGACTTGCTTCGGGAGCTCGTCACGGTCTGTGGAGTTGGGCGGACCGCAGCAATCGCTACCGACCTGCTCAGAAGGAACGGCGTCGAAGCAGTGACGCTCGACGGCGGCATGCGCTCCTGGTCGCTCGCCTGGAACACCTCCCAAACAACGATCTCTGGCTGCGAAGTCGTACAGGTCCGGAGGACTGGCAAGGGATGCCTTTCCTACATTGTGGAATCACAGTCCGAAGCGGTCGTCATCGACGCATCGGTCGATCCCGAGGTCTATGTCGGACTGATCCGTGGGCGCGGCTGGCGGCTCGTGGCGGTCGTCGACACCCACATCCACGCTGACCATCTTTCGCGGTCGAGGCAGCTGGCCCACCTTGAGGGCGCCGCGCTCCTGCTGCCAACCCAAGACCGCGCTCAGTATCCCTTCCGACCTGTGGCCGACGGCGACCGGATCACATTCGGGTCGACGGCCATGGTTTCCATGCGTACCCCTGGGCATACAGAGGAGAGCACGACCTACCTGCTCGACACCACCGCCGCGTTCACAGGCGACACGTTGTTTCTTAACAGCGTGGGCAGGCCTGACCTCGACAGTCGTACTCGCGAGGAGCGCGCGTCGCGCGCACGTCTCCTACATTTGTCGGTCAGCCGTCTCCTCCAGCTGCCCGAGGCCGCTGAAGTGTTTCCCGGACACGTCTCGGAGCCAATACCATTCGATGGCCGGATGTTGGGGACGACGGTCGGGACAATCCGAAATACGTTGGCGCTCGCCAGACTAGAGGAAGCCGCATTCGTAGAGGCCGTTTTGGCGCGGAACCCTCCAGATCCGCCGAACCACTTACGGATCGTCGAGCTCAATGAGCGCGGAGAATTTCCCGGCAATCCCAGCGAACTGGAGGCAGGAGCCAACCGCTGCGCCATCGCCTGAGGCCCCCCGCATGAAGGCAGAGGGGGCGATCCGACTCGGCCTACGTGCGAACTGGCAACAGTTCGCTCTCTTGGTTGCGATCAATGCGTTCGTCGGCGGAGTGGTGGGAGTCGAGCGGTCGACCCTGGCACCGCTCGCCGAGAATGACTTTCACCTCGCCAGCAGCGCCGCGATCCTCTCATTCCTGATCAGCTTCGGCTTAGTCAAGGCCACGAGCAACTTCATCGCGGGGCGGCTTGCCGATCGCTTCGGCCGCCGGACCGTACTGCTGGTGGGTTGGATGGCGGCCTTGCCGGTTCCTCCGTTGATCATCCTCGCGCCCTCCTGGGGCTGGGTCGTGTTTGCGAACGTGCTGCTCGGGCTCAATCAGGGCCTCGCGTGGTCGACCACAGTCAATA
>JALZAL010000042.1 GCA_030948325.1 Candidatus Dormiibacterota bacterium
AAGAGCGCGATGAGCCTGCACAAGATGTCGAAGAACGTTCGGTACATGAACATCTTCTTCGACATCGCGGTTGAGCGGCTGGTCAACAGCCCCTTCTACTGGTACTTCGTGGCCTATCTCGACCCGAGGTCGATGGGCCTGGCCGACCCGACCTTCTTGATCCCCTCGGAGGACTTTCACCGGCTGGCGGCCCCTATCCAGCGCGGCGGCAAGTGGAGGTTCTCGATGGCGGCGAGTATGGAGGCGAAGAGTCGCGACCGCTGGAATCCCTACCGTGTCGGGACGCTCGAGCTTGGAGAGCGCGTGCTGGAGATCAGTCGGGATTTGAGCAAATTGCATCCTGGAACCCAGCTGCCCGCGGGGCTCCTGGCGATCCCCGATGTGTTACTGGTGCGCGCATGAAGGAGCGTACCTGGCTGATCTTGCAACGCGACCTGTCCGTATGGCTGCGCGATGTCGAGGCGGCCACGTTCACGACGATGGTGCTGGACCTCATTGACGAAGGCACCCGGGCCGTCGAGTCAGGCTCGACGGTGGAAGAGTCGCTCAGAGAGGCCCTGTCGAGCGCGGCCAAGGAGCCGGCACGAGGGATGCAACGCGCGGTACCTGACCGAATCCAGGTTCCGAACGGGCTGGCCGGGGCGATGGAGTCGGTCCTCGGAGCCCTCGAGCTCGGCGCCGGGTTCCGCCCAGAAACCGTCATCGAGGAAGTCACGCGTTGCGACAGTACGAGCAACTCGGAGCCACGCATCATGCGGACCGATTGCGATCTACCGGTGTGGCAACCGGCGTGTCGTAACTTGGAGTTCCGTATCCGTGGGTTCCGATCGATTGGGCCTTGACCCAGCACCGTTCAAGCGTTACGCTCGGTGACCGAGGGGGCACAACATAGTTTTGGCGGGGGCAGTCTCGACCGAAGGGCCAGTCACAGGGCTCGGCCCACTTCGGGATCGGATCAACTGGTTCTTTCATCACTACGACTTGCCATGGACGCTGTTCATGGCTGCCCTTGCTCTTGTCTATGTCGGTTTGGGCCTGGAAGAGGAGCAGTCCAGTCCTCTTATAAGCCTTCCGACCGTGGAGCTGATCCTCAATGTGATCACCGCGATCTTTGTCACTGAGTTCATCGTCCGCATTTATGGCGCGCCGTCGCGGTGGCGGTATCTCAGGCGGCACTGGATAGACATACTGGCCGTCCTGCCCTCGCTGCGCTATTTGCGTCTATTCGGACTGGCCCGACTTGCGATCTTGCTGCGGTTGCTCAGGATCGTACGGCTCGGCCTTATCGCTCGTAGCCTAATCGACGCCAACCGAGCGGCTGGGCGGCTGCATTGGATCGGTAAGCGAAATGGGGTTCCAACGCTGCTGCTCGCGGCGTTCGGTTTGGTTTGGATCGGCGCGGGGCTGACCTACGAGTTCGAACACGGCGTCAACCCGGACTTCGCCAACTTCGGCGACTCCGTCTGGTGGGCCTTCACAACTATGGCTACCCTCGGTCACGGAAATGGTCCCGCGACCGTACCTGGTCGCGCTGTGGCCGCCTTCCTAATGGTTCTGGGCATCGCCTGCTTCGGTCTCGTTACCGCCACCGTGACGACTTTCGTCATGCAGCGCACCGAGGGGGTCCATAAGTACACCACTGCTGACCTGATGGAGGCGATGAAGGAGATGCAGACGCGGATGTCCCGACTCGAGGACGAAGTAGCTCGAAGAGAGTTTAGCTGAGATTCCCGCATAGACATGAGACATCCGGCCGCATGGTGCCGGCATGCCAGCACCGAAACCGTCCCATCGAGGAGAATCCCGCTGATCCCCGCCGGTGGCTCCGTCAGCACCACTATCAAGAAGGGCCTGGATTCCTGTTTGTCGCAACCCAAGGAGGTCGACCGCCCGGGGTTGCTGGGCTGCGAGATTGGATCGGGTGCGCGCCCGAATGAGGGCGGTGCGGCTGGCCCGCGCCGTCGGCGTGGCGGCTGCGTGGCGAGAGTGACGAATGCAGCCTAAACGTCTCAGATCTGTCCGGGAACCTCAACTAGCTGACCGTGGCTTAGGGCCCGTATAGCGGCCGCTGATTTCCACCGTGATACGAGCATGACCCCTGGCGGCCTCCCGAATGGCTGAACATGCCATCAACGCACTGCTCGACGTAGCCGTTGGTTGACTTCCAGAACGACGCAATGCAGCTGAAGTAACTGCAGAAGTTGCTGGGCGGGCTGTAGATGTAGCTGCCGCCGCAGAAATTGTAGCCCCAGGGATTGGCCGGAGCGCCGCAGGTGTTGACCGCCGGGGCCGGTGGTTGTGTCGGAGGCGCTGGGGTAGGCGTCGCTCGTGGTTGAGTTGGCGTTGGAGCTTGAGTTGGCTTCGGCTTCGGCGTTGCAGTTGGAGTCGGAGTCGGCGTTGGAGTCGGTGACGCAGTTGCAGTAGCCACCGGCGTACGGGTCGACGCCGACGACTCGGGACGGACCGCCGTGGGTGCGGCGCCTCCTACCCCTCCGCTGCCGGACCTTAGACTGGTTGCGCCCGCGGTAGTGGCTGGCGCGGTCTCCGCAAGGCTCCATGTCCACGCAATAAGTAGGGCTACAACGATGACGCCCCAGCCGGCGACCACTTTTCCTCTGCTCGGCGAACTCACAAGGGGGAGTTTGGAGCGGATCTTCCAAGCATTTGATCCAACCAACACCGCGGCGAGCACCGCGAGGCCAAAAGCCGCCAGACCCAGGCGACCGGTAAAGCCCTGGAAAAGCCAGACGGCGATTACCAGGTAGCCGATCGTCGCCACCACCTGCTTCCACGGTGTGCTAGATCGGAATCCCGGAACGCCCCAATTCTTAAGCTGCATCAGAAAAGCAGCCATCCCCGCCAAGCCTCCCCGGAGAAATCCGCCTCTCTCCGTGTCGCAGCTTAGGTCAGATTGGACGGAGCGTCAATAGCGCGCGACGATCCGCCGCGAACGTCGTGGCCGGACGCTTGTTGATCTGAGGTAGTCTTCGACGGTGGCCGTGGACCGAGAATCTGTCGCCGACCGCATTCCGGCGATGCTGGAGCCATCAGCCGTGAAGGGAGATCACGAGATGAAAAGCCAGGTGATTGCCCTACCCGGCGGCGTGATGCCGGCGGCCATCCGCTATGCGCCGCTGCAGTCGGCACTCGGCGATGAGGTTGATTTCCATTTCAAAGACCTGGAGGTGTACGCGGGAGATGAACCACCGCCTGGTTACTCGGTCGAGCAGGAAGTAACTGCCCTGGCCAGATTTGCGGACGCGCTCCAACTCCGGCGCTTCCATCTGGTTGGCTATTCAGGTGGCGGCTTCGTCTCTCTCGCCTTCGCAGGCACCTATCCCGAACGATTGTGCAGCCTGGCCGTGTTCGAGCCGGCCCGGGTCCCCGGGCCTCTGGGCCCGGAAGAGGCGGCGCTCGACCGCACGTTGCGTCAGGCGCTGGCCGGCGCCGAAGGCCCGGAATTCATGCGCGCCTTCACCAGCCAGCAGGTTCGTCAGGGAGTCGAGCTCCCGTCGCCGGCCGGCCCGCCGCCACCATGGATGGGAAAACGTCCCCTCGGTCTTGCCGCCATGTTGCGAGCCTTCGGTGAGTATCGCTTCGACCGAAACCAGCTTCGGCGATGCCACATGCCGGTCTTTTACGGGTACGGCG